>JAIPJQ010000168.1 GCA_021734065.1 Fidelibacterota bacterium | reverse complement strand
CTGCATGGCTTCATTCATGAGTACCTTGAATAATTCTGGCAAACCATTCAATCCGTTTTCAATGAGCAGTTCCACAATCATCTTTGGCAGTGTAACTTCGGGTTGCTGGGTCATGGTCGTCTTCCTTTCTTGTTGGTTTTTTTTGTCACCAACAAGATGACGAATCATGACCCTGCTTGCTAACTCCTTTTTACAGAAAGAATGTTACGCCACCTCTTTGGTACGCACTTTTTACATTTAAACCTCGTTATGTAATGGCAGAAGGTTAAGCAGATATTCTTGTAAAGCAACCAAACTTTTCTAAAAATTTAGGTGATCGGCAAACAAATTGGACCCGGGAGGGTAAGTTTGGTTCATGAAAATGAAATATCCTGCTTGTGGTCATTACTGGAGTCCGAATCTGTTCGATGGGCGCTAAAAGTGTCGATCTTGTGGTCACCGGTTCACTCAACAACCCATCTGGGCAAGTTTTCGCTTTGAAGAGAGTGCCCGACGAAAGATCTTGGATTACTTTTGTCTTGATGTCCCGGTCTATCGCCTGCGTTTTCATGATTTGGCCAGTCGCCCTATTCTTGATCGTTTCTACCGTTGCTGCCGAATGATTATGGCTTTGAACCATGGATGTGGGGAGCCCTTTGATGGGGACTTGGAACAGGATAAGACAATATAAAGTTCGGTGGTCGTCGAATGGGTAAGCGAGGCTGGGGAGCTGCAGGTAGGGTCATCGTCTTCGGCACCCTTAAACGGATTGGAACATTGCGTGTATTGCCAATCCCTGAGCGCAACCATGAATATGTGATTACACTGGTGAAAACCAATACAAAACCCAGGAGCTTGTACTTCACGGATGACTGGTAAGCTTATGTCCCATTGCGTGTAAAAGGAGGTCATGTAGTAGTTAGCAGGGAAAATCCGGTTGAACGAGAGCATATCTATGGCATTGAAGGCTTCTGGAGTTATGCAAAACATTGGCTCTACCCTCTGTGTGGATTACCCAAAAAGTTGGCGCACATTTTTCTGGGCGAAATTTCATCCCGGTAGAAAGACCGTAATGAAAACCTGTATCCCTTGATACTCAATATTTTACAGAAGACGGAGATAGGTGTAATCAATCAATTTTTAGTCTGGAATCTTTAGTAATTACTTAGAGAAAAAGCTGTCTCAGAGTCACAGGCGGCCGTTTTCAGTATAACCAGTGAGGATTTAGGATTTTAGCACCCCTGTTAAGCGGTGAAATCACAAATCACAAGCATCAAATCACAAACAAATTCTAAACTTCAAATCTCAATAACCAAAACAGGTCATCAGTCATGTAAAGGTTCATGGGCTGAAGCCAAGATTCCGTTGGATTCTTCATCCATGCTGAAGCGCTGCTGTGAAAACCGTAGTATAAGTAAAATTTTGTCTTTCTGAGCCCCGCCTGCCCGTGCGAAGCAACGCGGAGCAGGGTCGAAGAACAAATTTTTACTTTTCAAGATTTCAAATAGCACATCATCCGTAGCAGTATTTTTCAATTAAGAGTTCTTCTGGCCATTTTCGCTCAGGCTGTAAAGCGCGTGGCAACGGAATTCCTCAAATTCTGGATTCACAGATTCCGTAGTTTCAGCCCCTTACTAAGCGGCGAAATCACAAAGCCCAAGCATCAAATCTCAAACAAATTCTAAATTGCAAATCTCAATAACCGAAAAGGTCATCAGCCATGGGAAGGTTTATGGGCTGAAACCCCGTCATTTTTGGGTGTGTCATTACCCACGAGATAAAGTGTAGCAATGAAATCCCCAGGCGTTTGTTGTGGATTTCGTTGGGGTCTGGTTAATGCTTCCGATAGCGCCCCATGAGCTCCGCCTTTGCCCGGATATGGCCGTCCATGGCTTCCAGCAGGTCATCCTTCATGACACCCGGTTTCAGATTCAGCTGTGTATCCAGGGCATAGAGTTTAAAGAAATAACGATGGGTCCCGCTGGGTGGGCGGGACCGGCATAGCCAAGCCGGTAAAAGCTGGATGTCCCTTGGATTGAATGATTATCCAGTTTTGCAACCGCAGGCTGTTTAGCTTCCAAACGGGTCTCCGTTGCCGGAATGTCGTACACAATCCAATGCACCCAGGTACCCGACGGTGCATCCGGATCGTCACAGATCAGGGCATAACTTCCCGTCTCCGCTGGCGCGTCATGCCATTCCAGTGGTGGTGAGATATTCGCCCCATCGCAGGTGTACTTTTCCGGAATTAACCCGTCGTGGTTAAAGGCCGGGCTGGTTAGCGTGAATTCGTTTGACATAGAATGGACTCCTCCCCATTTCAGCGGCTCCCAGTCATCCCGACAATCCCCATATCATCCCATTGCCAGGAGCCGGAAGCCACATCTTTCAGTTCCAGTGTATATTCACCAAACCCTGAAACCATCCATCCCCTATGGTATCGGTTCTTCATCTTATCTCTCGCAGAAAAACTATTGCGAGTTAATTCACAAGTGATGAAAAAGGAATCGGAGAATTCAACTCTGTATTGTTTTCAGAGGACTTGTGTCTAATTTTCTTGTATGCGGCATAATAAAATATTTTTGCTGGTTTTAGTGGGGATTCTATTCCTGGCGGGTTGTGAATTATTTCAACCCCGGGATCCTCAGCCCCCTTCTGATAATAATTCACCCTACCAATGGCTCCAGCCCACCACCTGGGAAATTGTCCTCACCGATTTGGAGCTGGCGTTTAAAGCATTGAATCAAAAGTATTTCCTGGATGTCCTGGCCGACACAACCACCAGCGATGAGGGCTTTACCTTTATTCCCGATCCCAATGTAGCCCACACCAGCGGTCAGGATTTCACCAATTGGGGTTATACGGAAGAAAGTCAATTTCTGGAGGCCATATTTTCGCGCCTCAGTACCGATACCACCAATACCCTAACCTGGTTTAATAAAATTGAAACGACTTTGAGCCTGGACGAGATGCAGATCCAGGCCGATTATCAGTTGCACCTGAAGTTCAAAACCGCCTCCCGGGAAGCCTATCCGGAACACCTTTCCGGCCGGGCGTTGCTGCTGATTAAGCGCCAGAATAATAATTATTGGCAGATTACACGCTGGGAAGATGCCGGTAATGACTCAATGCCATCCTGGACCTACCTGAAAACCCTCCAATGAGCTGTGAGCCCCAAAACCCCATACGCCCATGCATCCTGACGGGAATGCTGGTCTTACTGCTGACTGGCTGCTGGAACCCCTTCGCGCCCACTGAAGGCGATATTTTAGGAGGCAGCAGTGTGACTTTGACGAACCAGCAGTCACCGGAAGAGGTACTGGAGAACATGCGCTATGCCTATATTTATCGTGATTCGCTCATCTATTCCCAGATAATTGATACCGGGTTCGTCTTCATCTACTACGACCCTGATTTAGGTGGCTCAGGGGATTATAATTTCTGGGGTCGGGATGTGGAATTGCACACCACCAGCCGGCTATTTCATGCCTACAACCATTTTAATCTAATATGGAATGCCACGCTTTTCTCCGAATATCGCGCTGAGGGCGTGGTGCTGGATAGTCTGCCTGATGAAGAGGCACAGATTGCGGCGGCTGATGAAGCCCGCTTTACAAAAACCTTTGATTTGGATATTGGAACGGATATTCATGTCACCGGAAATGCCATTTTCAGCTTCCGTAAAGGCGCGGATGCCCTCTGGCGCATCGTCCGCTGGCGGGATGAGTCGGATTATTAGAAAAAGCCCAAATCCCAAGCATCAAATTTCAAACAAATTCAAAATTCCAAATACTAATGACCAAAACAGAACTCGGTCCACTGGACGAATTCCTGGTTTTCACCCCGTCATTAAAGCCCTTCCCGGAATAAGCCGGAAGCACCGCAGCGTGAAGCAGCAAATCATGTTTGAAGTCCGGGTACCGGACTGAGTTCGATTTGCTGTAGCGGAGGTGATGAACGGCGCCGGAGAAAGGCTTTCAGACTTGAATTTTTGGTTCTTTTTTTTCAAGAAAAAAGAACAGGAGAATTGGGCTAAAGCCCTACATTCAGGAGGGTATCCTAAACCTTCAGCGGCTCGCCGTAGGCTCCGCCGAAGCTAAAATTCGTGGCAATGAAATCATCAGGAATAAAGAGGTCGTCTTGAGAAAGACGATTTCAAATCACAAATCCCAAGCATCAAATCTCAAACAAATCCAAAATCCGAATGACCGAAATTCCAAAGTCCATTAACCAAGACAGCGGCTGTTTTGGTCATTGCTATTTGGTGCTTGAGATTTGTTTGTTTTTTGGAATTTGCTATTTGTGATTTCCGGTCCCGGCGTCACTTCACTTGACCACACTCAGCTTCACTACCTGTGAAAATCCCGGCGCGGTAAGGCGGCAAAAGTAGAGCCCGGAGGTGTATCCTGTGGCATCGAAAGTAATCTGGTAATAACCCGGCTCCCGGTGGCCATGGAATAGGGTCTCTATCTCTTTACCAAGCAGGTCGTAGATTTTCAGGGAGATTTGGGAGGTGGTGGGAACGGCGTAACGAATAGTGGTGACTGGATTGAATGGGTTGGGATAATTCTGCTCCAAAGAGAGTGTACCGGGCAGCGCTGAATCCTCATCGCCAACACCCAAATAACCGGAATAGGTATAGGCTATCAATCCTTCACCCCCTTTGGCCAGAAATACCGTACCGTCTGCTCCCAATGCTACAGCTCGAGCCGAACCTCCGTCATTAATATGCGCGGTGTTGGTGAAAGACCTACCATTAAAGCTGTAAGCCCGCAGACCGTCAATGTAATTTGCCAGAAACACGGTTCCATCAGCACCCATCGCCAGACCTAAGGCAGAACCTCCATTATAAATATGCGCGGTGTTAGTGAAGGATATGCCGTCATAGCTGTAAGCCCAAAGACCGTCGGTACCATTGGCAAGGAACACAGTTGTGTCATCACCAACTGCCACACCGCAGGCAGAACCACCGTTATCAATATGGGCAATATTGGTGAAGGATGTGCCATCATAGCTGTAAGCCCAAAGTCCACTCTCCCCACTTGCCAAAAAAACCGCACCATCTGCTCCCACTGCCACATCTAAGGCATCACCGCCGTCATCAGTTTGGGCAGTGTTAATAAATAATGTGTCACTATATCTGAAAGCCCAAAGACCGCTCCTCCCACTTGCCAAAAAAACAGTTCCATCCGCTCCCAGCGCCACATCATGGGCATCACCACCGTTATCAATATTGGCAGTGTTTGTAAATGATGTACCGTCATAGTTGTAAGCCCAAAGACCATCGGTACCATTGGCAAGGAACACTGTTGTGTCATCACCAACTACCACACCACGGGCATCACCACCGTCATCAACATGAGCCGTGTTGGTGAATGATAAACCGTTGTAGCTATATGCCCGCAGACCGCCAGTGTTATTAGCCAGAAACACGGTTTCATTTTCCTCTATAGTTACACCATTGGCCCAGCCACCGTCATCAATGTCGGCTATATTGGTAAATGATGTACCGTCATAACCATAAGCCCAAAGACCGCTCTCCCCACTTGCCAAAAAAACCGTTCCATCTGCTCCCACTGCCACATCTCGGGCATCACCACCGTTATCAATATTGGCAGTGTTTGTAAATGATGTACCGTCATAGTTGTAAGCCCAAAGACCTTCTGTGCCATTGGCAAGGAACACGGTACCGGCGGCGTCAATCACAACAGATCGGGCAGAACCGACATCATCAATATGGGCGGTGTTGGTGAAGGAGGTATCGTTATAACTATACGCCCAAAGACCGTCGGTACCATTGGCAAGGAACACTGTTCCATCAGGCCCCACCGCCACATCTAAGGCCACACCACCATCATTAATATGGGCAATACAGGTGAAAGATGTATCGTCATAACTGTAAGCCCTGAGACCAGTAGAATAAAAGGCTAAGAACACGGTTCCGTCGGCGACCACCGCCACTCCCATTGCATAATCCTCGTAGTAAAGATGGGCTGTATTGATAAAAGAGGTCCCGTCATAATTGTAAGCCCAAAGGCCATCTTCACCATTAACAAGAAACACTGTACCGTCATCATCTACTGTTACACTCCGGGCGGTTTCGCCATCATTAAAATGGGCGATATTGGTAAAAGATGTCCCATCATAAGTGTAAGCACGAAGTCCGTCATCCCAATTAGCTAGAAATACTGTTCCATCAGGCGCCACCGCCACATCTAAGGCCTCACCACCATCATTAATATGTGCTGTGTTAGTGAAGGATGAGCCGTCAAAGGAGTATGCCCTCAAACCGCCAACGCCGTGTGCAACAAATACCGTACCGTCTGAACCTACCGCCACAGCCAATGCCGTACCAATATGTGAATTACGGGAAGTTTGAGTAAAAGTGTACGGTAGTTGGGCATTCGCTGTTGGGCTCAGACAAGAAAACATTACAATGGCCATTTTTTTGAGGGAATTACATTTTAAATCCATGTTAACTCCGGATCGCTCTGATGAATTTGTTAAGACAAAAAAAGGTATCATAAATAACGGCGGTTTGCTAAAAAGAAAATCGATTACTTGCAGGAGTTTCTGAAAGATTGGTTTTTTGAATTGACCGGTTAGTAGAAATCACAAATCCCAAGCATCAAATCTCAAACAAATTAAAAATCCGAATGATTGAAATTCCAAACGCCATTAACCGAGACAGCGGCTGTTTTGGTCATTGCTAATTGGTGTTTGAGGTTTGTTTGTCTCTTGGAATTTGCTATTTGTAATTTCCGGTCCCGGTATCACTTCACCGCCTGTGGATATCCCGTCGTAAAAAACTTCAGTCGGTCTGCTTCCCAAGTTTTCCCCGGGGTGTAATTTCTTCGGCAACATCTGATTCCTTACTGGAGACCCGGCTGTTCACAGATTACATTTCGCCCG
>JAIPJQ010000123.1 GCA_021734065.1 Fidelibacterota bacterium | reverse complement strand
TGCGGATTAATACTGCGGTTCAATGTCACGCTGTTCAGGTCCGTATCGGTACCGAATAACTTTGCAGACGAATTCGTTTCGCTGGTCCGCGCGGACAACCCCACTGCCATTAACATGACCAGTGCTGCATAAAAATATCGTTTCATTTTGCCCTCTTTCTTCATCACAGAATGTTTGTTGCTATAACCTATTATTTAAAATGTCAATCCCAAAGAAATCTGCTGTACCATCCCTAAGATACCATAATTCGAGTAGGAATAGTCAAATAACAAATTGGTGCCGTACATGTTGTACTTCGCGCCAAATCCCAGGGAAATTCGCCGCCAGGGGTATTTACCGTCACCGTAAAAGCTCTCCCAGGCCGAGCGGCTAACGGTCCCCGTTTTTACACGCAATCCGTCAGTAAAATCTTCGTACGAATCAATGTCGGGGTCAAATAAACCATTATCATTCACATCATCCCAGTCCCAGCGACTGTTGCCATTGGCATCCACGAAATACTCCCCCAGATCATATTCGCTATTGTATTCCACGCGGTATTGGTCGTACGAACTTACCCATTCGTAATTGAATTTATAGCCAGCCCGGAAAAATATCATGTCATTCCAAGCGTATTCAAACCCCACGGCGCCGCGCAATGGCGTATCCGAGGCGTCATTGGCGTCAGCCACCACGGACAACCGGTGTACCGATGATGACATCCAGGGACTCTTGCCACCAATGACATCACTCAAAAGCCCCATCCGAAATACCAGCGGTAAGGGCCAATCTTCCGTCAACAGGCGCGTGGTGACTTCGGGATTCCCCTGAAGCGTGGAATTGATATCCACCTCCTGATTCAGGTCCGGTCCATCAAACCGGGTGCTGCCACCAAAATTCTGGATAGCCATACCCAGCGTGAGGCCGTAAATCCCCAGGTCAAAATTTGACCCGATGTCAAAAGCCAGCACAGAAGCGGTTTCCCGATAGATTTGTTCCCGAACCCATTTCGTTGTAACGCCCACGGCGAGACGATCGGTAAGCAGACGGGTGAATGTAACGCCCACCGCCACATTCATGACCTGGAATTGCTCACCGGTACCGTCAGGAAAATCCAGCGTGGTTACTTCCATATCTCCAGAATTCAGATATTGGGTGGAGAAACCAAAATAGTTGCTGCTACCCAGCGGATAGACCACACCCATGTAGTTATTAGAGATTCCCGCGTAAAGCTGCTGCGAACTGATGTACATGTCCGGACCAGCGGTAAAAGCAATTCCTGCCGGATTCCAGGCTAATGCCGCAGCACCTTTTGCCAGAGCTGTGTACGCACCGGCCAGCCCAGCGCCGGACGCACCCGATTCCAGTTTTAGAAACTGGCCGATGGAGGTGGCGACTTTGGTGAACTCCTGTCCGGGATCCACCGTGTTAAGAGAATCTTGTAACGACTGCTGTGCCAGAGAAACGCCAGCGAACAACAAACCGAATGCGAAAATGCGAAGCGATTTCATGGCGTCCTCCTATCGAATGACGGCAAATTTGCCGACAAAGGTTTCATAATTAGGCGCTTCAACCACAAACACATAAAGCCCGGGGGCCACCTCCTGTCGGTTCATGGAGCGCAAATTCCATTCAGCCTGCCCGGAGAAAATGTCTTCCTGGAGCAGGGTGTACACCAGTTCACCATTCAGGGTGAATATCTTGATGGTACACTCATCCGGCAGATGGGTAAAATGCAGCGCTTTGTGATTAATGTCCGTCTCCCACCCGGCCGTAACAATATACGGATTGGGAACCACCCTCACCTCTTCCAGCAGCTCTTTCGTGACCGTGGCCATTTCCGTAACCGTCGTGGCATCAAAATAGTACTCATCACCTCTATGAAACGGTTTCAACATATTAATCTGGGTGACATCACTCGCTTCATAATGCCGAATATCAGCCAGTGAATCAGGTGGCCAGGAGATTGTCAAATTGTAAGTTGACTTCGTATTCAATGAGTCAAATCCAGGGACGGCCGATTCTTTAAAAACCATTTTCCTCCCACTATAAAAATCGGGATACTCTGGATTTGCAACCTGATCTGGGGAGCCACCACTGCTTAGCAGAACCACTTTAACTTTTTTCCCGGCACTAATATTATAAGTAGAGAATGGTAAAATTTTAGGAGGATCTGTTAGGTCCAATCGAGCAGTATAAGCTGTATCCGTTTCACCCCAGCGCAGCTCATAATCGCACGCGTAGGAAAGTGGGGAAATTCCACTGGAAAGACTAAAATTATAAGTGGGTGCGATGGATTTAGGTTTATTTACCCATTCAATCGTATCCAGGGTCGCCTCGTCAATGTTTTCGGTAAACAGCTGAAAACCACCCCAGGAACTGCCCAGTTTACTCTTGTAACCCATTTCCACCGGCATGCGTTGCGCTGCGAGGGTAGCGACCGTATCCCGAACCCAGAGGGAATCTCCGGGCGGATCCGGATTTTCAACATACTTGTAAATCCAGCCAATCAGCGTATCCCCTGTGGTCGTATCAATCACCGAATAGGTGGGATTGCCGATATACAATGGATTATTCTCTAATGGAGAATCAGCCCCGCCTTTGAAAAGCGGGTCGGCATCCACAAGGATCCGGTACACATGGTCATTGCCCTCCACCAGAGCCTTATCAGCCGGTAGCACGCTCACATTGCCAGTGCCAACATTCCAGGGAGCCAACTCCACCGTCCAGTTTTTCGGTGCATTGGAAGGCCGCGCATCCGGCGTCGCATGTACGACCTGAGGCAGCAGATCGCTGGTACCTTTGAAGTTTTCCAGAGACTCCAGCATGTATTTCCATTTTCCACCATCACTTGTGTGAGAATCGAGGGAATCAATCCCAATATCATAAGCCACCACGCCGTAGGTGTAGGTGACGCCATTCAGGACATCCGTATCTTCATACTTATGCTCAAGTCCCGTATTATTTCCAAGATGCAACCAGGGAGCTACCTGATCCGGGCCATCGTATGATTTACCATACAGGTCTTCATCTTCCTTCTGAGTCAGATCAAATTGCGCAATTGGCTTCCAACCCACTGCCTGTTGATCGGTGTTATACACCCGATCCCGGGCCGGGTCGCCCCAGGTCACACCGCCATCAGTGGATTTGTAAATTTTATAACCTTCAAAATCCGGCTGACCTGTCACGATGTCCCGGGAATCTTCCGCAGCGGAATCCCAGTACAAGGTAACCTTGCCGTCTTGCGGAATCGCGGAAACCGTAGGTGCTTGTGGCGGGCTGAAGCCCTGATAGTGCAAATCATACATGATCTGGGCAATTTCAGCATTTTTTGCCAGGTCGGGCGGTGTTTCCAGCGTCTTCGTATCCGACGGCGGATCACCCATAGCCACGGCAAAGCTGAAATTGGTCGTATCGCCGGGCGCCAGATCAAAGGGACCAGCAGACATGATGAATACACAATCCAGTCCGTCGGGAAATGCCTGGCGCAAACCCTCCAGTGAATCAAAGTGCGGATTCAGGTTGCCTGCGTCGTCAGCGTGGAAGTACCAGCTATTATAATTGGATGACATGGGATTATTGGAACCATCGGGGATTCCGCGCCAGTCCCAGCCGTAAAAATCCTGCTTGGCATAACTGGTATCACCCGCCATCAGGGCATACATAATCGCTTCTTTATCCACCGCACCAGGGCAGCCTGCGGCACCTGCGTAGGGATCACTGCCAGAACAACTCCCGCCACCGGTTTCGTCTTTGGTTACACCCGGTCGCTTGTACCAATCTATCCAATGCCAATCCGTGAGTCCCAGACTGGAGCCCTGGGTAATCTCCGGGACACCATCACCATCATAATCGATATCCCGGGAAGCCTTGGGTGTATCCAGTAATTTCAGGGCTGAATAGGCTAAATCATGTGCTCCGGTACTGTTGTCATCCCAGTCCCAGATAAAGGCCATGTTGTAAGTTGTATCAAAGGCCATCATGTCATCATCATTGGTACGGCCACTATAGTCCGATCCCAAGCCCCGTAAAGAATAAGAGTCTACATCAAAATAGAATCCCCCGAAGAGCTCTTTGTACTCGAATCCCGCATTGGGATCGCCACGGAATCCACGTGGATAATATTCATAACGTACCGAATCTGGTCCCACCATATAGGGGACCATGACCACGTTCACTTCACCATCGCCGGTGGTGTCCAGCGGAAAGCCCTTCCAGCTTTCATTGATTATCTGAACCGTAAAAAACACGACATCTTCCGCGTAGGAACGACCGTAACTGTGGGCATTCACCCGTACGCGGGTACCTGTGGGATAGCCCTGGGTCGGGTCTTCGTCTCTGGTGGCCAGCCGGTCATCGAACTCCATATACACATCCTGGTCACCGATGAATGTTCCGGGAATGGGTTCCAGATAGTTGGGAGCTGCTTCGTCGGTTACAACCGCCCAATCACCCGGCCAGGTGCGTTCTTCCTTCCCGGTTTCCTGGTTCAGCAGGATCGGCCAGGTTAATGGTACATCACTACTGGCAAGTAATGGGTAGGGATCACCCGTATCAGTATAAAGTCCACCATAGATCTCCCCGGCTGCGACTTCACCGGAATGGAGTCTGCCCCGGGCTCCTTCCACCGATTCCCAGTCCACCTGTTTGGAGGCGTCCGTTCGGTCAAACCACGATTCACTTACTGTGGAGCCCCAGTATACCAGATCTCCCGGGATATGTCTTTTTTCATTTGTATCATAGCGCGGCCGGACAGCCCAGGGATAGGCTTTCGTATCTCCCATCACCCGTCCCGGCGCACCCAGAATAAATGAAACATCAGAAATGTACTGATAACCTTTGTAATAGCCCGCCGGATAAGCGCCACTACTGTATTGGATGAAGCTGCCATAGTTTTGGGTGGCGAACTGTAATTCACCCTTACTGGCATACGCCCGCGCGCGGTTTAACAGCGGGTCCGTGGCCGTCATCTTGGCGACTTTGTTGGGGTATTTCAGCGTTGGCTCTGCGGCCCATCCTGATACCGTCATAACCGCGTACGCCAATCCGATTATTAATATTTTTTTCATCGTGGTTTTTACTTCCATATTCATACTAACCTTGTAAAATCATAACGACCAATCGATTGACATTCTCCACCCATTAGAACGACGCTTCCAATGTGAAATCAATTTGTCTGGGGTCTGAATAGTAGTAGGGTCGATCAAATAATGTGTTGGAGGCAGACCCATCGTCTATGGCTTTCGTGTTCAAACGACCCGGATCTTCGGCACTGCCGGTTTCCGCGTAAATATCAATAACATTCTCCCGGTTGAATATATTCCGCACAATAACACCGGCTGCCCAACGCACACCAAATAATTGCATATATTTTCGATAGGCCATATTCGTTTCGATATACCAGGGCATTCGCTGGCTGTTGGTGGCACCATAACTCTTGAGATTAATGTCATAAGGCGTATAGGGCGCCCCACTCATGGCGATCATGGTGAGATTCACATTGGAGTTGTTCAGGGGCTGCATACCGAAAACCATGGGGCTGTTTTCTTTGGTAAATTGATACCCGGCCGTGGCAGTGAGGTTATGGGTACGGTCGTAATTCATGAGGACCTCTTTTTTCGGCATGGTCTCCGGCGTATCGGAGGAGCGATACCCCTGCCAGGCATCCGCCCGGTTCGCGGTGGCGCGTGACAGCGTGTATTGAATGACGGTGGACCAGGCGCTGCCGCCGCGTTTTTCCAGTGTTAAATCCATTCCGCGAGCTGAGCCATAGTCATAATTCACTACGACCGAGTAATTGTAGGGAAAAGATTTCACCCGCTCGGTGGCCGCCAGATCCGAGTAATCTTTGGACCAACCCACCAATCCCATACGCCAGTAGTCGGAAAACTGATAATTCAATCCGAATTCATAGGATGAAGCCTTCTGTGCCTGCACATGGGCATTCCCCACAATAGGTGACGGCGTCGTCAGGTCGCCGGCATCATTGAGATAAATATTCCGATAAGTGGGATTCTGGTAGAACCGGCCATACCCGAATGTGAAGGTCGCCCGATCCGTGATCACATGCGAAATACCCAACCGCGGTGACCAGAGAACTTTCCAGTCGGACGGCACCAATCCGGACCAACTGGCCCGTGGATCCGCCCAGGACGTATCACGGGAATTCTGCATGTCAGCCCGCAAACCCATATTAATGGTCATCCAGGGATATTCAATTTTGTCCTGGACATATGCGCCCAATTCCAGCGGTGATTTCTCCCCGGTTCCGTTGACGAATTTATCCCAGCCGGTTCGATCCACCTGACCTGGCAATCCGTATACCTCCAGATAAGGCTCACTCAGCCACGGAAGCTGGGCTTCATCAAAGGTGATGAAATGGCGCTTGAAATCCAGGCCGGCACGCAGTTGGTGGTTTTTACTCACGCGGCTGGTGATATCAAACTTCACCTCATCGGTCACAGACTTGGTCCAGTGGCGATATCGATCCGCACCACCGGAGAAGTTTTCGTAGTAGAAGATGTAGTACAATGAATCACGCATGGCCTGAATATCCTGCGCGGTCATAGCACCAGTAGGTGGATTACTGTACAGGGTGTAGGTGGAGTCCGGGAAATAATGGTACTGCCAGGAGGCATACTGTCCCTGTTCCAGCCATTCATTGTTCGGGTCGCCATAGTGCCAGAAGTGCGATTCACCCCGGTCATCGGTGTATTCCATGGAATCCAGCGGTTCAATGAGATACCCGTTCCTGAAGGGGTTGAAGCTCTGCAATGAGTTATCCAGAATTTTCACCTTATGGTAAGGTTGAATGGTGATGGCTCCACCAACCGGAATCGTCATTTCCACCCCGTCGTCGAAGGGCGCGCCATCACCAGTCCGGGAGAAATAGCGAATTTTGGTTGGCAGACAGCCCGGTCCCCAAGACTCATAGATATCCGG
>JAIPJQ010000122.1 GCA_021734065.1 Fidelibacterota bacterium | reverse complement strand
AACGCATGCCTGATAATAACTATGATCCCGAATTCTATATCTCTTCGGTGGGTGGATTGATTGAGTCAATTCCCGGATATTGGGAAGCCGGGGAGTTAGGCTCATGGATTGGTATCCGGGATTTTAATCACAATCTGGTTTGGCAGCTCCATGCCAAAGATTTCCTGGGAGCGGATGCTGAACCGGGATTGGGTGGTTTCGAGTGGAAGATTATCGAATTACCAGCCCGCGACCAGTTTATCCTCTTCTGTAAAAACAGGGGTATTTATGGGATTGACCTATTGGCAGGGTCCATCAAATGGCAAGTTCCTGGTACCTTCTCCCGGGTTTTGGTTGAAAAGAATGGCGACTATTTTTACTGCGGTAATAAAAAAGATCGTACACGCTATCTGTACCGTTCAAATGGTGAGCTTGTTACCCAAATCACCATACACTTTGTAGAGGGTGAATTTCAAATCTGGGGTGATTCTTTGCTTCTGGATGCAACCCGGTTATTCAAATTACCACAATTTGAAATTATACCCTTTATTGTGCCCGACATTTATCGTGGAGGTGGTCACAAATCATTATCAAGCAATATTCAGTATCTGGGGAGCGTTGTCGCTGGGAATGAGTATACAATCGCTGTAACTGCTAAATCCGGACAAGAACTTCCTTATATCCCAGTCAACTTTCTGGATTCCGCAATCCCACAGAAGCTCCAGATATCCAATGACGGGAATCATATTTATTTTATGGTTCCCAGTGGGGATGTTACCCCCAAATATGACCGCTTTGTCCATATTAACCTGGAAGGAGTGCCCGGATGGAACGTCTATTAATCTTCGGTCTTGTAGTCTTTTCTCAGATGCTTTCCGCTCAGGTACTACCGAAGCCCGGCGAGGAAGAAAAGTCACCGGCTAATCACCTGCTGATCATCATGAACAGTGATCTCACCATACCGGGCAGCATGAAGTATTATTTAAAGCAGAAAATGAGCGCCGGATACGGAATTTCAATGAAGCTCAAAACTTCTGCATATATTGCGGATTATTACAGTACCCCGGCACCGCCGGATTATATTCTGGTAATTGACTTTTACGACAGTCTGTTTAATGCCCCGGACTATTCTTTTTTAGCGTTTGATACCCGCCCAAACTACATCGGTGGTGATCAAGTCCCATCGGTGGATTTTTTCCATCCAAATCATGTAAATTCCCTTGAGGAAGGTGTGTCAGCCCCCAAAATAGGTTTTATCCCTGTTAGCAGGCAAGAAGATTTGGGAACCTATTTTTTTAAGGTCAATCAAGTTGGCGAAGAGCCGCCTGGTTTAGGCTTGGTTTATTATACAAATTCAGAAAATATTACTGAAGGAGTCGGTGAATTCATCCGTGAGTTGGACGCGATTGATACTCTGGATTTTTCGGTAATCACCCGTAGAAGCCGGGTCCTGACTGATACAGCAAAAGTATTATCCGGGCATCGAATCAGAAACGACGCCGCACCACCGTCAGATTCATTTAATAGTCACATGTTGTGGATCAATGAAAATTACTCCGGCTCGTTCAGGGAGATTGCACCAAAAGTCAACTCCATACTTAACGCCTCCCTGTTCGAGCTTAATTCACCTGTCATAAATACGATGCTCTATACTGCCAATTTCCCTTTTACACTCGATAAGCGGTACATGCTAAGGTCATTCTACCATACACTCCCATTAAATCCAAATAATGTTCTACCATTGGGAGATTTGTGGACGCATTATCTGGCATTTAATCTCAATAACCAGGCTTTCTATGCGAAACAGTTTGAATGGTTGTATTCGGGCTTCATCATTCTCGGCGACCCAACGATTCAATACAGGATACCCACCAGAAATACCTTAATTGAAAAAGCCCTCAGAAAGGTTGAAACAACATCAAGTATTTCTCCTTTTGATATTCAGATTTCACCAAATCCGGGTAACGCCAATGTCATGATACAATTAGGGGACCAAATTCATGTAGAAAAAATCAGTGTGTACGATATCAAGGGGCGAAAACTGTTCACAAAATCAGTCACACCGGAGACAAGGAGTATCGAACTCCCGGAGGTTGAATCATTTGCCAGCGGTACCTATTTCATGAAAATCCATACACTTGGACAAAAAACATTTATCCGGAAATTCACATTGGCAAAGTGACACGGGACATTTTTACGAACAACTAACCGACTCTTTTGCTCGGGACCCCGGCAATTCCCTTAATTGAGAATTAATCTTGATAACGCTGACGCACAGACTATATTCACGCTGTAATGATCGAAGACGTATACAGTCAATTACCCTACAAAACACAGATAACGGAGAAATAATTATGCAACACAAATTGCCTGAATTACCCTATGCGATGGACGCTTTAGCCCCAACCATTTCCAAAGAAACCCTGGAATACCACTATGGCAAACATCACCAGGCCTATGTGAATAACCTGAACAATTTGATCCCCGGTACCGAGTTTGAAGATGCGCCCCTGGAAGAGATTATCAGGAAGGCTTCTGGTGGTATATTCAACAATGCTGCCCAGGTCTGGAATCACACCTTTTACTGGAATTCCCTCTCGCCCAATGGCGGTGGTGAACCATCCGGTGAGTTGGCCAACACCCTGAGTGGCGCTTTTGGTTCCGTTGCGGATTTTAAAGCCAAATTTGCCGAGGTGGCCGCCAAAACCTTCGGCTCCGGCTGGACCTGGTTGGTGAAGGATGGCAACGGTAAACTGGATGTGGTGAGCACGTCCAATGCCGGTAACCCCCTCACCTCCGGACAGACCCCCTTGCTCACCATCGATGTGTGGGAACACGCTTATTACATTGATTATCGCAATGCGCGCCCCAAATACATCGAATCCTACTGGAAACTGGTGAACTGGGATTTCGTAGCCAAAAACCTTGGTTAATTGCATCTCCTGTTTCATGCAAAAGCCTCCCCGGGTCAGCCTTGGGGAGGCTTTTTTCAAGAGTGACCGTTTAAAACTGTCTCCCTGAGCTGCGTCGAAGGGCAGTTTTAAACATAATAACCGTTGAATTTCTCTCCCGAATGACCCCCGACCAAATCAATCAATTCAAACGAGGTCTCGACCTGTTCAACTCAGGTGAGTTTTATGATTGTCACGAGGTGCTGGAGGCGTTGTGGGAGGATTTGCTCGGTAATGAGAAACGCATCGTACAGGGCGTTCTCCAGATTGCAGTGGGATTTTACCACCTGCGCACCGGCAACCTGAACGGTGCCCGGAGTCAGCTCAGAAAAGCCGCCGGGAAGTTTGAAACATTCCCAACCCCACCCGATTTCCCTTTGGATATTCCAACGCTTGGAGCTGAATTAAATCAGATTCGAAACAGACTTTCAGCCGTGGATGAGCCGGTCCCCGATGTGGTGAATTTGCCAGCCCCACAGCTCCGACTCTGCATCTGACCAACACCTGATCACACCATCATTTTTCTGGAATTTCTTCCCCCTTTTCAGCATCTTTGAGAAAATCAAATCACTGCCAGCGTGGGGTCATCATGATGAAGTATTTCTACCGTTTCATCACACTAAAAGCCGCAATTTTGATGCTCTTAATCCTGGGATTAGCGCTTCCCCTGCATGCAAATATTCATTTGAATGACGACTCGCTCGCAATGGAATCTGCGCCAGCTGGTGTCGAATCCTCACCTGTTCAGCAAGCCTTCGAATTGCGTTTGGCTGGTAATGCAGAGTTGGCGTTGGCCCATTTGGAACAGATTCTGGCAGAGAATCCCCATGATGTGGCAACATTGTTTGAGGGTGCCCGCACTCATTTTTATCTCCGGCAATTCGCACAGGCAGAGGAAAAATTGGAGCGGGCAGTATCGCTTGCACCTGGGGATGAAAGGTTGTACGAATTGGGAGCGCTCTTATCCATCTATGAGGGATTGAATAGAATGCATCGCATCTCCCACTGGCCCGGCGTGATTCCCGCCTTTCGAAGGGGTATTGACCGGTACAAGAGACTACTGGAAATCAACCCGGCACGTGATGATATCCGGGTTCTCCTCATCCAATCTTACCACCGGCTGCCGTGGATATTGGGTGGTAGTAAGCGCCAGGCAAAAGCGCAGTTGAAACTTTTAGCCAACGCCGATCCTTTCTACCGAACCCAGGGAGCGGTGGAAGTCATTCCCCTATCTAAAATGGACGAGCGGCTGGCACTTTGGACCACTTTGAGGGAAAAATATCCCGGTGACAAGCGGATTCACGAAGCGTTGGGTAAAGCGTATCTGCGTGCTGATAACCGGGAACAGGCCGTGGAAAATCTGGAGGGAATCGCAGCGGTGGATTCTACTGAGTACCAGTATTTGTTCAGCCTTGCACTGTATCATATGGAGCTGAAAGATTTCGATACTGCCCGGAGATATCTGGATGACTATCTGTCTAAGATTCCACCGGAATGCGTTCCCCTGCGTGCCCACGGGCTTATGTCCAAAGCGCGAATCGAGCACCTGAGCGGAAACACGGAAGAATCAACCCGGCTGGCAAATGCTGCCCGGGAACTGGATCCTAATGTTTGGCAGACCAGCGCGCCGCCACCGGAAATTCTTTTCCGGAAATTCTAATATCACCTCATTTACCCATAATCACATGCCGCGCTGGTAATTTTCACAGTTGGCATGTATTTTTCAGCAGGGAAATCCACATGCTAAAAGCCATTTTTAAAAAATACCTGGGCGGCACACCATCCGGTGGTCATATTAAACTGATTGCGCTGGGTAATTCCATTCTTGCCAATAACAAGTACGCCGGTGGTCCGGGTCGTTCCGCACCGGAGCTTTTATTTCAAAACAATGACCGGGATTTCCCTGATTATTCCGGACGCGATTTGAAATCCCTTGATCCGGACGCTCAGCTCTACCAATTAGCCGAGGATGGCGGGACTTTCGACTCACTCATGGATATTCAGACCCAGCATTTGCCTGCTCGTTATCCCAATGATGTGGTTATTACCCTGTTAGCGATTGGCGGCAATGACCTGATCGCCCGTATTCAGGACCAGCGCAAGCTCTCTGAATCCATGTTTGCCCATTTTGTTACCCAGTTGCGGCTGGTCGTAGAGTACCTGGAAGAAAATCTGGAACCAGACATTCTGCTCATCACCAACACCTATGATCCCACGGGTGGTGACGGCAGCGCAGGTTCGGGGGCTTATGCCGGTGTATTACCTGTGTCGGATGCCCGTAAAGCGCTGCTGCGCATCAATGATGACTTAAAAGTATTTTGCGAAAGCAAAGGCGCGATTCACATTGATCTTTACCATCGCTTTTTGGGACACGGATTCAGTCAGAGTGAACCCTGGATTACGCAGCATATCGAACCCAATTACAAAGGGAGTCACGTGATCCGTGGGATGTTTTGGGATGTGCTGGCTAAGGAATTGGTAAAGTACGGATTTAGTCCGGCTGAATCGTAAATAATTGCAGTTGACGGCGCTGGGGCAGGCCGCTATATTTGCCCGCTTTTTGGTACTTTACATGGTGGGTGTAGCTCAGTTTGGTAGAGCGCCAGATTGTGGCTCTGGTGGCCGTGGGTTCAAGTCCCATCACTCACCCCGAAAAACGACAGAATGTGCCCTACAAAATAATTGGACATTCTAGGCGGGGCGGATATATTCGCCCTGCTTTTTGATGCGCAGGCCCCTTCGTCTAGTGGTTAGGACTCGAGATTTTCATTCTCGCAACAGGGGTTCGACTCCCCTAGGGGTCACACATCGAACGAAACGAAAAGCCTTCCGGAAACGGGAGGCTTTTTTTGTATGGCATAGAACCAATACCATATTCAAGCAACCCAAAAAGCCGCCGATGACACGGATTTCGCGGATTCTCACGGGTTAGGGGACCACAAAGATAGATGCGTGAAACAATGGGCAGGTTGGATTGCTGTCTTGTGATTCACCGCGAAGCCGCAAAGAAGACGCTGAGGCTGTAAAATGGCTGTGTTCAGAATAGAAATTTCAACGGGTGTCGCCTTACGCTCCTATCGAAAGGAGTTCATCCAATTGCCGGTTGTCGGTGGGAGCTCAAAGCGAGGTTGGAAACCTTGAAAACCATTAAAGTGATCCCCTCCTTACTCTACCCCTTATCTCAAGGGGAGGAATTCCCAATCGGTGATGATGTTTCGAAACAAGGTCAGCCCATTTCCCATTGGTCAGACACACCGCTGCCGCTATATTCTCCTCCAAGCTATCGGAAAAATTGAAGTTCAGCGTTACGGAGAGACGAAATGCATAAACAGCATGTTTTCCCTGCCCTAATCATGGCATTAATCCTCATGAATTGCAGCAGCAACAGCGTGGGTGTTTTCGAGAAAATCGAAAAAAGCACCATGGAAAAGACCATTGATAAATACATGGGAACGCCCTATCAGTGGGGCGGGAATACCCCCGGTAAAGGGGTGGATTGCAGCGGACTGACGTACAGCTTGTACAAGTCCCAGGAAGTGGATCTACCCCGGGTTTCCAGACTCCAGTATGCCGTGGGCGACGGTGTTTCAAGAAATAAACTCAAATATGGCGACCTGGTCTTTTTTGACACACTGGGAAAAGGTGTGAGCCACGTGGGCATGTATGTGGGGGACGATAAAATGGTGCATGCCAGCTCCAGTAAGGGCGTTACCCAATCCCCCATTGATACCGATTACTGGAGAAAGCGCTACATCGGCGCGCGGCGCATTGTGGGCTCTCCGTTGGCTTCAGGTGAAACATCCGTGGAACGCCATATCCTGGCAGCCAGTTACCCCATGACCATTCGCCGACTTATTGATATTCCCACAACAGACATTATTGACAACAGCTTTTTCGGTCTGGATGTTCAGACCGATGTGAATGGTAATCTGCGGCTGGCATCGACGATCAGCTTTTGGAATTTTTTGGAAATCGGTGCCGAGGGTCAGATCAATCAGTTCTTGGGCCACGGTTCACTTGGTCTGGAAATTCCTTTTGTGAACGCAAAAA
>JAIPJQ010000121.1 GCA_021734065.1 Fidelibacterota bacterium | reverse complement strand
GCATTTCCCCAGGGTAAAACATGATCCCTGTAAGGGTTTCCTGAGAAATAATATCAGGGGAAAAAGGGAAAATCCCTCACGGGGTTTGGGATTTCTGCTAGTTAAAACCATTCGATTCCATTTGTTTCATCCGTCCTGTCAATTTGATTTTTTTAACGAAAGAGAGTCTTCGATCACCCGGCAGAAGCCGGGTGCCTCAGACTGACAAGAATGCTGTTCCTTGCAGTGCATTAATATCGCTGGACCATTGCTCTTGAAATTCGCTCATCCGTCAAGATGGTTATTCCTACAGTGAGAGAACCCCTGGCAAGATTGCACCCCGCGTTTTCCAACTGATTCAAAAATAGGTTGAACCCCTCCTGCCCCGGTGAAATGCTCAACCAAAGGTTGAATTTCACGGGACCAGCACCTCCCCTTATCTCAAAAGGAGGAAGGTTGTATTTCTCCCCTTTCCAAGGGGAGAAGTAAAGAGGGGTTGGGAAAGTCCGTCAATCGATTATGCGCTTTTCCAAAACGCTCCTGCCGGTCAAGTCCATCACGAGTACCGCGACCATGATATAAAAGGAAAGGTACATCACGGTGGAGCTGGCCAGCATGAGCCACACAAATCCACTGTGGATGAAACGAATCCCCCACATGGAGCCGAAGGTGAACAGAATGGAGAGGAAGGGTTCCACTCCCAGGGATTGCTGCATGGATCGGGAAAGCCGGGAACTGAATTGGATCAAAACAGCAAGAATACCGAAAATAAAGGTGAAGGTGAGAACATGATTGTGGGTGGTGATGAGCAGTTCCTTCACCGGCATGGGATACTTCTCGGGGATTTCAAATTCGTCCACAGGTTTGTCGCCCTGATAGTGACTGGTAATGCCATCCGGTTGAGCGGAGGTAGTAATAAACACCAATCCCAGCCCCATTGAAACGCCGATGGTCATGGTGATTAACATAGCCAGGAGCACTCGTTTCAGTGTCACCGGTAATGTGTTGAGCGTGAGCGTATACAAATTCATTCTGTATCCGCTGCTACTGCGTCATTGGAATGGCGTGACATATACACGGTGATGCGTTTGACGCCGCGACTGATGGCATTCACCGAAATGGTGGCCCCGCTGATCCCGTCAATATGCCGTCCCGGGGCAAATCCGGAATGCCTGTCCCTTCCGCGAAACTGCTCCAGCCAGCGCGATTCCTGAATAGCACCACCATACTGTTCCCGGTAGCGTATTACCCGTACGGACTGAACCTTCAGATCGGGTGTAAACAATACCAGATAGGTAATGGGCTGGGCTTTGCCCATGACATTATCCAAAACAGCATACCCCAGCACGGCTTCATCTGCACGAATTTCCCAATGGAAAAGCTTGTCCAGCAAAAAAGCCTGCCCGGCGGATTGTTCAGCGGCTGATTGGGTGTTGGGATCCAGGGGAAGCGGCTGAAAGTGAAGTGCGGTTGCTCCGGGATAAAATTGGCGAATAACGGCTTCCGCGTCTTCCCGAACGCCCGCTGTCAGTTCGTGCGGAATGACTGAGAACAGCCCTGCGATGAGCAGAACAGCGATTGATGCAAAAGATCGCATTAAAACATGTACCCCACACCCAGGTTCAACAATGTGACGGTGGATCCGGATTCAGGCGTTTTTTGACCGTAATCCAATTTGTACACCACATCAGGCAGGGGTTTCACCTGCAGCCCCACTTGCCAAAGTGCGTAATGGTATTGCTGGTCAAGATTCGGAATGGTACCATCAGTTGTCGCCGCAGTATTGATATCACTGTAGCGTGCCCAGGGAATGATGGCACTCTCAAGTCCCAGGACAGGCGCCACATCATATCCCAAATCAACATAAAATCCCCGGGCAGTGGAGATACC
This sequence comes from Fidelibacterota bacterium, assembly GCA_021734065.1. GTDB lineage: Bacteria > Fidelibacterota > UBA8477 > UBA8477 > UBA8477 > UBA8477. Next base: position 5,191 of record JAIPJQ010000121.1, on the reverse strand, counting down.
ATCCAAAAGTTCAGGGCGATCATACCGGATCATCCCCCATTCCGCCGTGGCATGCAGATTGGAGCGAGCGTACTGAAGATGGATTTCGCTCAATAGCGTCTGGTTCAGCGCCGGAGAACCATTGAGGGTATCCGGTGCTTGGGTGACGGTCAGCGAACCGCCGAGATTCATACCCAGCCAGTTGCGTTTGGTCAGACTCATACTGATCACCGGGTGGGTGGCATCTGCTTTATATCCCTTCAGGCGGCCGCCCCGAATACCATCTTTGGCGGAAATCCCGGCGCCATTAAGTCCTTCCATAATGACAACCCGGTAATCCAGTTGGGCAATGTTACCGTAAATGGCCGCGCCATTGCCAAACCAGGTGGTGGGAATAATCACTTTATGGTAGTCGGGGCGTTCCACACCAAAAAAGAGCGGGGGTTCGTGATATTCGTTCAGAATACCCACCGATGGGAGCAAGACGCCCGCCTGAAATCCCAGATAGTGATTGGGATGATAATCCACGTAGGCTTGTTCCAGTTCCACCTCACCGGAATTTTTTCCACCAACAATGAGATTGTGTTCGATTTCCAACTCAGCCTTGAGGGCAAATTCCTCACTCCAGGCGTGACTGAAGAACAGGACAAATCGATGGAAATCGAGACTGGCGCTGTGACTGCCATTTTCCGGTTTGCTGCTGTTGTAGTGTAATTCCCCATAGCCACCGATCGTGGTTTGGGGCTGGAAGAATATTTTATCCAAATCCTGAGCCTGCAGTGCGGTTCCGGAATGGGTGATGATGAGACCGGTGAGCATGAGAAAGTTTGTTATCAGCTTGTTCAATGGTGTGCTCCTTTCAGCATTATCCTCGTTTCAGCTTCTGTCAAATTGTCCATTCTCACACATTTTTCTAAATGAGAATGTGTCTCAATACTAATTGGGGCACATAACATTAGCAACGATTTTTTCGCCGGGTCGGCAAAAACTGTTGTGTAACGCTGGTTGTTACAAAATGGGATTAGAAGTTGGCGGCCAGGGTGAGTCCCACGATGGTCGTTTCATACTCCTGGGTGCGCTCAACCAGATTGATAATGCTCGGACTATAACGCACAATGCTGCGCTGGATTCCGGAATGCTGGCGCCGGGCAACAAATCCGGAAAACTGGTACATACCCATGGGCACGGAAAGCTGCAGACCGACTGTTTGGGTTAATGATACTTCGGGTGTAACATCATCATACTCATCCACATCGTCATAAATATCGTCCGGTTCATCGTCAGGATATTCACCCAGACGGGTATCGATCCGATACAACAGACTCAGGCTGGAGCGCCAGGTGAAGGCGGCATTCAGCGAAGCAGTCCAGGAGGCATCTACCCATTGGGTGGGCAGCCAAACCTCCATCACCTGAGCCGAATCCTCCCAGGTCTGGAAACTCACATGATTTCCCAGCACCAAATGGGATGTGATGAAGGGAAAACTTAAAAAAGCGTGATAGGTTTGGCGCAAAGGAATGGTATCCTGGCCACTGATGCCACCGCCACCACCGTGCCACACCACATCATCACCCAGATCCGTCACCCAACCGCCCAGATAAAAACTGCCGCTGTTTAAAGTAGCGCCTACATCATAGGTTTCATAATCGGCTCGCTCCTCGCCGATGGTTATCCAATCACCGTCATCAAAAAGCACCATCGTTCGATTTTGATATTCCAGTGAAAGATTGTGGGAATTGTAATTGGCACCCACAGACAAACCCGGTAAAAGGTTCAGGGCTGCTCCGGCATTCCAGGATTTTTGGGTTCCCGTTTGCCGCAGTGCATCAAGACTGGGGCTGTTTAATTCCTCTGCAGTGGTGTTACCATGAAAATATCCAAGATTGAAGGATAGAGGGCCGAGCCGAAAGGCGATTTGACCATTACCGTACAGGTGTTCCACTGAATCCTCATAGGTATGAATGCGCGTACGAACCCCGATCTCGCCGTCCTCCAAATAATTGTAATCCATGGCCTTTGTGAGGGTATAACTTGACAAAGCCCCCTGAAACTGAGGGCGTAATTTGGGGGCATTGCTCCAGTCTGCCGGATTCAATCCCTGCCGTGCGGGTACCAGGTTCTGCTCGATCTGCTGTACTTCAGCAGCGCTCCAGTAAACGGAGGGACCCGCTACCACCGGCTCCATCATTTCTTCATCTGGTTGTGTTTGAACGGTATCAGCCGGCTGAATTGACACCTGATCCTGGGGGAGAATCGGAGGTGGTAGCGCCGAACTTACGTTTTTTTTTTCACCTGCTGCGGCATTGGTGCCGGTAATGAGGCGGCTGCCAATTTTGAAGTAATAGAAGCGTTGGTCACCAAAGATGAGCTGCTCTTCGTCCAGCGCCTGCTTGGCGGCCAGGGCTACCTCTTCAGCGGACTGGACACCGGGCATACTTACTTTGCCATAGACCTGGTAAAGGAAATAGAATACCTGCGCAGCCATGAGGGGATCGTTGAGTTTGGCCTGATTTCCAATCTGGAGCACACGATTGTAGTCCACCTGTTTCCCGGCATTGTAGCGGCAGTATTGGATAAAAAAGTTGGGATAGAGCCACTCACTGAAGGAATGATCAGTACCAATCCCCAGTGCCTGGGCAAATACCTGTTCCGCTTCGGCGAAATATCCCAACTCCATGAGATACATGCCCCGGAAATAGAGTTTGTAATTGGTTTCGGGTATGAGCATGACACTCACTTCGCGCTTCATTTCAGGATTGGTGGTAAACGCCTCTTCGTTAATGTCAAACCGGACTTCCTGAAAACCTTTGATGTTGATCTGCAGCTCCTGTTTACCGGCGCCGGTGACGAAGACGAAAAAGCCGTTTTTCTCATCGATGGCAATGTTTTCCTCCGCGCCATAGCGGACAATGTCGGTGGCCGGATCGGATTTTACAGGGCTGAAATTGGTGAGTTGAATCCGCAGGGAGGAGAGCAGCGAGACTTCAAATTCCAAATAGGTGATATCGCTGAACCAGGTCACCATTCCGGAGTTGCTGTAGCGGTATTGGAGATTGTCGCCCACATAGCGGAGTTGCACCACATCACCCGATTCCAGCGCAGCCCGCATTTCCCGGGCGCGGACAAAGAGTTTTCCCGACTCATCCGTGACGAGTCGAAACCGGCGATCACCCTTCTCCGGGGCTACCAGCTCAAATTCTTCCGGTGTTACCGTGGTAAGTTCGTTGCCTTCAAAGTCGTAAATGACAATCTCAATCAACTCCGGCTCCTGTGCCAGAACCGGTCGGGTGAACCCAATCAGGAGGCTGAGAAATAGCAGAGCAAGTGTGAGGAAACGGGAATGATCCGCTTTCACTTTCAGATTCGGCGCGGTCAACTGCCCCATAGCGTGCGAAGACAGATAGGGCCCGGCAAGTTTTTGGTGATCTAAAGCGATAAAGTTTCTCATAATCAAAGGTAATCTTTCCTTGCTATAAAGCATTAATCATCAGATTCGGGTAGTACAACAACCCGTGAGGTTGTCGTACCGGCCGAGAAAACATCAGAACTGGTTGGGCCGTCTAAAAACCGGGTGCCCGTGAGGGTAATGTCATAGACACCGGAACTGTCTTCCGCCTGTCCGGACAATTTGACCACCACCGGTTGAGCATTTCCGTAATTCCCCAGGCTCAGGGTTACCGAACCCGCCTGAATGTCATACACACTCAATCCGGCGCCATTGCTCAATGTATCCACAGCCGTGAATTCAATGGCGGTGGAATCGAAATTCACCACCAAGTCGGCTGCAGTCCAGTCCGTCATGCTGTCAAAACAGAGGTCCAGTTCAAAAGCACCCCCGGTCGTATAAACCGTCTGGGGTCGTAAAACTGCGGTGGGTGATTGGAGCGCATCTACAGTGAAGATGCGGGTCAGAGAGTCGGAGGCGGTGAATTCATTGGAATATTTCGCCTGGATTTTGATGGTAAAGTTTTCAGTGCCATAGGTTTCATCCAGAAACAGCGTATCCAGAATGCCCTGGTAGCGGTTGGCTGTATCAGTGAAGGTTCCGCCGTCACGCCATTCTGTCCAAGCTGTTAAATGCCCGCTGATTCCCGTCTGCCAGCGATATTGCGTCAAATCAGCCCAATCGCCCTCAAAGCTAAGCGGCAATTGGCGCAGATTAGTGGTGATACCGTCGGCCGGTAAATCAGCCAGGATGATTTGAGGCGGTGAGTAGTGTTCCGGGTCCAGGGGATTGTAGTTATCCGAGAGGGGCTCTGGTTCAAACAGGTTGGTGCAGGCAGCCAGCAGCCCCAAGGTTACCGGCAGAAGGGTTTTTCCCAGGTTTTTAAATGTGTGTATGGATTTCATAAAGAATATCCTCAAAAGTTAATCTGGATTCCGGCTGCCAGCATGGGTGAACCGGTAAGACTGACGCCGCCGGTAAACAGGGGTTTGGGATTTTCCCAATTGGGGCTGTTAACGCCGGGAGTTGCCAGTAACCCTTCCAGAAATTGCCAGGTATAGAGTGCCCCAAAGGCCATGACAGCGTACTGTCCGTATTGAACGAACTGGTCGTACTGATCAATATATTCGTTATCATCCTGCGCGGCCGTTATCCGCTCTTCCAGCGGCAGACTCATGTCCATAGAGCGTTCACGGGCATCCAGATGCTTGGAGCGGGCGTCCTCCGCCAGAAAATTGAAGGTGGTGGCGGCACCCACAGTCAAAATCTGGGTCCAGAGGTGAAATTTGCCCCGGCTACTTTTATCCTGCACAAATTGGGGTGTACCAAACGGCATCACCACGCCCGGTATCACACCCAAAACAGGCGTGAGGGGATAATAAATGGGTCCCCGTTTGGAATGCCAGGTGATGTCGATATTGGGTTGAACGGGATAGATTTTGTAGTAATCACGATACCCTTTTTTACGCAGCAGAACGAAAAAGTGCGTTTCATCCGGTCCGCCCACATTGGCCAGCGCGATTTCAAAATCAAAGATGAAGGGACCTTTCAGTTTTCCCCGTTGGGATTCCAGAAAGTTCTGCAAGCCATTCTCGTCCAGATACTGAATGCCGCCGGCTGTGGTGGAAACATAATAGAATTCGGCATTACGGACATTACAGGTCACCTTTATGTTGCTCTGGGCCCAGGCCAGCGTGAGCAAACCGGTGAGCATGACAACCAATCGGAATGTGTTTCGCATCCCTCTATTCCTCCCCTGCCCCAATC
>JAIPJQ010000120.1 GCA_021734065.1 Fidelibacterota bacterium | reverse complement strand
TCCCGATTTGGCAGATTATTTGCCGTATGCAGGCCTGTGCAGAACAAAGAAGACATGAAAATGACTGAAACCATATTAGAACCGTCTGTTCCCAAAACCCGGAAATCTGAAGTACGGAAAATTGGTTATGGCCTGATTCTCATCGGCGTTGTGGCGTTGATTTACGCCTGGGGACATATAATTCAGAATGAGGCTGCGCTGTGGGAACTGTTGTTTCTATGCATCGGTTTGATTGCAACACTGGGTGGGATTAACCTGGTGATCCGACAGTCCGCTCAGGGTGTGAATGCCCTGAAAACCGGTGGTTCCACAGATACACTGAAATAACTTTGGGTACACGTATATTCTTCATAATAAGACTAAACTTCTCATGAATAATAAGCATCTTCATCACACCGTCACAGTATCAGAGTTAGCCTCGGTCGGCTGGGGGAATCCTGCCGAACTAATGTTTGACATGATTAGATGCCACCTAAGGACGAGGTAAACCATGATCCAAGTTACCAAAGCAGGCGAATATGGTTTGCGGGCGATTGCCTACCTGGTGAACCAGGGACCGGATGCAAAGATTAGTATTGCCGAAATTTCGCAAGCCCGGCAAATCCCGGAGCCCTATTTACGGAAATTGCTGAAACCGCTTATCCAGAAAGGTATTGTGGTTTCCATTCGCGGTGTTGCCGGTGGCGTTCGCATAGCCCGCCCTCTGGAAGAGATTACCTTGTTGGAGGTGGTAGAAGCGTTGGAAGGTCCCATTAACCTGAACACCTGCCTGATCCATGGTGCCTCCTGCCAGTATATTGGAACGTGTGGGATGCACCCCGTTTGGGAAGAAGCCCAGGATGCCATGTTTGAAGTTCTGCGGAAAAAGAATCTCACGGCACTACTGGAATCAGACTGAGTTACCGGGACGGGGGATTTTTTACAACCGGTAAGCAATGATTCAGCATACAGTGCTGGATATCATCCACCAAATTCATAGTTTTTTAGTATAATGCCCTATCATTTCCGTCAACGGCCATGTGAAAACCCTGCTCCGCTGAATTTATTCAACCGGGGTTTACATATTCACTTTAGCCGGGACGCTCAACTATTTTCCACACAAAAAAAGGATAAATCATCATGAAGCTGAATTATGCCAAACTGGAGCAACAATTTCCGTATTGGGAAAAATTTAAAGACATGGTTGACCAGTCTATTGATCTCATGCTCAATCTGCGCCAGAGTGGCCATCCCGGCGGCTCACGGTCCAAGGTTCACATGGTCACGGCTACCATGTTATCCGGCGCCATGCGGTGGGACATTCGCCATCCCGAAAAAAGATTTGCAGACCGGTTCGTGCTGGTTGCGGGACATACGGTTCCACTGATTTACGGTGCCCTGGCGGTTCTCAACGAGGCCATGCGCCGGAAGTACGCCCAGACCGGTGAGGAGAAATACAAGATTCCCGGTGAGGCGGTCTATTGGGAAGATCTGCTTACCCTGCGTCATAACGGTGGCCTGCCGGGTCACGCGGAGATGTCGGGCAAAACGCTCTTCTTCAAGTTCAACACCGGTCCCTCCGGGCATGGTTCACCCGCAGCAGCCGGCGAAGCGGCGGCGCTGAAATTAGCCGGTCTGGATGATGTGAAGGTCTTTGCCGTGGAGGGCGAGGGCGGCGCTACCGCCGGAGCGATTCATGAAACCATGAATTCAGCCTGGGGACTGGGCTTGAATAATTTGTACTACTTGCTGGACTGGAATGATTTCGGAATTGATAATCGGCCCTTTAGTTCGGTGGTTTATGGCGCACCGGAAAACTGGTTCGGCTCCCACGGTTTTCGTGTTTTTGGTGCTGAGAATGGCATGGATTGGCCGGATGTAACCCGGGCGATCGCGGATATGGTTTCCACCGATAATCCGGACCAGCGTCCCAATATGGCCTGGTTCAAGACTCGCAAAGGTCGTGAATATGGGGTCTATGATAACATATCCCACGGACTGCCCCACAAATTCAACAGCGAACCCTTCTGGAAGACCAAAAAACGGTTTATGGATAAGTATGGGGTGAATTTCAGTGGATTCGGCGAAGCGGGTCCGGTGGAAGAAGCGGCGCGGCGTGAACAAACGGCCGATCATTTGAAAAAAGTACTTTCACTCTATGAGGATCAGGAATTCCTGGATTATGTGGCTGATACGCTGGTGGCCATCGGGGATTCGGTTCCGGAGGAGAAAACCACCACGTACTTCAATTTCCAGGAAAATCCCTTTAAAGATCCGGTGATCACCGACTACGAAAATTACCCGGCCGACCTGTTTGCCGCGTCGGGTGATAAGGCACCCAACCGGGCCGGTTTTGCCAAATTCGGTGCCTGGATCAACGCGTACACCTATCAGAAATACGGTCGTCCGCTGGTCATTGCCATGTCGGCGGATTTGGCGGACTCCACCAATATTTCCGGCTTCGCAAAACCCTACGGCGAGTTCAAGGGGCTGGGTTTTTACGACCGCGTGCATAACCGGAAGGGGAGTTTGTTACCCCAGGGAATCACCGAATTTGCCAACTCCGGTATCTGCGCCGGTATTGCCACGGTGAATCTCAGTGATAAACCCTTCGAGGAGTTTAACGGATATTATGCCGCTGCTTCCACCTATGGATCTTTTTCTTACCTGAAATACGGCCTCATGCGGCTGTTCAGTCAGGTGGGTCAGGATTCTGAAATCAAGGTAGGTAAAGTCATCTGGGTGGCAGGACATTCGGGGCCGGAGACGGCGGAAGATTCCCGCACCCATTTTGGCATTTTCGCTCCGGGGGTAACACAACTCTTCCCGGAAGGCCAGATCATCAATCTCTATCCCTGGGAGCATAATGAAGTGGCGCCCATGCTGGGGGCGGCCATGGCCACCGATGTGCCCATCATTGCCCTCCATCTTACCCGCCCGGCGGTGGAAATTCCGGACCGGAAAGCATTGGGAATCGATGATTATATGAATGCGGCCAAAGGTGCCTATTTGATCCGCGATTACAAACCGGGTCAGCCCAAAATGGGGTGTTTCTTTGTCCAGGGCACCAGCACCACCGCCAATGTGATTAAAATACTGCCCAAGCTGGATGAGGCCGGTCTGAATGTGAAACTGGTGGCGGCAGTGAGTCCGGAGCTGTTTGACAGGCAGCCTGAATCCTACCGGCGCAGTATCGTCTCGGAAACCGATTGGCTGGATTCCACGGTTATCACCAATGCGGCACGGCGCACTATGCACGATTGGTTGTCGAACAAAATGGCTGAAGAATATGCCATTTCCTCTGACTGGGATGACCGGTGGCGCACCGGTGGTTCGGTGGAGGAGGTGTGCGAGGAGGCACATATCTCGCCGGAGTGGATTTTCAAAGGCATTCAGCGCTTTGTGAATGACCGGGATCAGCGCCTGGGACGGCTTCGTGACATGCTGGATGGCGCTGCGAACTGATTGGTAAAAAAAATAGAGGTAACGGACAAACGGGGTGGCCAACCACCCCGTTTGTGTATCCCTCGCCGATTTCGTGGAAAATCTACATGCATTCAACTGTTAAAAGTTTAACATTGGCAACTAAATGAGCAGTATTCACCATTTCCACATTTTCTCAGATGGTTCACGGACATCTTCCGGGGATGGTCCGTATTGGCATATTATTTGTGCAATGACAATTAAAGGGGGAGTGTAATCACACACGAATTTTAAAGCGTGTGATTTCCATTAATATGTCAGTGGGATCCAATTTTAACTGTGTAAATAAGTGTCCGGATTCTTTTGATTTAAGAGAACTTATTTATCGGATTGGCGGCCATTGGTACCCGAATAGAATAGAGGTTCAACATGCGTAAATTTTCAGCACGATTTAATCGTTTAGGAACAGAAACAGCCTTTGCTGTGGGTGCAGACGCAGCCGCCTGGGAAGCGAAAGGGCATACGGTTTACCCCTTTCATCTGGGTGATATCAACCTGCCAACGCCACAACACATCGTGGATGGGGCAATGGCTGCCATCAAAGCGGGCAAAACCGGATACGCACCCGGTCCGGGAATCATGCCATTGCGGGATGCGCTGGCTGAAGATGTTGGGAAAGCCAGAGGTATTGAATACACGGCAGAAAATGTATCGGTCCAGCCCGGCGGGAAACCCGTCATCAGTAAATTTCTGGGCGTGATTCTCTCGGAAGGTGAATCGGTCCTTTATCCCAACCCCGGCTACCCCATTTACGAATCCCAGATCGAATTTCTGGGCGGAAAAGCGCTGCCCTATGGATACATCCCCACGGTGGACGGTTTTGCCATGAATCGGGAGGAAATTGAAAAACAACTCACCGACAAAACCGTGGCCATTATTTACAACAACTATCAGAATCCCATCGGGGCGGAATCCACAGACGAAGAGATGCAGTGGGTGGCCGATCTGGCGCTGAAGCACGACCTGTGGGTTTTGTCGGATGAAGCCTATTTTGACATCCGTTACAGCGGCAAGGGGAAAAGCATCGCCAGCCTGCCGGGAATGGCTGAGCGTACAGTTGTTTTGTACACATTTTCCAAAAAATTCGCCATGACCGGCTGGCGCCTAGGTGGTGCCATTGGTCCCAAAGAGCTCATTGCCGGGATATCAAAATTCAATACCAACTACGAATCCTGCTCCAATCACTTCATCCAGCACGCCGGTGTGGTGGCGCTTAACGGGCCGGATAATCCTCAGCAGGCTATTGTCCGGGAATTGGAACGGCGCAGGGACGCATTGACTGCTGCATTACAGGAAATTGATGGTGTGAGGGTGACCAAGCCCAATACCACCTTTTATCTCTTCCCGGATATAACGGAAATTTATCACAGGAAAGGCTATACCCGTTCGGCTGATTTCCGGACGGACGCCTTGGAGAAAACCGGTGTCTCCTTCTGCTCCCGGGAGCATTTTGGGCGGCCGCTGCCGGGAGAAGAGAAGGTTTTTGTCCGCTTCGCCTACTCGGGCATTGAGGTGGATCAGATCGAGGAGGGGCTGGCCAGACTAAAGGATTTCTGGGAAGCATGACCCGCAGATGGACCATTTCAATAAAATTTAACCTGAACACCAGAGCCGTGGACGACTCTGACCAAGGAGAATGAATCGATGATTACAAAGCAGGATGCCCTTGAGTATCACAGTAGAGGACGGAAGGGAAAAATTGAGGTTAACGCAACCAAACCCTGTTCCACGCAGCGGGATCTAAGTCTGGCCTATTCGCCCGGTGTTGCGCATCCCTGTCTGGAAATTGAAGCCAATCCGGCATTGGTGAATGAATACACAGCCAAAGGAAATCTGGTAGCCGTTATCTCCAATGGAACGGCTGTACTGGGATTGGGAAATATTGGCGCCCTGGCCGGTAAGCCGGTGATGGAAGGCAAGGGCGTTTTATTTAAACGCTTCGCCGATATTGATGTGTTTGATATTGAATTGGATACGCTGGATCCGGAAAAAATTTGCGAGGCTGTCAGGTTGTTGGAACCCACGTTTGGCGGCATTAATCTGGAAGATATCAAAGCACCCGAATGTTTCTACATTGAGAAGCGTTTGCGGGAAGAGATGAATATCCCGGTTTTTCATGACGACCAGCATGGCACGGCGATTATCTCGGGTGCTGCATTGATCAACGCAGCTGAACTGGTGGGGAAAAAGTTGTCGGAAATGCGATTCGTGATTTCCGGTGCCGGTGCTTCAGCCATTGCCTGTTGTAACCACTACATCAACCTGGGCGCTAAACGGGAAAACATGATCATGTGCGACTCCAAGGGCGTCATTTACAAAGGTCGTGAAGCGGGCATGAACGAATTCAAAGAGCGTTTTGCCGTTGATACCAAACACCGCACCATTCACGAAGCCATTAAAGGCGCTGATGTATTCATCGGTTTGTCCGGTCCCAACGCCATTGATCAGAAAGATGTAAAAGCCATGGCCAAAGACCCGGTGGTATTCGCCATGGCCAATCCTGACCCGGAAATTACCTATGACGACGCCAAAGCTGCCCGGTCAGATGTGATCATGGGAACCGGCCGGTCCGATTATCCCAATCAGATCAACAATGTTTTGGGATTCCCGTTCATTTTCCGGGGTGCCCTGGATGTGCGCGCCACGGCCATTAATGAAGAAATGAAAGTTGCCGCCACCATGGCTCTGGCAAACCTGGCCAAGGAAGACGTGCCTGACGAAGTCGCCCGGGCTTATGGTGTGGACCGGTTGGAATTCGGTCGTGATTACCTGATTCCCAAGCCCTTTGATCCGCGCGTGCTCATCTGGGAAGCCTCGGCTGTTGCACAGGCTGCCATGGAAACAGGCGTTGCCCAGAAGAAAATTGACATTAATACATATCGGGAAGAGTTGGAAGGCCGTTTGGGCAAGAGTCGCGAATTCATGCGATTGCTCTACAATCGCGCCAAAAAGAACCCGAAAAAAATCGTCTATCCGGAAGGTGAGAATGATCGCATCATCCGCGCAAGTCATCTTATCGTGCAGGAGGGTATCGCCAAACCGGTACTGGTGGGGCGTGAAGACGTCATTCAGAGTAAAGCACAGACTCTGGGTGTCGATTTATCCGGCGTGGAAATCGTGAATCCGCTCACCTGCGGAAAACTTGAAGCGTATGCCAACCGGCTGTATGACCTGCGGAAGCGCAAGGGTGTCACATTGGCCCAGGCGCAGCGGCTGGTTCAGCGGCAGACCTATTTTGGAACCATCATGGTAGAAATGGGTGATGCAGACGGTTTGGTTTCAGGCATTTCCCAGCAATATCCGGAGACTATCCGTCCAGCCCTGCAGGTGATAAAAACCGCCCCGGGTGTGAAGCATGTGGCGGGTTTGTTCCTGCTGATTTTCAAGAACTCCATGAAGATTTTTGCCGATGTGACGGTGAATATTGAGACAACGCCGGAGATTTTGGCGGAAATCGCCACGATGGCGGCTGAGACCGCGCGGCGCTTTCAGATGGATCCCAAGGTGGCCATGCTCAGCTTCTCCAATTTCGGGAGTGTGGAGCATACGGACACGGAAAAGGTGCGGAAAGCGGTGGAAATTCTCCATGAAATTGCACCGGATCTGGTTGTGGATGGCGAGATGAATGCCGACCTGGCAG
>JAIPJQ010000008.1 GCA_021734065.1 Fidelibacterota bacterium | reverse complement strand
AAATGGTATAGTCCACCAGGTAGATGCCCGGTCCGTCACTGGTAAAATTCGCTTCCACCGAAACCTGATTTACAGAAATGGCTGTAGCGCTGAGTCCATTCTCACCGGCATTAATGGTCATGGTGATGGTTTCATCCGGCACCAAAACGCCGGATGTGGGCGAAAAACTCACGCTGAAGATAGTGGGCTTGGCGGAATCGATGGCTGGTGTATTTACAGCCGGGGGTGATGTGGTATAGGTGGTGCTGTTATTTCCTGCTGCATCCTGCAGTACGATGGAAACGGGGATCTGGGCATTGTCAGCAATAACATTATCCCCTTCTGAGACCACATAGACAAGCGTGTAGGTATTATCCGCTTCATCAACCAGTGTTGTGGATACATCCACACTATTGACGGTGGTCGATCCTGCGGTCAGTCCCGTTTCCGTCGCCGTTATCGTGACGATAAGGCTGTCGCCAATTCCCAGGGTTCCGGAGGTCGGCTGAAAGGTCACATTAGAAATCACCGGTGCATGGGCATCGATGGTTGGCGTGCTGGCACTGCCGGGTGTATTGGTGAATTCTGCGGACAGATTGCCGGCGCTGTCAACCAGTGTAATACTGATGGGAATTGTCTCGTTTTGGGCAATATCTGTATCTCCGGAAGTCACGCCATATTTAGCCTGATATGCGCCATCATCCAAATCAGTGAATGTGGGCAGGAGATTGCGGCCATTTACAGTGACGACCGATGCGGTGTACCGGGCTTCATCAGCGGTGATATTCACTGTCAGCGAATCGCCGATTTTCAGTGTACCGGACGTGGGTGTGAATGTGGCGGTCAGCACCGCTGGCAGATTGGCATCAATTCCGGGGGAATTTCCAGCTGTTGGCGATGTGGTATAGACATTACTGGTATTACCGGAGGCATCTTCCAGTTGGACGCTGACAGGAATGGTGGCTGCGTCGGAGACATTATTATCATCTTCCGACACCTGGTACGTAACTGTGTAGGTCCCACCGCCACTGCTGGCAAAGTTATCAGTGACATCTGTGCCATTGATGCTGACAGCCGTAGCACTAAGTCCAGATTCCGACGCGAGAATGGTCATGGTGAGGGTCTCATCCGGGGTAAGAATGCCGGTCTTGGGTGAAAAACTCACACTGGTGATCGTTGGTCGGGTTGGGTCAATCCCCGGTGCATTAGCTGCCAACGGTGAACTGGTGAAAGCCGTACTGCTATTGCCCGCATTATCCACTAAAACAATGGAAACAGGAATCTGGGCATTGTCAGAAATGGCATTATCGCCCTCACCCACAGTGTAGGTTAACGCATACGTGTTATCGCCATTATCAACCAGGGTCGAAGCCACATCTACTGCATTAACCGTGATCGCGCCGGCGTTAAGTTCGGCTTCGTCAGCGGTGATCGTAACTGAGAGCGTATCATCGATCGCCAAAGTGCCGGTGGTGGGACTGAAAACGACACCGGAAATTACCGGTCGATTGGCATCGATGGCCGGAGTTACGCTTGCTCCCGGTGCAGTTGTGTTCGTGGAACTCAGATTTCCGGCAACATCCTTCAACACAACACTTAAGGGGACGGTTGCACTATCATCGATATCGGTATCACCGTTCGCAACACCATATTTCACGGTGTAGGTGTTATCTGAGTTATCTGTAAAATTGGTCAGCGTTTTACCATTGATACTAATCGCCTGGCGCAGAAGTCCGGTCTCAGTCGAATTAATGGTCAGGGTCAGGGTATCGCCAATGACCAGGGTCCCCGTCGTGGGACTGTAGGCGAGAGAAATGATAGCTGGTGAGTTGGCATCGATCGCGGGAGAACTCCCTGCTGCCGGTGATGTGGTAAAGGTGTTGGTCACATTGCCAGCCGCATCTTCCAAAATGAAAGAGATGGGAATCGTTGCCTCATCCGCAATGTCATTTTCACCTTCCGTCACGGTGTAGGTAACGGTATAGGAGGTGCCGCTGACATTGGACAGGGTTCCACTCACATTTTGACCATTCACGGTTAATGCATTGGCGCTTAAAGACGCTTCACTAGCAACAATATTCGCTGTAAGTGTTTGCCCCACCTTGAGGAGCCCCGTTGTGGGTGCAAACGTAACGGAAACGATACTGGGAGAGTTAGCGTCTATAGCAGGTGAACTTCCTGCGGCAGGTGATGTGGTGTAGGCTGTGGTTGCATTACCGGCCGCATCATTCATTATGATGCTGAGTGGAATGGTCGCAGTATCTGCAACATCATTGTCACCCTCAGTTATGGTATAGGTAAGGGTATAACTACCACCGCCGTTATCAGTTAAAGAGCTGGCTACATTTACAGAATTAATTGTGATCGTACCAGCTGTCAGGCCGGCTTCACTTGCGGTAACGGTTGCAGTCAGAACATCACCGGGGACCAATGACCCCGTCGTCGGCGCAAAACTCACTGAGCTGATTGTGGGGCGACCGGCATCAATGGCTGGTGTGGTCGCTGAAGATGGCGTTGTTGTAAACGCTGAGTTTTTATTCCCGGCAGCATCCGCTAACACAATATAGACGGGGATCGTTTCACTATTGGTTACATCGTCGTCGCCAGCCACAACGACATACCTGGCAGTATAGTTGCCACTCCCGGCATCACTGAAGGTCGCAATGACCGAGCGTTGATTGATCTTTAAGGTGTCTGGTGTAAATCCAGCCTCACTGGCGACTATCGCAACAGAAAGAGTATCTCCAATTCCCAGGGTCCCGGTTGTGGGACTGAAGGTCACCAGGGATACAACGGGTGAATTCGCATCAATGATTGGCGTGCTGGTTGCTCCGGGTGATGTCGAATAGGTATTGGTTGTGTTTCCAGCCGCATCTTCCAGGGTGATACTTAGCGGAATGGTTGAACTGTCGTTAATGTCATCATCACCTTCGGAAATGGTATAGGCGATCGAATAGGTGCCACCACCTGAATCGGTCAGATCCGCGCCAACATCAACACCATTCACCGTGATACTATTTGCGACCAGACCCGCTTCACTGGTCGTAACCACCACTGTGAGAATATCATCCACGATTAAGGTACCGGAGGTCGGATTCAATGTCGCGTTGCTGATGCTGGGAGAATTGGCATCAATACCCGGGGAATTTTCCGCCGCCGGCGAGGTTGTGTAGGTACCGGTAGAGTTTCCAGCAGCATCAGTAAAAGCAACAGAAATAGGAATTTGTGAAGTATCACTCCGATCGGTATTACCCTCAGTGACCGTGTAGGTTGCTGTATAGGTTCCATCGGAATTGTCCACAATCGTACCCGACACATCTGCCGCGTTGATCGTGAGCGATGAAAGCGTCAACCCACTTTCCCCGGTGGTGATGGTTGCAGTTAAATCATCACCAACTTTCAACAGACCGGAAGTCGGTGTATAGCTCACACTGGTAATAGCAGGTGTATTGGCATCAATTGCCGGTGTACTTCCGGCAACCGGAGCGGTGACGAATGTATTGGTGACATTCCCTGCAGCATCGGTAAAGATGACCTGAACGGATATCTGCTCCGAATCGGCTCGGTCGGTGTTACCCTCAGCTATGGTATATGTGGTTGCATAACTCCCTCCACCATTATCGACCAGTGTGGAAGCGACATTTACGCCATTAACCGTTATTGTTGAAGCACTTAAGCCCGCTTCACTGGCTGTGATATTCATGGTCAAAGCTTGTCCGACCTTGAGTGTATCGCTCGATGGTGTAAAACTGACGGATGAAATACTGGGTGAATTGGCGTCCACCGCCGGCGTACTGGTGGATGCAGGCGCAGTCGTGTAAGAACCGGTGGTGTTCCCGGCGGCATCGGTCAATTCCACTGCTATCGGGATTTCCTCGGAGTCCGAGCGATCTGTATTGCCTTCGGTAACCGTGTAAGTCGCCGTATAAACCCCGCCGGTATTGTCTGTGAAAGTACTTGAGACATCCACGCCGTTTATCGTTAAAGTCGCAGCTGTAAGGCTGGCTTCGCTGGCATTGATCGTAACCGTGAGGCCTTGACCCACTTTCAATGTTCCACTGGTGGGCGAAAAAGTCACGGATGTGATACCAGGCGAATTGGCATCGATGGATGGCGTAACGCCGGCTGCTGGTGAGGTAGTAAAGGTGTTGGTCGTATTCCCGGCTGCGTCTTCGAGCGTTACACTAATGGGTATCGTGGAGGCATCATCAATATCAGTATTGCCTTCAGCTACGGTGTAAGTAACCGTATAAGAGTTGTCACCATTGTCAGCAAGGGTACCGGCTACATCCACACCATTCATGGTAACGGTGCTTGCAGACAAACCGGTCTCGTCCGCCGAAATGGTCATGGTCATGGAATCGCCCACCTGCAGCGCACCACTGGTGGGCGTGAAATTCACAGAGGAAATAGAGGGTGAATTGGCATCAATGGTCGGCGTACTCCCCGACCCGGGCGCGGTGGTAAAAGAGCCAGTGCTGTTCCCAGCGCTGTCAGCAAAGGAAAAATTAATGACTATCTGTTCAGCGTCGCCTACATCGTCATTCCCTTCAGCAATCGTGTACAAGGCCGTGTATGTATTATTGCCGTTATCCGTGATTTGGCTGGAAACATCCACGCCATTCAGTGTGGCCGTATTAATGGTGAGACCGCTTTCAGAGGCATTAATGGTCGCACTCAGGACATCGCCCACCTTTAATGTGCCTGCCGTGGGGTTAAATGTGACACTACTGATGCTTGGAGAATTGGCATCAATCCCGGGTGAACTACCAGCCGCTACCGGCGTGGTATAATTACCAGTCGTGTTTCCGGCGGTATCGTTGTACTTGATTGTCAGGGGGATGGTCGCCGCATCGGAAATATCATCATGTTCCTCCACAACCGTGTAGGTGGCCGAATAGAGTCCACCACCATCGTCGGAATGAGTCCCGGAAATATCCACATTATTGAATGTCAGGGTCTGAAGTAATAATCCGGCTTCACCAGCATCGATCGAAACATTGATGGTTTCCCCCACCTTACGGGCTCCGCTGGTGGGTGACAGAGTGACACTGGTAATTGTGGGTGAATTGGCGTCAACTGCCGGAGTACTCCCAGCTGCAGGTGCTGTCGTATAAGCGCCCGTGCTGTTACCTGCTGCATCAGCCATGGTAACACTGACAGGAATCTGCGAGGCGTCGTTCACACTAGTTTGTCCCTCACCAATCGTATAGGTAAAGGAATAAGATCCACCTCCGTTATCGGTCTTTGTTGATACAACATCGACCAAATTCACTGTGACGGCTGAAGCAGTCAAACCGGCTTCGCTGGCGGTGACACTTAGTGTCAGATCATCACCTACTTTTAGCGTCCCGCTGGTGGGATTGTAGCTGACGGTAGTAATGCTGGGTGTATTGGCATCGACTCCAGGTGAACTTTCGGCCGCCGGAGAGGTGGTATAGCTACCCGTTGTATTGGTGGCAGCATCATTTAGAGTAATACTGATCGCAATTTGAGCAGCATCGCTCACATCACTGTCACCCTCCGTAACCGTATATGTTGCAGTGTAGGTATTATCACCATTGTCAGTAAACGTACCTGAAACGTCCCGACTGTTAATGGTCAACACAGAGGCAGTTAGACCCGTTTCCGTTGAAGTGATTGTCATCGTGAGGTCATCACCCACCTTCACCGTACCACTTGCCGGGCTAAAACTGACGGATGAAATACTGGGAGTCGTGGCGTCTATCCCCGGAGAACTTCCTGCAGCGGGTGATGTGGTATAACTACCGGTGCTGTTCCCGGCATCATCCTTAAGGGTGATGCTGATGGGAATCTGGCTGTCATCACTCACCGGGTCGTCCCCCTCTGTCACCTGATAAGGCACGGAATAGGTATTATCGCCATTGTCCACCATGTCTCCGGAAACGTCCACGCCATTGATGATCAGCGTTGTAGCATTTAATCCGGTCTCGGTGGAATTAATGGTCATGGTGAGGTTATCACCCACTTTCAGGTAACCGCTGGTCACATTGAAACTGGTTGACGAAATGCTGGGAACTGTCTGGTCAATTGTTGTGGTGGGTGTCAGGGTTACCTCATCACCAGTGGCTGCAAAACTGCTGTTCAAAAAAATTACCTGGCTGTCAAAGGTTTCGCCATTTGCAAAACCGGTGGCTGATTCAACTTCACCAGCTGTATTGGTGAGGGTAGCTTCAGCATTAATAAACGCAGCAACATTTTGGGGACTGCCGATGCCAACCCAGCTATTCGCTCCTACTTTTAACTGAACACTGGCATAATTAATGGAACCATTATTGGGCACATTTACGGCTACTGTTGCACCCGTATTACTGGCATTCCAATATCCCGATACTACGGTTCCGCCCGTGGGTGTGAAGGTATTTGCGCCCAGCAAACTACCGGTTAGCAGCAAACTCCCCAGGAAATTTCTCACCAGGTTCCGCTGAAACTGAAAACTGTACCTATGCGATTTCATATAGTCTGCCCTGTGTTCTCATCATAGACCATTAAAATTTGTACCCCAGTGTGAGCCGACCGTCAGCCCAGTGCCCCTGTCCGATGGATTGTATCTCCTGAATGATCACACCCCGCATGCCCCCACCCAGATACAAGTGCTCACCTTCCAGAATTTTTCCCGAAATTCCACCGATGAAACCAGTGGTATCGCTGAATTTGCCTCCCCCCAGTTCCAGAATCAATCCCCGCCAATATGTACTCACATACGCCAATTTAGCCTGCCCCTGGAAGCGGCCACCTTCGGGGAATGTATTCTCGAAATCATAGCTGGACCACTCAAAGCTTGCCCCCACCATCACCGATCCTGCTCGGTAGTAAAACGGCATGGTGAAAGAAAATCGCCAGTCAATGGAAGAATACCAGGTGTTGAGATTTTCGGATACCCAGTACGGCGAAGCAACACTCATCTCCAGCGCCAGGCCATTCAAAATCCCCTGATTGAAAATCGTCCCCCAGGGCGCCTTGGAGGGTGCTTTGGGTGACGGCTGGCGCTTAGTCTGCGGCTGTTTGCCTGAATTCACTGGCGGTCGGTTCTGCTGTTTCGGCTGTGAGGGTTGCTTTGAAACATGCTGCATCTCTTCTTTCACCACCGCTGGTTTCATGTTTTTTTGCGGTATAAGTGCAGCGGAATCCGTTGAAGTGGTTTCTTGTACAGGCTCCGCAGTTGGACTTTCTGCTTGGGAAATAACCGGTTTTTCAACCGCTGAGTTTTTAGATTCAATTTCAGATGAAGCTGCAGAGTCAACCGTTACCGTCTCATCAGATCTTACAGTCGCAGCAGTATCCGCTTTTTCTTCAATGGCACTCGATACTGTCTCAACCGTGTCTGTGGGAAAAACCGGGTAAGCACTCTGGGAGATCATCTGTATATCCACATCTGTACTTGGCTTCAGCACGCGCCTTATTTGTCCGTAACCGGCCGTTCTCAGCCCCTCTTCAAAATAGGCCAATCGAAAATCCGGAACATGAGCCCGCTGACCAACTTCTGAATCAATCTGGGGTTTAGACCGGGTGAAAATGATTTGTTTCCCGATAAACTCAGCCGGAATCACCTGAATCCGGGGAGACCCCACGGTGACATAACGATTGCCCTGATTTTCCTGAAGTTTCATGCTGGTTAACAACCGGTTGTCCGGTACTTGTATTGTAAACACATAGAGCGTGTCTTCCTCGTACCATGTACCGGTTCCATCATTCTCTGCACCTATTACCCACATCGGGTAAACCCCCAGAATAACTACCCCCATGATTAACCGCAGCCACCTGAGTGGCGGGAGTTGATTGATTCCACCTTTTGGTTGGTGTACGCTCACACCATTCCTACCTAAAATTTGTATCCGGCAAGGATTTGTACATCCGCCCAGCCCGAACTGCCCAGCGGCTCGATTTGATTCACCCAGACGGATCGACCACCTGCTCCCAGGTATAGATTTGACGTGAGTGGGTACCGATACATCGCCCCAAAAAGCGCGCCTCCGGTCTTTCCGAACAGCCCAAACCCCGCGTCAACACAAAATTGCTGATACAGTAATCGCCCGTAGGCTAAAACGGAAATCCCGCCAAACTGCCCCCCCTGAGGAAATGTGTTTTCGAAATTGAAACTGGCGATCTCAGCGCTGGCGGTAACCCGCATCCCATACAGCGGCAGTTGATAACTGAAAGGCAATTGCACACCCACCCGCCAATCCATGAAGGAATACCAGGTTTTCATTTTACGGGAAACCCAGAAGGGCGAAACCGCACTGATTTCAATGGCCATTCCCATCCCGACCGGGGCATTGGGATTATAAATTGTGGTCGTGGGTAAGCCTTCCTCTTCCGGCTCCGGTTCGAGTCCCCAGTCACCGCTCTGGATCCCCCAGTCTGAAAACTCATCCGCATTCACACTGAGCGTGTCGGTCTGCTGCGTGTCGGCATCCTCGGTGGACCAATCGCCCCAGGTATCATTGGATTCCATGGTATCCGCAGGGCTGGATACCGACTCAGAATCCTCGAACCAACCACCCCATTCATCACTCCCGGCATCCTGAGCGGATGCCACAGAGCACACCCCCAGGGTGATAATCAGGCTATAGACCCATATTTTTTGCAGATTAGCCATTCTAATCTAATCCTATTCATGAAGTAATTTTCCTATGAGTCTAAAAGCTATAATGATAAAGGATAAATCGAAACAAAATTTACCCTATAAAACAGGTGTGTTGATCGTGGCGGGAATGCGTCCCGGTGCGCGGATTTGGGAAGGTTTTTGCTTAGTCGAATTTAATGGATGTGAGTTGACCGTTTTGATCAAATGTCACCACACCATTCCGGTATAACCACACTTCGGTGTTGGCGTCGGTGAGATGGCGCTCGATGGGATCACCAAAGCGTTGCAGGACGGCGTCCTGATCCGACCGGGTCGGTTGCGGTGTCGTATAGTTTTGCCAGCCGGATTGGGTATTGGTCTGGGGTGTCGCAGCACTTTGCTGCAATTGCTGGAGGCGCAGATTCAAATCAGCAACTGCCTGCACCAGACTGTCCAGACGGGCTGAGCTGCCACCGGACAGGGTTCCGCTGGATTTCATCTGCTGCAGATCACGCACCATTTTATTGAGTTGCTGTTGCGATTTTTTCAACTCACCCAGTGACTTTTCCAGTTCGGTAATTTTCTGGAAGGCTACTTTTTGAAACTTTTCATCCCTTGCCTGGGCTTTGTTCAATTTATCCAGTTCCTGTGGGGAGGCACCGGTACCGGGTTGTGGTGCACAGTTCCAAAAAAGCACCATGACGCTGAATATTACCAGAATACTTTTGGGGATTAGCTGCATGATGAAAAATCTAAAGCCCTTTGACCATTTAAGCCATGTTTTTTTAAGACAAGCCAATTTCGTGGCAATCTGATCTCAAGGTCATAGATTTGGCTCATGCGAATTCTCATCATTTTAGGCGGACCATCACCCCAGGCGGAGCGCTTACAATTTCACGCTGCGAAGGCAGATCAGGTCATTGCAGCCGACGGCGGCGCTATGGCATGTTTGAATGCCCGTATCACGCCCGATTTGATCATCGGAGACCTGGATTCGGTAAATACAGATACAATCCCTGAAAGCTGGCATGTGGAGCGGGACAAAAGTCAGGAAACCACGGATTTCGAGAAGGCATTAGGAGCCATTTCCAGCTCTTCCAAAGCCATCTCACAACTCATCATCCTGGGTGGATTGGGAGGCCGGGTGGATCATGAACTCACCAACCTGCACATCGCCGCCCGATTAGACCCGGCGTGGAACATTGAATTGGAAGGAGCGGATGCCCGGATTGTACGCGTAGTGACCAGAATTTCTCTGGATCTGCCTGTTAATGCCACACTCAGTTTGGTCCCCTGGCCGCAGGCATTTGTCCGAAAAACCAGCGGCCTGCAGTGGAATCTTACCAATACACGGCTGAGCCCAACCAGTCAACTGGGACAATCCAACCGGGTCTCCCAACCACCTGTTACCATCGAATTGAATGACGGTATGCTTTACGCGATTCATATCTTGAACGAGATCTGATTTAATTCCAGCGTTTTATGAAGCTACATCCCATTGATACCACAATTATTGTTTTCTACTTCATCCTGATCTGGGTATTGGGTTTCTGGAAAAAATCCGACACGAAAATTGGCGATTACATCCTCATGGGACGGCGGCTGACCCTGCCGGCCTTCGTCATGACACTGGTCTCCACGTGGTATGGCGGCATTCTGGGGGTGAGTGAATTCAGTTTCTCATACGGCATTTCCAACTGGATAATCTTTGGTGTACCCTACTATGTGTTTGGTCTTTTCTTCGCGTTTTTTCTGGCCCATCGCGCCCGCTTATCCCAGGCAGAAACCATTCCCGGGTTGTTACGGCAGAACTATGGTGAGGCATCGGGAAAAATTGGTGCGCTGTGGGTCTTTCTGTTGGCATCTCCGGCACCTTACCTCTTAACGGTTGCCTTCCTGCTGCAATTCTTTTTCGGGTTCGGCCTTATTCTGGCCATGATCTTAGGTTTGGTCTTTTCCACACTTTATATCCTCCGTGGTGGATTGGGCGCAGTGGTGCGCACCGATATGTTGCAATTCCTGCTCATGTACCTGGGATTTGTGACGATGGCTGTTATCGGCTGGCACACGGTGGGTTCCTTCGCCCATCTAAAAGCCATGCTTCCACCTGAACATCTGTCATTAACGGGCGGACATTCATTTGCTTATATCCTGGTGTGGTTTTTCATCGCCATGTGGACCCTGGTGGACCCGGGGTTTCACCAACGGGTTTACGCAACCCGGGATCATCGCACCGCCCGAAAGGGCATTATTTTGGCCGTTGTTTGCTGGTTTGTGTTTGATTTGCTCACCACCTGGACCGGATTACTGGCTCGGGCACTGTTACCTGACCTGGACAACCCCGCCCAGGCATTTTTGGAACTATCAGCGCACATCCTCCCCATCGGCATTCAGGGATTATTTCTGCTGGGAATTTTCGCCACAGTCATGTCAACACTGGACAGTACAACCCTGGTTACAGCCCAAACGCTGGGATATGACATTCTGGCACGATTAAAACGATTCGGTTCCCACAACCCTGTTCGCCTGACCCAGATTGGCATGGGATTATCGCTGGGACTGGCATTTGTCATGGCTGTATTTATGCCCAGCGTGGTGAATCTCTGGTACACGCTGGGGACCCTCATCCTGCCGGGACTGCTGCTGCCGGTTATTACCAGCCTGGTACCCATATTACGGGTGGGAAAGCAGTATATTCTGTGGGGAATGATTCTGGGACCACTCTCGGCAGGTGTGTGGTATTGGTTCGGAAAAATTGACACCTGGCAGTATTACTGGGGATTGGAGCCATTCTATCCGGGTATGTTGGTCGGCCTTTTCCTCTGGGGAATGGGCTTGGTCAATCGGAAGAAGAGTGAGTTATCTTTACGGAATCATTGAAAGGAAGATTTTAATGGCATATGCGATTAACCATCAGGTTGTATTTATCACCGGGGCCAGTGCGGGAATCGGTCAGGCAGCTGCCCGGCAATTTGCCGCCACCGGTTGTCATCTCATTCTCACAGCTCGCAGGCAGGATCGTCTCCAAGCCCTGGCGCAGGAGTTGACGGAAGAATTTTCGGTCCAAGTCCATCCAGCAACCATGGATGTGAGCAGCCTGGAATCAATTCAAACTGTTCTGGCGAACCTGCCTGAGCCCTTAAAGAAAATCGATATCCTGGTGAATAATGCCGGTTTGGCGTTGGGTGTGAATAGAGCACAGGAGAATGAACCGGATGACATCGACACCGTGATAGACGTCAATGTGAAGGGCATACTCTACCTCACACAAGCCATTGTCCCGGGAATGGTGGAACGCCAGCGTGGGCATGTGATCAATATTTCCTCCATCGCCGGCCATGAAGCCTATCCGGGAGGAAGTATATACTGTGGTTCAAAGCATGCGGTGAATGCCATTTCCAAAAGCACCCGCATGGATCTGGTTGATACACCAGTGCGCGTCACGGCCATTTCACCCGGGTTGGTAGAAACGGAGTTCAGCAATGTGCGATTCAGAGGTGACACAGCGCGTGCTAAAAATGTTTATAAGGGTTATGAACCGCTGGTTGCGGAGGATATTGCAGATGCCATTTTATACGCGGCTACGCGTCCACCCCATGTTCAAATTGCCGACATGATCATTTTTCCAACCGCACAGGCCTCGGCCACAATCGTTTCAAAGAAATAATCCACTGCTCATGCATATATGTGAAATAAAAAAGGAGTATCCAAATGATACTCCTTTTTTGATCCAATTGTGGTTCTGACTTAGTTATTCAAGTCAGCAATCAGCATTTTTTTCTCTTCGTCGTAAACAGGCGAGACCCGTTTCAGTTTGTCAAAAGAGAGGCCGAATGCCTTGTAAAACCCTTTGCCCATAATGGCACAGGGTTTCTTCTCGCCAACGGCCGGAAGTTTGATTGAGCTGGTGGAATTTCGCTTGACTGGTTTAATTCCAACTTTGTTCCGTGCCCGATCATAAAATAATTCCACATGATTCGCTTTGCTCAAATGAGCATCATACAAACCACGACTAAAACCAATACGACCTGACGGACTAAAACTAATTGCTAAACCTTTTCCACGTCCACCGCGTTTGGGTTTATACGGTTCAAATCCCATCTGTCACTCCTTTCATTGCATTACTACAAAACATTTTAAACATACCATGGCAATTTTACATTTAGTTGAAGATAAAGCAATAAGTATTTTTAATCCATAAAATTAGAACTACACCTATTAATGGCACCCGCAATAATTGTTAACGTACATTTAAGTTTTAAAAAGCCACCGTTTCCTGTGGCTTTCTTCTTAACTGAAAATATGCCCTATTTTAAATCATGAACCGATTTTTCCAGATTGCGAATACGCCAATTCCGCACTTTATAAACATGCGGACTTTCAGCCCATTTGGCGAAACTCTCGCTCTCAAACTCCGTTCCCACCAAAATAGACGATAACACCGTGTCACCTATATATGCGGTGATGGTCCTTTGGGGTTGGTGCAAGTCATACAACGCCAGATTCTCAGCATAATATTCACCCACCGCATCAGCCTGAATAGAACTCAGGCTGCGCAACAGACTTTCCACTTTACTTGTACTGAGCGTATCACCTGCCTCGCTAAACCAACCCAGCGTATCGCGTTTGATAATGTCCAACGCCATATCACCGGATATGGTGAGGTGATCCGCCAGTTTCACATCAAATGGTTTCAGCTTTTTATCCTGAAAATCGAAAGCCGTTCGCACAAACTGCTTTGCCTGGGTTGTGTCAATAATGGCTACAGGATGATCGCCCAACCAATGTACATACATTTCATTAGCAGAGCGTTTATTCCCTAACCGTATCTCCAGACTTGTGGTGCTGTCATCATAAACAAATTGAGCCCGTCCCACTGGTTTTTCTAATCCATAGGGTTTTAACGACTGTGGATTTTCTTCTACAAAATCACGTGCCTTTAAACCGGTTAACCCTGAGATCAAACTGTTCACTGCATTTGGCACGGCCACCATATGAATAGGACCTGTAATCATCCAGCGGTTTGCCAGTTTTTCTAAGACCACTTTCCGCTCCATATCCTCCAAAACGATTTTGGACACCCGGGGCTCTTCAATTTGAAAAATAGTTTTATCACGCAGTTCAAAGAGTGACTTATCCAATTGGGTGAATAAGGCATTATCGGTGGTCACCACGCGACTGGAGTCAGCCCATTTTACAAATGTCTTGGTGCCGTCCTTACTGGCTTTGCTCTCCGCACCAATCAGGAATGTCTTTTCCGTATTATCCATCATGGTCAGTGTCACGGTGGCGCGGGGTGTGTTCAGGCCGAATGTGCTCAAATCCGTAAGCTCCGTGGTGATTACACGATCAATGGTTGATTGGGTTATTTCATTCACAATCCCGTTCCATTGACCATCTTCAGCATTCACGCGAAATGGAGTGACTATTTGCCAGCCCCCCTGGTCACGGACTGCTGAAACCTCACCCTGCTCCGTCTGCAGGGTCAGCCCCACGATCTCTTCCGGACCAGAGATTTTAAAGGTCTTGCTCGCCCATTCCGCCGCTGCTTCCCGTTCCAGTCCACCTTTGTATTCGTAGAAATAGACAAACCCGGCGACGACAACGAACGCTACAAATAAAATGGCTAACTGCTTCGGTTTCATACGCGATTACCTCCGTCGTTTGAGATAGACACGCAGACCCTGCCCAATGATCAACAGTCCGAACAGGATGATGACATACAGGACAATCCGCAGATCACCGGCCGTCATGTTCAACGGACGATTTTCCATCTGTTTGGGCGATACCGAAATGAGATCATCATCCTGCGCCAGCCAGGAAACGATATTGGTAAAGAAATTCCCGTTCCCCTGCGTGTTGAACTGGATGTTGTTGGCGAAATCTGAGTCGCCTATGACCACCAGCCGACCTGGTTTGCCATTCACCGAATCACTGGGGACGCTGGTGACGGCAGCGATATTCAACGGTCCCTGGATATCACTCTCCCCAAAAGAAACACCCTGCTGTAAGTTGGACAAATCGGTCTCACCCCACGCACTGCCACCTGAAATCGCCAGAGCTCCTACTTCACCACTTATCTGTAAGGAACGGGTCATGTGAAAAATGGTGGCATAGGGAAAATCTTTGGTAATCTTGTGTTCACCATATTGACGCACCAGGGGTGTGCCCGGATTTCCTCCGAACAAGCGATTTTCCAACGACGGATCAACCACAATGTCATTATCCGGTGCAATTCCGAAGGGTGACAGGAATTCCCTGAAATCCGGTTTCGGTGAGGGATCCAGCAGTACCGCCACACCGCCGCCCTGCTTCAGGTAGGTTGTTAATGCCGTGAGCTCATGTTGCAGGTAAGGCTTATCCGCACCGGCGATTACCACTGCCGATGCATCCCCGGGGACCCTGTCCGAGGACATCAAATCCAAAGTGGCAACTCTGTAGAATTGTTTCTCCAACGCGGCTTTCGCTGTGCCATAACCATCCCGGGACTGGGCATCATCCAGGTCAACCTCACCATGGCCACTGATGAAATAAACCGTTTTTTGCTCATCCCGCAAAACCTTGATCAGCGTATTGGTGATATCTTCTTCCTGAGGCGGACGCGCGCCACCAAACTGAGGCGCAGGCTCCCAGCGTTCCTCTTTGGTTTCGGTTTTGAAAACAATCGTCCCATACTGCTCGATTGCGTACACCTGCTGGGCGATATCCGCATTTTTATCCACATCCAGAAATTCATAGTGGAATCTGGGCGAGATATTGTTGTACTCAATGAAGAGCTCATTGATTTGATTGCGCGCATTGTCATTATCATTCCAAAATGCGTACACTTGCACATCTTTTTCAAGATTCCGGAGAATTTTGGTTGTTTGATCTGACAGGGAGAATGTCTTCTGCTGCGTCCAATCCGACCGGTAGTTATTCCGGTAGAAGAAAAAATTCACCGCAGCCAGAATGCCCAGGACAAACAGACCACCAATCACCATGCTGATGCCATATTTGGTGGATCGCCGTCCCAAAGCCTGAACCACGATCCTGAAATTCATGATTACGGTGCCCAAAACCAGCATCAAGCCAACGATTTCGGTTGTAACAGAATACCAGCGCCACAAACCAACAACACTATATAGAACCAGGCCGGCGACAATGCCGATGATACCAACCCACAGTAAGATTTTCCATAACTTCTGCATGATTAACCCCTCCACCGTGTTGATTCAACCGATTGATAGGTCAAAAAGAGTCCCAGAAATGCAGTGGACAGATAGTACACCAAATGTCTGGTATCAAATACACCCTTTACGAAATCATCCAGATGTTCGATGGTGGAAAGGTATTGGAGGAGCTGCTGAGACCAGTTGGTACTGTTAAAGCTTCCCAATGCACCCACCAACCAGAGAAACAGCATAACCACAAAGGTCACCAGCGCCGACACCAGTTGATTTTCGGTGAGACTGCTGATGAACATCCCAATACCAACCAGCGCGGCTCCAAATAAGAGCAACCCGATGTATCCACTGAGGATGGGTAAAAATTCCGGATCACCGTAGAAGAACAACAACACCATAAATAGCAGCGTTGTGCCAATCATGGTGGCGTAAAGGGTAAGTGCAGCAAAATATTTACCCAGAATGATCTGCCAGTTGGTTAGCGGTGATGTGAGCAATAGTTCCATGGTCCCGTTGTGCTTATCCTCCGAGAACGAACGCATGGTGATCATGGGAATCATAAAAAGGGAAATGACCGATAAATTCAGCAGCAGACCGCGGATCAACATGAGGTTCACATTCACCGGTTGAAACCGGCCGCCCTGCTGAGCCTGCATCTGAATCAATTGCTGGTTCTGGAGGAAAGAGGCCAGAAAGAGGTAAAAGAAAACCGATGCCAGGGCAAAGAAAAACACCAAAACCACATAGGCCATAGGTGATACGAAATAGGCATTCAGTTCACGACGAAAGATGGTCCATGTATTTTTCATGCTTCATTCCTCCCTGCGCCATTTTCAGACTTCACCAACTGGAGGAAAATCTCTTCCAGATTCATGCCCACACGCTGCAGGCCAAATAATTTAAAGTCTTTTTTTACAATGGCTTTAGCCAAGTCACTACGAATGTCATGGTCGGCGGTGGATTCGATCATATAAGCCCCGGCGGTATGGGTGACATTGGCCACACCCTCAACGGATTGTAGAACTGCTTTAACGGCTTCCGGCTCTCCTTCTGCCTCTAACTTCACAGTGGAAGCGGCTCCCTGTAGCTTCCGGGTCAAACCGGTGGTGGTATCCTCTGCGACAACCTGTCCCTTATTAATGATGACCACGCGATCACAGGTCTGTTCCACCTCCGGCAAAATGTGGGTGGACAAAATGATGGTATGATCACCGGCAAGACCCTTTATCAACTCCCGCACCTCAATGATCTGGGCCGGATCAAGTCCCACCGTTGGTTCGTCCAGGATCAGAATTTCCGGTTCATGAATCAGCGCCTGCGCCAACCCAATCCGCTGACGGAATCCCTTGGAAAGTTTCCCGATAATCCGATGACGCACATCCATAGTTGAAGTGAGCGTTAACGCACGATCTATTTTGGACTTCACATCCTGGCTTGGGACACCTTTGATGCCTGCAACAAAACGCAGGAAGTCATCCACGGTCTGTTCCAGATACAACGGTGGATTTTCCGGTAAATATCCAATGCGTTTTTTTACTTCCATTGCTTCATTAAATACATCATATCCGGCAACCCGGGCCGTTCCGGCGGTGGCCGGCATGAAACAGGACAGAATACGCATTGTGGTGGTTTTGCCTGCGCCATTCGGTCCCAGGAAGCCCAGGATTTCCCCTCTCTTCACAGAGAAGGAGATATCCCTGACCGCGTGGACCGGTCCATAGGATTTACTTACATTTTGGACTTCAATCACGATATGTCCTCCACTTCTGCTTGCTGTGTTTTCTCAGAATTTTGTCTGGTTGTTTTTGATTGAATTCTGGTCTCCTCCACCAACTCAAAAGCCAGGTTTAACGCCTTTTTAGTTTCCGAGGATGTGGGGATAAATTTCGCAAATTTGACCAGATCCCCCTGTTCCAATATCGCTTCTGCGTCTCGGAACTCATCAGGTGTTAAAATATCGGCTCTCAGTGCCTGCAGAACTTCTGTCGTGGTCATTTCAAGCGCATCAATTAAGAACCGGTTTTCGAAATACTTCCGCAGAATCGCCGTCAGTTCTGAGTAAAATATCTTGAATGCGCCCTGCTCCAGGTATCCCGAGCCTTCCAATGCTTTTAGCTCACGCAACGCAACAACATGAGCCTCCTCTGGTGGAATAATGATTACTTTTTCCCGGGGCTGTCTCTTCCCTCCCCGCCGTCGTGGCCAAAAACGGTAAATCAGATAGATGACAGTAATAGCCAACACCCCATATACCACGTACCACCAGTTGAAAGGCAAACGCACTGAATGAATGGGCTTAATCGGGCGAAAAGTGGAGTCGGCCGCCGTAAGAATGGAATGGATCTCCACCTGAAATCCCGGTAGCTTGATCGCATTAGTGTCACCCCCGGAAATAATTGCAGCCGTCAGGTCCGGGAAATCGTGTGGCCCCACCGAGTCATATACGGCCACCGCCAACTGCCATGAAACGATATACTCCTCCAACGATGTACGCTGCTGATCCAGGATTTCAAATGTTCCAATCCGCTCCTCCAATGGAGGAAACACGATCTTCTCATCTTGAGAATGGCTGACCTGCCAGTTTGCCTGAAATACATCCCCCAGCGTTCCATCGGTTGTATCCAGGTTCACGCTGACTTGGACAGGCTTTGCCATTGACGGTGTTACGAAAACAAAGGCAAGGATTAAGAATCGAACGATGGCTGATAAAATGAAGATTGCTGTGCGCGAACGCTTCAACTGCTGGGAACCCGATGCCGCCATCAGCGCACTCTCCTTGCTCGTGCTTTAAAGAATTTCACCAAAGGCTCTACATAGGATTGGGTTGAATTCAGGGCCAGGTAATCCAGTTGATGACTACGGAAGAAATTTTCCAACATGTGTACCCGGTCCCGATTGGATTTGGTGTACGCTTCCCGAAAGCGCCGGTTGCCGGTGTCCATTAGTGCAATATTGCCCGTCTCCGCATCGTGAACCTGCACCAGACCGGCGCGGGGCAATGTCTCTTCCAGTGGGTCAAAAATTCGCAGCGTGATGAAATCATGTCGCCGCGCTGCAATCCGTATGGGTGTTTCAAACCCGGTCGTGAGAAAATCGGAGAGTAAAAAGACCACTGCCCGGCGCCGTACCACGCTGGACATGAACTCCACTGCGGCACCAATGTCCGTGCCTTTACTCTGGGGCTCGTGGTATAATAATTCCCGTATCACATGCAGCACATGATGTCGCCCCTTACGGGGTGGCAGGTACTTTTCCACCCGGTCGGTGAAAATCACGGCGCCGACTTTATCGTTATTCTTGATTGCTGAAAATGCCAGCACAGCGGAAAGTTCTGCCGCCACTTCCCGTTTCATGCGACTGCGACTGCCGAAAGCACCGGAAGCAGATGCATCCACCAGCAGCATGACGGTGAGTTCCCGCTCCTCGTCAAATAGTTTGATATGTGGCTTCCCCGTCCGGGCTGTCACATTCCAGTCAATGGTACGAATATCATCGCCCGGCAGATATTCACGAACCTCCGCGAACTCCATTCCCCTGCCCTTAAATACGGAATGATATTCTCCACCAAAGACCTCATTCACCAGGTGCCGGGTGGAGAATTCAAGTCGGCGTATTTTTTTCAGAATGTCTTTTGATATCATTTTTGATCAGAGGCGTATCAAATCGCTGCTACAGGACATTTTCAAATGGATAGAATTCACAAAATGCTGAAATATCGCTCAGCAAGCGCTTACGGAACTTCAACCGTTTCGAATACGCGCTGGATGATGTCTTCGCTGGTCATATTCTCTGCTTCCGCTTCATAGGTCACCAGAACACGATGCCGCAAAACATCCATACCCATGGCACGAATATCATCAGGTGTCACATAGCCCCGATGGTTGATGAAAGCATGTGCTTTGGCTGTCATGGCCAGGTTGATGGATGCCCGGGGAGATGCTCCAAACTGGATCAGATCGGTTAATTCCCCCAGACCATACTTCTCGGGATTCCGGGTGGCAAACACGATATCCACAATGTAGCGCTCGATTTTTTCATCCATGTAAATGCTATCCACCACCTGGCGTGCTTTCAGAATTTGCTCCGGATTCACCACCGGCTGCAGGGTGAGATTGGGTCTCGGATGGGCCATGCGACGGATGATTTCCAGCTCTTCCGTTTCATTGGGATAATTGATCTTTACCTTGAGCATGAACCGGTCCACCTGCGCTTCCGGCAGCGGGTAGGTTCCCTCCTGCTCAATGGGGTTCTGAGTCGCCAGCACCAGGAACGGGTCATGTAACTTAAAGGTCTCCTCACCGATGGTGATCTGCCGCTCCTGCATAGCCTCCAGAAGCGCTGCCTGCACTTTGGCAGGAGAACGGTTAATCTCATCCGCCAGAATAATGTTGCTGAAAAGCGGACCCTTTTTAATAGTGAATTCACCATCTTTTTGATTGTAGATCAACGTCCCCAACAAATCGGCCGGGAGTAGATCAGGTGTGAATTGAATGCGCTGGAATTGAGTTTGAATGAGCTGTGCCAGGGAATGCACGGTAAGAGTTTTGGCTAATCCGGGCACACCTTCCAATAGAATATGTCCGTTGGCCAGTAATCCCACCAACAAGCGACGGACAAGGTACTGTTGACCAACGATGACCTTACTGATTTCACTTTCCAATAATTCAATGAATTGACTTTCCCGCTTTATCTCTTCATTCAACTGAGCCAGATCAAACGACATACGCTGTATCAAGTCCCTCTGTTTGTATTTTTATCAAATGTCAAGTGTCAACCAGGTGGTTCCTTAACTACTGGATTTTTTACCGGAAACCAGGTGCTGTAATTCCGGGATTTCCTCAATGGATTTCCCCAGATATCTCAATTCGAACTGAACGGAAGGAACCATTTCATGCTTGGGATAGGAGGCCAGAAATACCTCGTAGATGTTGCGTGCCTTTTCCAGATTTTTCAGGTCATTGGCATAGACATACCCTTCCGAGAAGAGTGCTTTTGGTGCGAGGGGTGAATCGGGATAATCTTTCACCACCTGGTCATACAACTCAACCGCCCGGATTAAATCCTGAATTTGTTTGTGGTACAGCTCTGCCAGATCGTAAGCCATACTGGGAGCCAGCGGATTGTCAGCATAGCGCTCCATCCACATGGAATACCCTCGCGCCGCAGCACCAAAGTTACCGGCTTCGTGAATCAGTTTCGTGTATTCACGCAAAGTCTCCACGTTCAGCTCATCCGGATAATCCAATATAATGGCGTAGTAGGCCCCGGCGCTGTCGGCATTGGGGACATGCTGCACAAAAATATCGCCCAGTTTGTCTGCTGCAGCGATGATTTGAGCTGGTTCTTCTGCAACAACCAACGCTTCACGATAAGCTTCCAGGGCTTTACCCATTTCAGTCGCTTGCATGTGTTCGTTACCCAATGACATTAATTCCGTGTAAGATTTCTTCCCACAACCTACCAGAATAATTGCCCCCAACAATACGATCATACCCTTTTTCAGCATAATGAATCCATCTCCTATTCGATGAGTGATCCGTTTTTTTGTGAACGCGAAATATTGATTTTCCACCGTGACATCACAACCTTTATCGCAACAATCCTCGCTTTGAAGTAAGCGTTCTACTTTCATTTCGATTGTGAAGTTCCCGGAAATTTCCCTGTTTCCACCGGTTCATCCCAGTGTTTCTTGATTCTGAGTGTATAGCCATTTTCATAGTCGATAATCACCGTAGCTCCCGGTTCAATCTCGCCCTCGAGAAATGCCGTTGCAACCCGGTCCACCACATTCCTCTGGAGTACGCGTTTTAATGGACGCGCGCCATACATGGGATCGAAGCCCTCTTTCGCCAGTTGCCCAATGGCAGCCTCCGAAAGCTCCGCGTCAATTTCCTGCGATTTGAAGCGCTTCACCAGTCGCCGAAACTGAATCTGGACGATTTCCGCTATCTGGCTACGACTCAGCGGCTTTAACACCACAATATCATCAATTCGGTTGAGAAATTCCGGTCGCAAAGTCCGGCGCATCAATTGGAGAATGCCATTCTCCAGCTCCGTGAGTTCAGACTCTGAAATTTCACCCTGTTTCGCTTCCAATTGCTGTGCAATGGCATCCGAACCCAGATTGGAGGTCATGATGATAATGGTGTTTTTAAAATTAACCGTCTTGCCACGGGCATCCGTAAGCCGGCCATCATCCAAAACTTGCAGGAGAGCATTGAAAATTTCAGGATGTGCCTTCTCAATTTCGTCCAACAGCACCACGGCATACGGTTTTCGCCGGACCGATTCGGTAAGTTGGCCGCCCTCTTCATACCCCACATATCCCGGCGGCGCGCCAATCAGCCGGGCAACTGAGTGCTTCTCCATGTATTCACTCATGTCAATGCGCACCATGGCATTTTCATCATCAAAAAGAAATTCTGCCAGGGCTTTGGCCAGCTCGGTTTTCCCCACACCCGTACTTCCAATGAAAATAAAGCTTCCCATGGGACGCTGTTCATCAGCAAAACCAGCCCGGCTGCGGCGAATGGCATTTGAGACCACCTGGATGGCGTGATCCTGCCCCACCACCCGCTGGTGGAGACGGTCTTCAATGTGAAGCAGCTTCTCCCGTTCGGTCTCCATTAATTTGGTCATGGGAATACGCGTCCAGCGGGAAACGATCTCAGCAATATCATTCGCCGTCACCTCTTCGCGCAACATGCGATGTGTATTTTCATCGCCACTCAGCGACGCACTCTTCTCCTCCAGCTCCCGTTTCAGACGCACCAGTGTTCCGTGCTTTAACTCCGCCGCTTTGTCATAATCGCCCTGCCGCTCCGCCTGCTCCAATTCTGTGCGCGTGTCGTCAATCTGTTTTTTCAGCGATTGAATTTCCTTCAACAGCTCTTTTTCCAAATTCCAGTGGGAGCGCAAGAAATCAGATTGTTCATGCAGATCGGAGAGTTCTTTTTCCACCGCTTTCAGCCGCTTCTTTGCCTCCGGATCATTCTCCTTTTTCAATGCACGAATCTCAATTTCAAGCTGCCGGATCCTACGCTCATCCTCGTCCAATTCCTCCGGTAGTGAATCAATCACCAATCGTAGACGACTGGCCGCTTCATCCATCAGATCAATAGCCTTGTCCGGTAAAAAGCGGTCGCTGATGTACCGATCTGAAAGTTCTGCCGCGGCCACCAGTGCCGAATCCTTGATTTTCACACCATGGTGAATTTCATAGCGTTCTTTCAACCCGCGCAAAATTGAAATGGTATCCTCTACAGATGGTGGTTCCACCAATACCGGCTGAAACCGCCGCTCCAGGGCTGCGTCTTTCTCAATATGTTTCCGGTATTCATCCAATGTCGTTGCACCAATCGCCCGTAAATCACCACGAGCCAGTGCCGGTTTCAGCAAATTGGATGCATCCATGGCGCCTTCGGCAGCCCCGGCCCCAACAACGGTATGCAATTCATCAATGAACAGAATGATGGACCCTTCTGCTGCTTCAATTTCCTTAAGAACTGCTTTTAACCGATCTTCAAATTCCCCCCGGAATTTTGCTCCAGCAATGAGTGCTCCCATATCCAGTGCTAAAAGTCGCTTGGATTTCATGCCCTCAGGAACATCCTGATTGATGATGCGCAAGCCGATCCCCTCAGCGATGGCGGTCTTTCCCACCCCCGGTTCTCCGATCAACACCGGATTGTTTTTGGTGCGACGACTGAGGACTTGCAGAACACGACGTATTTCCTCATCCCTGCCGATGATGGGATCCAACTTCCCCCGGCGGGCTAACTTGGTCAGATCCCGGGTGTAGCGGTCCAGCGCTTGGTATTTTTCCTCCGGATTCTGATCCATCACCCGTTGCGTACCCCGAACTGTTTTCAATAATTCCAACAACCGTTCCCGACTCAGTCCGATCCGCTTCAGAGAACCGATGGTCGTTGTTTTTCCCACCTGTATTGCAGCCAGTAAAATATGTTCGATGCTGACATATTCATCCTTCAGCGTCGCCATCTCCGTCTGAGCCGAATCAAGAATTTGACTGAATTCAGAACTGATCCCGGTTTGCCCAACTCCGGTACCGGTGACCTTCGGTAACCGGGATACATTGTATTCCACTTCCCGAGCAAGATCGTGTTGATTGGCACCCAGTTTCCGTACAATGGCATTGAGCAGACTATCTTCTTCCTGTAATAATACTGCAATAAAATGATCTACTTCTACAACCTGATGATTGTGTGATTGCGCCAGCGAAATACTTTTCTGTAGTGCTTCCTGACTTTTATATGTCAGTCGATTAAAATCCAACATTTTGTACCCCCATCTATGTTAAAAGGCATGAGAAATGGCG
The DNA here is from genome assembly GCA_021734065.1 of Fidelibacterota bacterium. Taxonomy (GTDB): domain Bacteria; phylum Fidelibacterota; class UBA8477; order UBA8477; family UBA8477; genus UBA8477. The sequence goes on along the minus strand of JAIPJQ010000008.1, from coordinate 14,594 downwards.
ACATGAATCTTCCAATCTCTGCCATAAATACTATCATTCAAAGGCCGGGCAAAATCAACCCTGGCTGGTCCTATAGGGGTCGCAAAGGTAATGCCAAATCCTGATGACAACTTAATATCAGTCATCTTGGCATACTCTGCTTCCGTCCACAGATTCCCCCAATCCAGAAAGACTTCCCCGCCCAGAAATCCATAGATTGGGAAACGAAGCTCAAAATTCCCATAAAGTTCAAAATTTCCACCCTGTGGTATTGTATTGCCGCCATCCACTATGGTAGGACCCAGCATTTGGTTCCGATACCCTCGTACTGATGTGTTCCCTCCCAGGTAGAACCGCTGATCAACAGGAGCCACCCCGCTGGTATCCTGCGGCATCACATGGGTGATACCACTCACGATGCGAGCGGCGCCCACCACATTCCAAAACAGGCGATGGTATATGCTGTAGGATGCCTCTAATTGGGCAAAATGATGGTTCCCGCCCAGGAACGTACCGGCGAGTTTGGGCGTCAGTTCAATGAGATATCCGGCCGAGGGTGAGAAAAAATTATTTCTATTGTCCCAGCGTACCAGTAACCGATAGGATCGCTGCTCGGTGATACCTGTTTCATTGCTGGTGACCACACTGGTTTTTAGCTTGCTCCATTCCAATCGGCCTTGAGCCTGAACAATCCGGAACCAACGGTACAATGTGGTGACCTGGACACCATACCGCCAGTGATACGCGCCAGCGCCATGCCATTCAGACCAATCCTTGTAATCGTAATACGGATTGATCGTTGTGGGGGTCCTGAATTGGAGTAACCAGGGAATTGTGTAGAGCAGATCACTACGGAAGGTTTGTGGTTGGTATATCTCGGGGAATCGGGTACTGGCAGTCATTTTTACCTGAAAACGGTGACCTGAACCACTAATGTTTTTATGCTGCCAACTACCTCCCGTTTTCAGGTTCAGAAGCGGGTCGGCATATTCTGCACTGGCCTCCTGTTTCAGACCAAATTCAAAATCTACCGCTCGAAAATTGCTCACAATGAGCTGAACCGATAAATCCACTCGATTTGTTGCCGTATCAACCATGGTCGGTCGGATACTCACGCCATTGAACAATCCCGTTTCAAACAGACGACGCTGGGACTCTTCAATCAGTTCAATATTATAAATGTCTCCGGCTTCGACCACCACTTCCCGCTGCACCACGTGATTATCGATGCTCGCCAGTTCAGGTATCTTGATATCACCGAAGTAGGTAAGCTCCCCTTCATTAACATAGACAAAAAAGTCCACCGAATCACCGATAGCCACACTGTCCTGGATAATTACACTGGGATAGCCTGTGGTTTCATAATGGCGGATAATACGCTGAATTCCATTTTGGATCTCATAACGACTGAAAGGAATGTTGGTTCTGAGCTTCAATTCCTGCAGATACCGCGATGTGGATATTTTTTCGTTTCCAATAATGGAATAGTTATTCAGGTAGTATTGTTTGCCTTCGTTTATGATGAATTCAATGTCAATCACATCGGAAGACACCCGAATGATGGAATCGCTAACGGTTACATCCAGATATCCAAACTGCCGGTAGTAATTGGTGAGCACCAATTTATCCCGGAGTATCTGCCGCACATTGTAAGGTGAACCACGACGAATCCAGCGTTTGAACAGACGTGAATGAATGGAGAGGTGGTCTTTCAAATCAGCCTTCCGGATGTTTTCATTTCCACGGAACACGATGGAGCGGATCTCCGCCCCTTCCGGAACAAACACCCCCTGCGTCCACCCGGCGAGAGGCAGCAGCATCAACATAAATAGCAGTAAATATTTTTGCACCGGGAGGTGCATTAATAACTGTAGCGTACCCGACTCCTTAATTCCACCAGACCATCCTGATTCACGTTTCCGATGAGGGAGACATTCTTATTCACCCGGTATTCCACGCCGAATTTGTATTCCAGATTGGGATCCAGGCGATTGAAATCGGTTTGATAGGTCATTTTTAAATCGCGGGAAATTTGCTGCCCCATCAAAATCCGGGTTGTGTCACCCGTCGCTGTTCCCAGGTACGGACTTTGGATGTCCAGATAATCCAATCCCACACTGCGGCTCAGCAGCCGTTCACCGGTTTTACTCACCAGAAGTCCCACATAGGAACGTACCGGATCCCGGATGCTGCTGGCAGCCAGACTGATACCTTCCGTCACCTTTTGGTTGATGGTAAGGTATGTGAGAATGTCTTCCATGGTCTGGGTGGTTGTTTGTGATTCCTCCAAACTGAGCTGAGGCTCCTTCAGATCACCACTTACCACCAGATCAATCCGCTCACCTTCTATGAAGGTGCTAACCACAAAATCACTGATGGTAGGGTTAAATTCAATGGGATCAAAGGTGAGCGTGCCCCGCTCAATGGTGAGAACATTCCCCAAGTAGAAGAATTTACCCCCGGGTTCAGCCTCAAGGGTTCCACTAAAACGCAATTGGCCATCTCCATAATCCAGGAGCCATAATTCACCTTCCATTTCAGCAGAAATAAAATCATTATCAATACGCAAATTTCCCGGAAAAATGGTATGCAGGTTATAGGTCAACATTCGGGTGGACGGCTTCGAAGCTGAGCTCGACTGTTGAACATCATAGGTTTTCTGGGCACTGAAATTATTGTAGTACAAGGCATTCAGAACGGGCATGTCAGCATTGATACGAATCGTATCCTGGCCTGCGATGGTCATATTCAAGTCGGCAATGGCTTCGATGCCGCCAGCCAGGTTTCGGTAGTAAATCTGATCCCCTTCCAGCCGAAGGTTTAACCGTGGTTTGAAAAAGCTGGAGAAATCACCCACGCCAGTAATAAAAATATCGCCCGAGTACTGACGAACAGTCTGCATTCCAATAAGAGACCCGAACAGCTCAGTTACCGATGATACAACCCCTCCTCGTTGTAATGCCGTGCCCTGTTCGTAACGCATTTTGCCACTGAAATGATTAATTGTCATCAGGTTGTTCTGCATGGTCATTTCAGTATGAATATCGGTAATTTTATTATCAAATGGCATCAAGGCCAACGTGGCGTGGTGACCTCTAATCTTCATATCCCGAATAGGCTTTTCATAGGAACCGTGCAGGTGCATCTCGACCGAATAATCGCCGGTCAATTGGTCCAACCCGGGCAGATAGGCGGTGATGAATTTTAATTCGGTGAAATTGCCGTTGATCGTCAAATCCATGGGATTAACTGGTAGCGGTTCACGGGTTTCCGGGCGTAAATTCAATCGTCCGGACAGATATCCCAGACCACTGGCCACCCCCCAGTTTGAGCTGATACTCACCGAATCAAAGCTGATGATTCCCTGCTGGTAATTGAATATGGCTACCCCTCTATTAAAGTTCAGTTTGTCCCAGCGTCCTTCAGTGATCATAAGGTTTCCATCCAGCACAGTCTTACTGGCCGTACCCCGGATATTCAGAGTACCTGATAATACGCCGGCAATGGGCGTCCCTTTGAAATCGGTAATGAGCAATTCTTTCAATGGATATTTGGTAAATTTTACTGAAAAGACCTGAGACTTATCCCGTGCCAACTCCCACTGTTCACTAGTATATCCAACCGGGATTGAACCAACCAGGAAGACACTTTTCTCTCCCCGCACCAGCTCCGCTTTGCTTATATCCAGTTCGCGATTTCTTAAAACACCGTTAAAATTGAAATTGTCAGCTACCAACTTGCCCAGGGCTGGCTTATTCAAATTAAATACGGCATCAACGGTCGGATTTAGGGGGCTGCCCTGCAGGCTGAACTGGCCACTCAACTCCCCGGCGACTGGGGTTTTCATGTTAAATGCCCGGCTGACGGCAGCAATTGAAATGAGTTCCGCATTCAGGATGAGATCAAGCTCTCCAGCGTCGGTGATCTGTCCGGAAACCGCCACACCACCCCGGTTCACCGTAAACACGCTGTGTGGGATGACCCAAACTGATTCAACAGTTCCGATTTTATTGACCTGTAACGGTTCAGCAAGTGAAACAGCCAAATCACCCACCATGACATTCAGCCGCTGGATACGAAGACTATCCGGTGAGAGGGAACCATTACCGGCTATCAGGTATCTATCGGTGCGCAGGTTAAATCTATTCAGTGAGATCTGATTGTTTTGCAGGGAGGCAGTCAGGGTGAGCCTCCGGAGTGTGTCTTCTAAAAACTGGCCATTTTCGGACTGCAAAACCAGTTCTCCGGTCCAATGTTTCCGGTTTTTTACCAGGGAATATTTTCCAACCCCATCAATACTTACGGTATTGGCGAGTCCGAGTTTTCGCTGCTGGAAACTACCGGATATTTTGGGTCGGGCAGGTGAGCCCGAGAGGTTGAATGCCAATTCCGCACGACCTGTCAGTGTCGTCGTCCTATCACTCGGTATTGCCCATTCAGCAATATTTTCAATTACCGCCTGCCCACTGAGCGACATAGTATCTGGAGAAATAATCCCACCTAAAGACGCTCGGGAGTGTCCTAAATCCACACCCAGCGAATCGATTTTAAATTGATTTCTGGAATTACGAATTGCCAGAAGGGTCAATTCTTCCACGTGGTAAGAACCAACCTTGAACTGCTCCAGCCTCAATTGGGTTTTCTGGAGTTTTTCATCGCCGGAGATCCTAAACTCCCCACTCACCTGGCGTGTGGGAAGTGTTGGGAATTCCCCGGAAAAATCCAGATTTCTTAATTCCCCTGCCACTGCAAGTTGACCCTCAGGCGAAAAACTCCCGGTGACCGCCAGGTTTTGAATGCCATCACTCAGGCTGGCATCCGCCCGCAAACCCAGGGTGTCCCAGGAAAGACGATTTAATCGCAATTTGGGTCTGTATTCGTTCAGTCTAATCTGACCCGTTCCATCGGCAATCCAGTTCCCTGCCCGGTTCAATACATCAATATCAATGTCTAATAGCTGTAGCGTATCAAACGGAGTCTGAATCTGTTGCGATTTCAGCAATTCTGCCAAATCCAGTTTTGGGACACGCACATTACCGCCCAGTGAATCAGCCTCCCACTCTGCGTTGAAAATTCCACTTCCGGCCGCCAGTTGAATGCCAAAATCGATAAGTTGGCCGGAGAGACCACCCTCAAGACTTAATCCTCCGGAAAATTGGATGGACTGATTGACCGGTTCAGCAATATTAATGGATGCCGAATCCGTGGTTGTGTACAGAATGCCATCCAGAAACCATCCACTCCCGCGGTAGCTGCTGATCACGAAGGTTTCCATACCGGCTGATTCAGGCAGATGAACACTCACGCTGTCAAATTGTAATCGATGGAAAATCAGATTCATTTTCCGATTTGAATCACTGGTGGGTTTTCCCCAACTCCATAATGCCGTGTCAATTGTCGCATTCTTCAGAGCTACCTGGGATAGAACGATGTTCTTTTTAAACAGGGAAGACCAATGGAGACTGACATTGAATCCCTCCGCCCGCAACATCTCCTGGTTGCGCTGCAGATCAACGAGTTGGATATCCTGTAATTCCACACCATTGAGAAGGATAGACCTATGAATTTTACCCGACAGATGGAGATTGTTAGATGTCAGGAAGAACTTATTCACCGAACCAATGAGCAATGGGGAGATTTTTTGTGTAAAAAATAGCAGGACCACCCCAAACAGGGTCACCACCACAGCAGCAGTGATCAGGCCCCCTTTGACCAGTTTGAGAAAATCGAGTTCTTGGCGACCTTGCTTAGGCATAACAGCTTTAAATTTAGCTGACCCCCAATGGGAATTCTATATATAGATGTAGTATTTGAATCGCATGAAAAAAGGGGCAGCAAATGCCACCCCTTTTGGTAGTTGGGTAAGCGAAAGGATTACTTTTTCTTATCCTCATCATCTACGACTTCAAAGTCAGCCTCTTCCACTTCAGCGTCACTATCGGCTTTGTCAGTGCCTGCGGTGGGTTCTTCCTCAGAACCGGCATCAGCCTGAGCGCCTGCTTCTTTCGCAGCTTCATACATGGCACTGGAGGCTTTGTTCCAGCTCTCATTCAGCGCATTCACCGTTTCATCAATCGCCGCTTTATCTGTACCTGTCGCCGCTGTTTTAACCGCTTCCACCTTCTGTTGGATTTCTTCCTTCAATTTGCTGTCCAACTTATCACCATACTCAGAGAGGTTTTTCTCGGTCTGGTAAACCAGTGAGTCGGCCTGGTTTTTCGCATTTACCAGTTCCTTCTCCTTTTTATCCTCTTCCGCATGGAGTTCCGCGTCCTTAACCATCTTTTCTTTCTCTTCTTCGGTGAGTCCGCTAGAAGCCTCAATGCGGATGCTCTGCTCCTTATTGGTCGCCTTATCCTTGGCAGACACATTCAGGATACCATTGGCATCCAGATCAAACGTGACCTCGACTTGCGGCATCCCACGGGGAGCTGGCGGAATGCCATCCAGAATGAACCGGCCCAATGTCCGATTGTGAACGGCCATGTCACGCTCGCCCTGCAGCACATGAATTTCCACCTGAGTCTGATTGTCAGCAGCAGTGCTGAACACTTCACTTTTCTTGCTGGGAATCGTAGTATTCCGTTCAATCAATTTGGTCATCACACCACCCAGGGTTTCGATACCCAGTGACAGTGGTGTGACATCCAGCAACAGCACATCGGACACACTGCCGGCAAGCACACCTCCCTGGATCGCGGCACCCATCGCCACGACTTCATCCGGGTTCACGCTGCGGTTAGGCTCTTTCTTGAAGATATTCTTCACGATTTCCTGGACTTTGGGGATGCGCGTGGAACCGCCTACCAGAATGACCTCATGGATATCTTCCACCTTTAAACCAGCGTCCTTAATTGCGGCATTGCACGGCGCTTTCAAGCGTTCGAACAGATCGCTACACAGATTTTCGAACTTGGCGCGAGATAGCTTCAATGCCAGGTGCTTGGGACCGGTATTGTCTGCGGTGATGTAGGGCAGGTTGATATCTGTACTGGAAGAGGAGGACAACTCAATTTTCGCCTTCTCAGCTGCCTCTCTCAGTCGCTGCATCGCCATAGCGTCTTTTGCCAGGTCAATCCCTTCTTGCTTTTTGAATTCATCTACCATCCACTCAATGAGTTTTTGGTCAAAATCATCACCACCCAAATGCGTATCACCGTTGGTGGATTTTACTTCAAACACACCGTCGCCAATTTCCAACACTGAGATATCAAAGGTACCACCACCCAGATCGAAGACAGCCACGGTTTCATCTTTTTTCCGATCAAGCCCGTAAGCTAATGATGCTGCTGTGGGCTCATTAATGATGCGCAGTACATTCAGCCCGGCAATCTCACCAGCATCTTTAGTGGCCTGACGCTGTGAATCGTTGAAGTACGCGGGAACGGTAACCACTGCGTCCGTAACCTTTTCACCCAGATATTCTTCAGCAGTCTGCTTCATTTTTTGCAGAATCATTGCTGAAATTTCCGGCGGAGAATAGGTTTTATCATCCACCTTCACCTGGCAACGATTGTTGGGACCGCTTTCAACCGTATACGGAATTTCCGTTAATTCCTGTTTCACTTCATTGTATTTGCGGCCCATGAAGCGCTTAATAGAATAAATGGTTTTTTCTGGGTTCGTAATAGCCTGCCGTTTGGCGGGTTGCCCCACCAGGCGGTTTCCATCTTTTGTGAATGCCACTACGGAAGGGGTCGTACGACCGCCCTCTGAATTTGTGATAACAACAGCGTCCTTACCTTCCATCACGGCAACAACACTGTTAGTTGTTCCTAAATCAATTCCAATAACTTTACCCATAAATTGTCACTCCTTTGCTTTCCACTACCATCAAAATGCTTTACTTCGAATCCCACATTTAAAACGGCTCATTATTTTCAAAATTCCACCGGTCAATATGACCGGAACGTCCAGCACCTCTTAATCTCTCAAAGCCTATGCCAGCACTGTTAAAACGCCATATCAGCAGATAACTCATCGCATCTCTGCTAATATGGCGTATCCCTGTCAAACGACCGGCGTTATCCGTCAGATAATCAGTCGGCCAGAATTGGTTTATTAAACTAAGCCACGCTCTCTTTAGTGGATTGCTTCGGTGAATTTCGTTTCTGGTTTTGCGCCTTGAAGTGTAATTCCCCGTTTTTCACGGTGACAACCACCATGGAATTGGGTTTGATTTTCCCCTGCAGCATCATCTCAGCGATGGGGTCTTCAATGCGCTTCTGAATTTCCCGGCGGAGCGGGCGTGCCCCGTATTCCAAGTTGTAGTCCTTTTCCAGCAAAAACTCCTTGGCGTCTTTATGTAAGTCAATCTTCAAGCCTTGATCGGCCGCGTATCCACTCACCTCCTGCAGTAGGATATCGATGATCTGGATAAGCTCTTCTTTCGTAAGCGGTTTGAAGATCAGGGTTTCTGAGAGACGATTTAAAAATTCGGGCTTAAAGATTTCTTTCATCTCTTTGATGATTTTTTCCTCATCAGCAGATTCGGCCGACTTTCTACCAGATTCCGAAAAACCAATGGACGGGCGCCCCAGATTACGCATACCCAGGTTGGAGGTCATTATCAGAATAGTATTTTTAAAGTCCACATGATGACCCAGACTGTCTGACAACGATCCTTCATCCATGATCTGCAGAAGCATGTTATAGACTTCCGGATGGGCTTTTTCAATTTCATCAAAGAGAATAACACTGTAAGGACGGCGCCGAACTGCCTCCGTAAGCGTACCACCCTCTTCGTAGCCAATATATCCCGGCGGCGCACCAATAAGACGACTCACATTGAAACGTTCCATATATTCCGACATGTCAATCTTGACCAAGGCGGATTCATCCTGATAGATGTATTTAGCTAACACTTTTGCAAGCTCGGTTTTGCCAACACCGGTAGGCCCCAGAAACAGGAATGAACCAATGGGGCGTTTGGGGTCTTTCAAACCACTTCGGGCACGACGCAGCGTGCGCGCCAGGGTTTTTACCACATGGTCTTGTCCCACCAGGTATTTTTTAATCTCAGATTCCAGCTTGAGTAGGCGGTCAGCTTCAGATTCAGCCACATTTTGCAATGGAATCCCGGTCATGAGTGAAACCACCGCGGCCACGTCCTCCACATCCACCTTGGGTGGATTGGTTTTCATCTCCTTGATCCACTCATCATTGGCAACCTGGAGTTCATGAAGCAATCTGCGTTCTTTATCTCTCAAAGCTGCCGCGCGTTCAAATTCCTGTTCTTTCACCACCAATTCTTTTTCCTGACGCAGCGCCTCCAGCTCATTTTCCACTGAAGTAATCGAATTAGGGATGTCCACATTGGCCAGATGAACCCGGGCGCCGCCTTCATCCATCACATCAATGGCTTTATCCGGAAGGAATTTATCCGAAATATACCGGATGGAATAACTCACCGCCGCCTGGAGCACTTCATCACTGTATTGAACATTGTGATGCGCTTCGTAGCGATCTTTCAGGCCATGTAATATTTGTAGTGTCTCAGTGGCTGATGGTGGTTCCACCTGCACCTTCTGAAAACGGCGCTCCAAAGCACCATCCTTCTCAATGTATTGACGATATTCATCCAACGTGGTAGCACCGATGCATTGAATGTCCCCACGAGCCAGAGCTGGTTTGAACATATTGCTGGCGTCCAATGAACCACTGGCACTGCCGGCCCCCACGATGGTATGTAACTCGTCAATAAACAGAATGATATTGTCATTATTCTCAAGTTCCGTGGTCACCGCTTTCATGCGCTCTTCAAATTGTCCCCGGTACTTCGTACCCGCGATAAGTGAAGCCAGATCGAGCGAGACAATGCGTTTGTCGAATAAGACCCGTGGCACTTTACGGGAATTGATGCGTAGCGCCAATCCTTCGGCAATGGCGGTTTTCCCCACACCCGGTTCACCAATAAGCACCGGATTGTTTTTCTTACGGCGCGAGAGAATTTGAGCCACACGCTCAATCTCTTTTTCGCGACCGATAACCGGATCCAATTTCCCCGCCCGGGCTAATGCCGTAATATCACGACCGAAATGATCCAGTGCCGGCGTTTTGGATTTGCCCTTCCCTTTGGGGATTTCCACTTCCTTTTGCTCCATCCCCGGCGAAAATTCCAGCTCGTCCCGAATCAACTCGTAGTCAATGCTGAATTGCGCCAAAACCTCGGCTGCAACACCCTCCTGCTCCCGGGCAATTGCTAAAAGCAGGTGTTCCACATCCACCGTGTCCATATTCAAATCTCGCGCTTCCTGGTAGGTATTTTTCAATATCCGTTCCGCACGTTTGGTAAAAGGCAGCGTCCCCATCACCATGGTTCCACCGGTGGTGCGAATTAAATCCTCCAGTGTGGTTCTCATGTCATTCACATCCACATTGAGGGATTCAAGAATGTCGATTGCCCGATTGTCGTGGTGACGGATAATGCCCAGGAACAGATGTTCCGAGCCAATGTATCCATGTCCCAGTCGGATCGCTTCTTCCTTCGCCAACTGGATTACAATCTGTAGCCGTTTATTAAAATTGCTCTTCACTTAATATCCTCTGTCAATCCTGTACATCTTACAATTCATCATTTTCAAGCTTCTCACCGCTCCAGCGGCTTGAATTAAATATAGGGTGTAATGTTCCGTAATGAAACAGACACACCGGAAGAATTTAAGGCCCGGAGCAAAACGTGTGAGATGTCAACCGGATGCCGGTCCATTCGCCTCCATACCCTCTGAGGTAAGACGAACGGTACGATCTGCACTCTGCGCCAATTGGCGATTATGGGTTGCGATCAGAAATGTTTGATTAAACTGCCCCCGTAATTCCAGAAATAGCTGCATCAGCCGCTCCCCGTTTTCCGGATCAAGATTCCCGGTAGGCTCATCTGCCAGTACCAATGCCGGTGAATTCATCAGCGCACGGGCAACCGCCACCCGTTGACGCTCACCACCGGATAACTGGGAAGGCTTGTGATGCATTCTATGGCTGATACCCACAGCCTTCAGCAGTGATTCTCCGCGTGCTTCCAACTGGGCAACATCACCGGAAAGAATGCGTCCAGGAATCATGACGTTTTCAAGCGCTGTAAATTCCGGTAGCAGATAATGAAACTGAAAGACGAATCCCAAATGACGCGCCCGGAAGGTGCTCAACGCAATATCATTCAGCTCGAATGGCAGCTTGCTTGCAATGGTTAATTCACCACCATCCGGCCGATCCAGCGTCCCAAGAATGTTCAGCAGGGTTGTTTTCCCAATACCCGACGGCCCGCTGATGGCCACGATTTCACCGGCATTGACTTCCAGATTAACCGCCCGTAACACCTGGATGTCCTCAGCGGATGAATGGTAGGTCTTGGTGATGCCGGATGCTTTCAATATCACTTGATTGTTCATAACACTTTCATCGATTGTAGTTCATGGCTTCCACCGGCGTCAGATCAGCCGCCCTGCGCGCCGGGTAGCGTGCCGCCAGAAATGTTATCACAAGCGCAGTAGCGATGATGGCCACCAGCTCCCAGACGGATAAAATCACAGGTAATGCCGAAACAAAATAAATGTCCTGCGGCAGTTTCAGCCACTCCCAATGCATTTGGGTCCACACAAATCCCAATCCCAGCACCACACCAGCCAAAATCCCCATGGAGGCAACCATTACCCCCTGATTGATAAACACGCGACGAATATTGAATGCCGTAGCTCCCAAAACCCGCAGGATTCCAATCTCGCCGGTTTTCTCCAGCACCAACATCATGAGCGAACTCACCACATTGAATACCGCCACCAGAATGATAAAATTCAACCCCACAAACGTACCCCATTTTTCCAGCGTCATGGCTTCGAAAAGTGTCTGATTCCGTTCGTACCATGTCTGGAGTTCCGGCTCTCCCACTGTTTCCGCGTGCTTATTGTGAAATTTTTTAGCCTGACGATAATCATGCAGCCAGATCTGCCAACCGGTCTGTTGTGAGGATTGGCGGAACAGCCGCCGACCTTCACCATAGTCTATGAAGCACAGTAATTTATCGTAATCGAAAACATTGGCGTCGAAAAGTCCGGTGACCTCAAAGGTGGCTTGGGGAATACGCCCTGTCCCGGTGGTCACATCCAAAGGTGACAGCAATCTCAGTGTGTCTCCCAGCGCAATCATCAATTTTTCTGAAAGATCGTATCCCAGTACGATGCCGGGTAGCCGCCCTTCACCGCGCGGCAAGTCTCCTTCTCCGTAAAAATCGTAGGGCAAGTCATTCGTGTTCACAGGCCAACTCGGCAGATCCACCGCCTGAACATCCACAATCTGCCGACCACCGTCGAAGACCAGTAGCGATTTCCGCTCAGTGAAGCGATACCCCTGCCGAAACATGGGATCCTGTGCTAATTCATTCGGCAGCTCAAACCGGTTTTCCAGGACGACATGCGGCAAAAAATTCACGATTCTTCCGGTCACTGCCTGTTCAAAACCATTGAGCACCGCCATGGCAATGATCAGTGCTGCAACACCGACGGTCATTCCCAGAACAGAGATGAGCGACACTAGCGAGATATAGCGATTCTGTTTTTTGGATAAGAGGTAGCGTCTTGCCAGATACCATTCGAAAGACATCACTCGCTCCTCAGGGCATCTGCGGGCTGAATCCGACCGGCTTTCCAGGCGGGGAATGTTGTGGCTAACACAGAAAAAATCACCGCTCCACCAGCGATCAAGGCAACATCCCGCCACACAAATTGTATGGGAACGGCATCCATGAAATAGACATCCGTGGGCAGCGGAATGATTTGATATTGAATCTGCAGCCATCCAAATCCCAGACTCAAAATCAGACCGATTCCCGCACCGATTGCACCGATATAGAGTCCTTTCAGGGCAAAAATGACCATGATCTTCCAGCGCGGTGTTCCCAGGGATTTCAGGATACCAATCTCCTGCGTTTTTTCCAGAATGATGAGAATCAAGGTGCTGGTCACATTCACCAAAGCGATGAGAATGATCAGACTGAAAATTGTAATGATGGGCAACTGTTGGGTCTTGATCCAGTTGAATAGCGTTTGATGGCGCTCCTCCCAGCTCAACACCAAATCCGGATATTTGACGATTTCACTCAGGTCGGTCATGGTGACTTGGGTGTCACGGATATCATGCAGGGAAATGCCGATTGCGCTGGCCTGGTCAGGGGACTCAAACAGCGTTTGAGCTAATTCGTAGCTGCCATAAATATAGGCTTTATCATAATCCACCATACCGGAAGCGTATATTCCCCGAACCGTGGCGATCTGAACAAACGGAAGCGGCGAATTGGCAGAAATTGTTTCCAAATTGTAGAGTAGTAATTGGTCATCAACAGCAACATTCAGACGATCTGCCAGGGTTTTTCCTATCAGCAGTCCATTGCTTCCTAAATTTGTATTTCCTTCCACAACCGTACCAGACACAGAATAGAGATCCGGCAGCGCCTCTTCGGGTAAACCTTCGAAAATGGCGCCATCCGTGGCGTCATTCGCCCGGAGCATCACTTCTCCTCTTAGGATAGGAAACACCCGTTTCACGGTGGACAGAGCGCCGATCTGTCGAATCACCGGGTCCGGTAAATACAGATTTTGCCCGTACAGGTTTTCGATACGCAGGTGCGCGTCAAACCCAATGATCTTGCGGGTAACTTCTGATTTGAAGCCGTGTAGAATGGAAACCGACAGCACCAATGCGGTCACCCCCAGCGCCAATCCCAGGATGGATGTGCGGGCAATGAATGCGATGAATTTGATGCGGTGGCGTCCGAAAAGATATCGCCGGGCAATATACGCGGCATAGGACAAAAGGTATTCGACTCCCTACTGATTAGCGTTCGGGACGCATGTGCGGGAATAGCAGAACATCACGAATTGACCGATTCCCGGTAAGCAGCATGACCAGCCGATCCAATCCCATTCCCACGCCACCAGTGGGTGGCATTCCATATTCCACAGCCTGTAGAAAATCCTCATCAACCACCTGAGCCTCTTCATCACCGGCTGCCCGTAATGCAGCCTGTGCTTCCAGGCGGGCGCGTTGGTCCTGCGGGTCATTCAACTCGCTAAAAGCATTGGCAAACTCGCTCCCGGCAATGAATAATTCGTAGCGCTCCACAAATGTCCCATCGCTGTCACGCTTGATCTTGGCCAGCGGTGAAATCGCCTTGGGATATTCCGTGACAAAGGTGGGCTTCACCAGGTGCGGCTGAACCAATTCGTCAAACAACGCGTCCAGCAAATGTCCATAATTGGCATTTTTGGGAATGGCAATATGATGCGCTTTACAAACCTTCTCCAATTCCGTCTCATCGGCTTCACTGAGATCGATTTTCACATACTCAGCTACCAGGTCCTGCATCGTTGCGCGTTGAAAAGGTTCGCTTAAATCAACCGTGTGGCCATTGTACTCGAACTGGCTTTTACCCAATGCCTTCACCAGATGCTTGAACAGCGCTTCTGCCTGGTCCATGAGGTAATGATAATCCACATACGCTTCATACCACTCGATCGCTGTGAATTCAGGATTATGGGTACGATCCATGCCTTCATTCCGGAAGTTCCGGGAGAATTCATAGACCTTTTCAAATCCGCCGATGATCAAGCGCTTCAGATACAATT
>JAIPJQ010000119.1 GCA_021734065.1 Fidelibacterota bacterium | reverse complement strand
ACGCCGGAGGGCTGCGGGGAACTGGACGAGTGGACCATTCAGCACCAGGAATCTGATTTTGGCGAATGGCGCCTCGTGAGCGAACAGTTGGACGCCCGTCTGGCGGCGGTATTACCCAAACTTGAGGATTTCATTTCCAGTGGGAATGTCATTGCGGTCATCGGCCGGGGTGGACCGTTACGCCCCTTGCGCGGCGGGGTTTATGCCATTAATGACGCCATGCTGGCGGATTTGCGATCCTGCACATTTTCCAATCACGCCTCGAACCTGGGTGCATTGATGGCGCATCAGGTAGCGCAAAAACTGGGTGTTCCGGCCTACATAGCCGATCCCATTACTACGGATGAATTTATCCCCATTGCCCGGATTTCCGGTGTGCCGGAGATTGAGCGAAAATGCCGTGCCCATGCTCTGAATATGAAGGCCGTGGCCCGCAAAGCGGCTGAGAAGTTGGACATTGAATACGGTGAAAGCCGGTTCGTTGTGGCGCACATGGGTGGTGGCATTTCTGTTGGTGCGCTGGTGGGTGGCGCTATTCATGATGTGAATGACGCGTTACTGGGCATGGGACCATTTTCTCCCGAGCGGGCCGGCGCGCTGCCATTGGCGGGTGTGATTAAAATGGCCTACAGCGGGAAATACACGCGGGAGGCACTGGAGCGGAAATTTTCCAAAGAGAGTGGTTTGAAGGGCTATTTGGGCACCGCGGACTTACAAGACGTGGAGCGGATGGTTCGCCAGGGTGATGAGCAGGCGAAGTTGATATACCAGGCAATGGTTTATCAAATCGCCAAGGAGCTCGGCGCCATGACCGCGGCGCTGGATGGGCGGATTGATGGCATAATACTCACGGGCGGGATGGCGCATTCGGATCGGTTAGTCGGAGATTTGACCCACAAAGTCAAGAATTTCGGCCGGGTGCTGGTCTATCCCGGGGAAGGGGAATTGGAGGCGCTGGCGCTGGCGGCTTGCCGGGCGGTGAATGGATTGGAAGAGGTGCTGGAATATTAAAGTAAGATTTAATCGCAGAGGGCTCAGAGCAGGCGCTAAGGACGCAGAGAAAATTTGAGGGCAGGTACCTGATATAAGAGAAAGAGGAAAGAGGAAAGAGGAAAGAGTCAGGCTTCCTCCGGCAATTGCCGGTCTACGCCGCGACAAGAAAGAGGAAAGAGAAAAAGGCAGTTAACCACCGAGACCACAGAGGGTGCCCGAAGAACACAGAGGGTGAAATAAATCTCTGGCCGTTGATTTTAGAGAAACAGGAGAAAATCCCGTAGGGATGTCAGTTGCGTAGCCCCGGGATTCATCCCGGGGGAAGAAAAACCTCTACGAATAATCAGGTTTTATCCCAACATGGCTTGGAAATTGTTGGGAAAAAACCGAGCATGGGACTTGAGATTGTTTTGCCGCCCCTAGGGGGTCTCTGTGGGGCAGATGACGCAGATAACGCAGATAAAGCCCTAAAACCACAGAGGGGATGCAATTTTAGAGAAAGAGTCCGTCTTCGTCCGGCAACAGCCGGACTACGCCGCGACAAGAAAGAGGAAAGAGAAAAAGGCAGTTAACCACCGAGACCACAGAGCGTGAAATAAATCTCCCCTTGAGGGGAGAAAGAGAGGGGTGTTATTTTTTTAGAGAAAGAAGAAAGAGGAAAGAAAAAAGAGAAAGAGCCCGTCTTCGTCCGACAACAGCCGGACTACGCCACGACAAGTAAGAGGAAGAATCGAGTACGCGTACGAGCACGCGTACGAGAACGAAAATTTCCTCATTCAATTCAATTCAATCAATCAATTTCTTAGAACCCGATATTTGGTTTGAAGCATCCCGTTGGCGAAGGATTTGGATTCCACCAGTTTGAGCTGAATATCGCGGTTCATTTCACCAAACAATGGAATGCCGCCACCCAGCAGAACGGGAATGGTGGTGATGCACATTTCGTCAATCAAACGGGCTGCGAGAAACCGTTGAATGGTTTTTCCTCCATCAATGTAGGCGTGTTTGTAGCCAGTCGTTTCCAGTTCCTGTACAAGTTCTTTCGGGCTGGAATTTCGTAAAGACACGCTTTCCGGAATGTCCGCCGGCAGCCGGGAAAGCGTGCTGCTCAGGACAACCACCGGCATGTTCACATACGGCCAGGACTCAAATGTGAGTGCCGCTTCAAAGGTGTTGCGTCCCATGACCAGTACATCCACCGCGTTCATGAATGCATCAAACCCCAGATCATCATTTTCTTCCAATCCCTCGATCGGTTTCCCATCCGCACCGGGCAACCAGTCCAGTTCACCATTCTCCCGGGCGATGTACCCATCCAGACTGGAGGCGATAAATACAGAATTTTTCATGTTATTTGAATCCTCATTGTAGAACCCCAGGTTTTTGCGATCAGAGGGAAATCCTCCAAAGGTACCCTTCGACCCGGCTCAGGGAGACACCTTTGGAGGATTGACGATTTTGCTCTCTGTTCTTTATACCTTGGTGAGTGTTCTTAGATATTCTTATCAATGTCCCGCGCAATGGCGAAATCCTTTTCGGTGAGTCCGCCCGCATCATGGGTGCTGAATTTGAGTGTCACACGATTATACACATTATACAAATCCGGGTGGTGTCCGTGTTTTTCCGCCAGAAAGGCAACCCGGGTCATGAAGGCGAATGCTTCCTGAAAATCGTGGAACTGGAAATCCCGTGTAATAAAATCACCAGCCTGTTTCCACTGCGGATGGGCGCTTAACGCCTGTTCTATCTCATTTGGTGTCATTTTTTGCATGATTCAAGCTCCAGTGCTATTTGAGTTGATTGATAACCAATAAATAACACAAAATGCCGGTCCGGTCAAACCCCATTCATGCATTGGCTCGAAACTGGTAAAATTTTTCGCCGCAAGTCTGATGGAAAAAACGCCACCAAACATTCACCGGTAAACTAAAATTTCATGGTAATTCCCACCACCACATCCAGTCCCGGATTCAGGATAAGCCCTTTGTAATTACTCAGATGGCTGGTGTATGTCGCGTTCAACAGATTATTGGCACGCACCTGCAATTCAACGATTTGACGAGCCACGGGAATCTTTCCGGAAAAAGAAGCGCTCAGCAAGGTATATCCTGCCGACTCAAATACATCCTGATGCCCATCCATATCGGCATCCCGGTTCAGGACATTTTCAAATTCCGCCAGTCGGTTTTGCGCGGCATAATGACTCATCTCCAGATAAAATTCCGGCTTCCGCACGTACCGCCAATCTGCAAGGTGTATCCCACCGCCTACTTGCAGCCGGTCGGCAGGCATTTGGGGCAGCCAGGATTCAACCTTCCCATCTTCATCGGCATCCATTACATCACCAAAGTGTTCACCCCGCACCAGGTCAAAACTACCGGTGATAGAAATGATGCGTCCCAGCATGGCCTCACCAGAAACCTCCAGTCCCATAATGCGCGCGTCAGCCTGGCGGATCTGGTAAATGGGAATGTTGGTGGTAGCATCGTATTCACCGGTTGGATTGGCGTTGATGTAATGATGAATGGTGTTGTGAAAGAGCGCCGCTGCGCCATTGAAACAGCAGGATGACCAGCGCAAACTCAAATCCGTATTGTAGGCCAGCTCGGGCGTGAGATCAGGATCGCCATATTCAAAACGGTAGGTCGCATGATGAACGCCTCGCATAAACAGCTCGGAAGGGGTGGGCGCCCGCCAGGCGGTTCCCAGGTTCAGCGCAACGGCAAAGGGCTCTTGCTCCGGATGCCATACCGCCCCCACCGCCCCGGAGTAAACCGGCCAATAGGTGAGCGTGGTGTCCGGGACCAGGTAATCCGTCGTGAAGCGTGTGGCACGAACATTTATCTGCCGTCCATCCACCCGGCCACCGGCGGATAAATGCCAGTCGCGAAATTCATAGGTCTGTTGCGTAAACACACCCACCGACTGCGTCTCTGCGTTGGGAATGAGGGGCTCCGGTCCGTGGGTGCCATCGGTTTTCTGCTCCAGCGAGACGCCATAACTACCACCGAAACGCCCTGCATGGTAACGATGCAGATTAAGATTCAGCGTCCAAGTCCGGGTTGTGATGTCAATCTGCGGGGATTGGCCTTCCGGTATGCCTTGCCGGTGGTTGTTCTGGAAAGCCAGGGCAAACTTCACATGGTGTTCATCCGCGAAATATTGACCATTCAACTGGATTCGGTCATGATAGGTTGGCGAGTAAATGGCCGCACCGGGATGGAACCAGGGACCACCATCGGGACCGCTGGTGTTATGCCAGTGCCCTTCGCCCAGAAGCGTCTGCTCTTCATAAAACCGGGATGCCTGCATTCTGAGGCGTAACACCTCACGGTTCCAAGTCCCAAAAGCCTTCGCCTGCCACTGGCGATACCCGGTGAAATAGACATTTTTCAGAAAGAGGTCGTCGTCCGGTACGCTGAGATTATCCGCCTGGCGTCCGGAGAGGGAAAACCCCCAGGTGGTCTGCACGCCGGCCCCGGAAAGGGCCAGATTGCCTGACACCTGTGCGTTGTTGGTATATGTCTGGAGGGAAAATTTGCCGCTGAAAGGTTTGCCGCCATCCGGGAGCGTCCGGGGTTCGGGCGAAATGACATTAATGACACCTCCCAGCGCGTCGGATCCATACAGCAGGCTTCCCGGACCGCGCACCACCTCCACCTGACCAGCATCGAAAATATCCAACTCCGGTGTATGATGATCAGACCATTGTTGTCCCTCCTGACGAACTCCGTCTTTCAGGATTAAGACCCGTTGATTGGTAAGGCCGCGGATCATGGGTTTGGCAACAGCCGGTCCCTGGGAAATGGCTTGAACACCAGGGATGTGATGCAGGGTCATGGCCAGCGATTGATCCCGGCTACGGGCTAATGCCATTTCACCCATTAGGGAAACCGTTTGGGGTGTATTGAGAATGTCTTTTGCCTGTGATTCAGCGGTCACCGTCACCCCCGGCATGGTGAGGAGGGTTTCCCGGAGGGTCAGATTAATATTTAAATCTGAATGGCGCACATCCACGGTCACTTTCTCTGTAGAATACCCAATATAGGAAGCCACCAGTACATAATTCCCGGGCGGGACATTTCGGAGATGAAATCGCCCCAGATCATCTGCAACCGCGCCCCGATTCAGTTCCGGAAGTTGGATATTGGCGAATGGCAACGGTCTGCCGTGCTGATCGGTGATGGAACCATTGATTTGGCGAAATTCTACTGGTGTCGGATGCTCTGCTGCCAGCACCGATATACCCGTTAGCAAGGCAAATAGAATGGGTACCAACCCGCTTGGCTTAATGGTCATGGACATCATCCTCAAGTGCCGGAATGATCATGCTGATCTGCTCGTTTGTATCAGAATTCAGATAGAGCGCATACTCATGACCGGTGGTGAATTCCACGATAGCTTTGTAGCGAATGAGATGACACTCGGCGACAGTGGTGGTTTCCATCTCCGGCGTGATGACCCGGTTTGAATCGCTCACATCATAGATTACCGGTGCCACCGATTTGTCCATGTAAATGACATAATCGTGCGTGTCCACCTCTGTAGCGGTGGGATAAAAAACCACATATCCGTCAAAGTGGTCATTTCGGTCATTCAATGCCACACGATAAACCGTGTGCGGTAAATGCTGAATTACAAAACCGGGTGTGGAATCGGCCCTGGCAATGGCATCAGATTGGGTTTCTGCTGCGGTTACATCAGAAAACGGACCGTCCGTGAAATGCTCACAGACATGGTAATCCTGGGATTCAATTACGGCTTCCGGATCGGTGCCGCAGCCTGACAACACCAGTGTAATCGTAAACAGAGTGAGGATGGAAAAAACGAACGATGAAATTTTATAGGACATGCTTTTATAACCTTATGCTTTGGAGCTTGTGAACTGCTGCATTCACGAAGAACAATCACTGTTATCCCGTGAATGCGGGTAAAATCAGGGAAGGTTATAGAAGCGGGGGAGCGCGGGAATTGGAGAAATGCCCTTGTCCGAAACCAGGCAGCTCTGACTCGGTTCCTGCAACCCATCCGGTGGATTCATGGTCCCCGTCAGCCGGTGGCGTCAACGCGCCGGTAAATCCGAAGGAGAGTTTGTACAGCGTACAATCCAAAAGGGTGTGAACCGTGGAAGTTTTGAGCGTCGTGACCTGTGGGAAATCTGTTACCTGAAATTGGCTGTGAGCGCTGAGGTGATAATATTGGTAAGCCGTCCCCAACAAGAGATATCCCAGCAACCAGGTGTGTGTGAATATTTTTATGAAGGACATTTGCATCGGCTTTAACATCGTGCTCAGCACTTTGCATTAAAGAGTAATTTGGCTTTACCGGGTTACAAAAAAGTCACGGACATTCCACCCATGCACACTTCTTCCGGGGTTGTTTTAGCCCCCGGGACATGATATTATTCGCCGCTCCGGCTGAACGGAGTTGAAAGGAACCAATATCTATGGCGCAAAACCTGGTCATTGTCGAATCACCCTCCAAAGCCAAAACCATCCAGAAATACCTGGGCCAGGGCTATACCGTCCTTTCAACCATGGGGCACATCCGCGATCTGCCTTCCCGTGATCTGGGCATTAATATCCAGGAAGATTTCAAACCGCTGTATGTAAACTTGCAGCGAAAATCAAAAACCATTACCCAGTTAAAAACTGCCGCCGCCAAAGCCGACACCATTTATCTGGCAACTGACCCGGACCGGGAAGGGGAAGCCATCGGGTGGCACGTTACCCGTGTGCTGAAAAACTTAAATAAACCCACGCACCGGATTTTGTTTTATGAGATCACCAAAGATGGTGTGAAACATGGGATTGAAGAGCCGCGGGACCTGGACATGAACCTGGTGAATTCCCAGCAGGCGCGGCGCATGATTGACCGGCTGGTGGGTTTTAAAATCAGCCCCTTTCTCTGGAAAGTTCTCTACAGTGGTCTCAGCGCCGGCCGGGTCCAGTCGGTAGCCCTGCGACTGATCTGCGAACGCCAGGCTGAAATTGATGCCTTTGTACCCGAGGAATACTGGAGCTTGGCAGCCAGACTGAAAACGGCGAAGGGCATTACCTTTGACGCTGAACTGTCCAAAATCAAGGGCGATAAAGCCAAACTCCACAATGAGGCCGAAACCCAGGCTGTGGTTGATGCGGTACAGAATGCCGCCTGGCGGATTGA
>JAIPJQ010000118.1 GCA_021734065.1 Fidelibacterota bacterium | reverse complement strand
ACAAAACAAGCATTTGAGGGGCTTAAATTAAAGTTGACAGACCAGAGGGCGCCGGTTACTTTTGGCCGCCTTTTAACGAAGGACGATGTGAAGCAGCTTTTTGAAAATCATTTTGAGCCTTCGGTGTTCCATACATATCCACAAATTGGCGCCATTAAAAGGGACCTGCTTGCGCAGGGCGCCTGGTTTGCCAGTTTGTCGGGTAGCGGCTCGACTGTGTATGGTGTTTTTGAGGACCGAAAATTGGCAGAAGCTGCACAATTATATTTCCAGCGGCAGGATAAAGAAAATACAGTTGTATTAACCCTGCCGGTGGAATGACCCCTCTTCATTTCACACAAACAGAATTCGAATCATCGGATTCATTATTTCTTTAATTACCAAAACATACACGACTGAGTCAGTCAACTATCCGGGATCGTCTAACGGCAGGACACCGGCCTTTGGAGCCGAGAATCGAGGTTCGAATCCTCGTCCCGGAGCGATTTCCTACCGGAACCCTTAACAAAGGACACCAAAATCATGCACGCTAAGTTGTTTACAGGGCGCTCTAATCCGCACCTGGCACAACGGATAGCTGATTATCTTGAAATGGAATTGGGTGAAATTTCCATCAAGGATTTCAGCGATGGTGAATTGTGGGTGCGTTATGACGAAAATATCCGCGGTCAGGATGTCTTCATCATTCAATCCACCAATCCACCGGCCAACAACATTATGGAACTCCTGCTCATGCTGGATGCCGCCAAAAGGGCTTCAGCACGACGGGTCACCGCAGTAATTCCCTATTACGGCTATGCCCGGCAGGACCGGAAAGATCAGCCGCGGGTACCCATCAGCGCCAAGCTGCTGGCTGATATGATTAACGCTGCCGGCGCTGATCGTGTGCTCACCATGGACCTGCATTCAGCGCAGATTCAGGGATATTTTGATATTCCGTTTGACCATCTCTACTCCAAGACGGCGCTTATTTCGCACCTGAAGGAGAATGAGGTCACGGAAAACCTGGTTTTGTTGTCGCCGGATGTGGGCAGCATTCCCCTGTCGCGCTCGTATGCCAAGTTGTTGAATGCATCACTGGCGATTATTGACAAGCGGCGCCCACAAGCCAATCGGTCTGAAGTGATGCACCTGATTGGTGAGGTGGAAGGCAAAAATGTGTTGATTATGGATGATATGGTGGACACGGCCGGCACTTTGGTGGCAGCCGCCCGGACGGCGAAGGAAAATGGCGCCTTGTCTGTGATGGCCGCTTGTACACATGCGGTTTTGTCCGGACCCGCTATTGAACGGGTTCAAAATTCACCGGTGGAGAAGTTGATCGTTTCCGACACGATTCAGATTCCCCGGGAAAAAGTTTTTGAAAAATTGGAGATGGTGAGTGTGGCGCCGGTATTCGGCGAGGCAATCCTCCGTATCCACAATGAAGAATCGATTAGCTCGTTGTTCAATTTTTAGCATCGAGGAAAGCAATAAGAAGAGGTTAACATGGCAGAAACAAGGTATGAATTAAAAATCCATGAGCGGATTGAGAATGGCAAAACCGCCATTAAAAAGCTGCGGGCCGATGGCTGGGTGCCGGTGGTCTTTTATTCCCATGGTACCGACGCAGTACCTCTGAAAATGTCCTACGCCGATGTCCGGGAAGCACTCCGGTCCGGTGAGCGTATTTTCAATATCCACATTAATGGTGAACAGCGTCGTGCCGTCATTAAGGAAATCCAGTATCATCCGGTTACGGACAAGGTCCTGCATATGGATCTGCACGGTGTCCGTCTCCGCGACATCGTGGAAATTGAAGTGCCGCTCATCATCAAGGGTACGCCCACTGGTGTGAAGGACGAAGGCGGCGTATTGCAGCAAACCATTCATGAACTCACCATCCGTTGTAAGGGTTCTGATGTACCGGATCACATTGAGCTGGATGTGGCGGACATGAAGATTGGTGATGCTATCCACGTCCGTGATCTTGAATCGGACATTTGGACCATTTTAGAATCCAGTGATGTCACCCTGATCTCCATCCAGCCGCCTCAGAAGATGGAAATTGAAACGCCGGTTCTGGAAGAAGAAGGCGAAGAAGGTGAAGAGGGCGAGGAAGCTGAAGAAGGTGCCGAAGAGGGTGAAGACGAAGAATCCGATAAGGATGAAGCGTAGTTTCCATTTAAGGGAACTGGTGTTTTCAGGTCAGAATGGCATTGAAACTTATCGTTGGTCTGGGCAATCCCGGGAGCCGGTATGCGAATACGCGGCATAATGTGGGATTCATGGTGGTCGATCTGCTGGCCAGTCGCTGGCATCAAGACTATCGTTCCGGACGGGGTGCGTATGTGTACGCCAAAGACAACGGTCGGGAAGCTATGCTGGCCAAACCCACCACGTATATGAATAACAGCGGCGAAGCGGTGCGACATTTGATGGATTATTACCAGATTGAGCTGGAGGATACCATGGTGATCTTTGATGACCTGGATATTCCTTTTGGCCAGTTACGGGTGAGAAAAACCGGCGGTGCCGGTACCCATCGGGGCGTCCGGTCTGTCATTCAGCATCTGGGTTCGGAAGATTTCCCCCGGATACGCATCGGCATTGGTGGCAATCAAGGCACCAAGTCGGCTGAAGTATATGTGTTGGAAAATTTTGAAAAAGGGGAGGCAGAATTGCTCCCTCAGGTGATTGAACGCGCGGCGGATGCCGTGGAAAATTGGATGGTTCATGGCATTGACCAGACCATGAATCAGTTTAACCAGACAAATCAGATAGATGACGTTGCAATCAAGGAGGATCGTTGACGCATGGGTAATACGTTAATTCTACTGGTTCCTGCAATGGGAATCGTGGCGCTGTTGTTTGCATTCTGGCGGACATCGTGGATTACAAAACAGGATCGTGGTAACGAGACCATGATTCGCATTGGCCATTCCATTTCTAAAGGGGCCATGGCCTTTTTGAAAGCCGAATATCGGGTATTGATTCTATTCGTTATCGTGGTGGCCATTTTACTGGGATTCGCCAACACCGGTTCGGGCAAACACCCGCTGGTGGCGTTGTCCTTTATCGTGGGCGCTCTGGCATCCGGACTGGCCGGATTTCTGGGAATGCGCGTGGCGACAAAATCCAACTTCCGGACGGCGCAGGCCGCCCGCACCAGCCTTCCCAAAGCCCTGAATGTAGCCTTCACCGGTGGTTCTGTCATGGGACTCAGCGTGGTTGGTCTGGGTGTATTGGGGCTGGGCTTGCTCTACATGCTCTATTCCAACATGTGGCCCACCGATGACAAACTGGTGATGAATGTGATTTCCGGATTCTCTCTGGGTGCATCATCCATCGCGCTCTTTGCCCGTGTGGGTGGCGGTATTTACACCAAAGCGGCCGATGTGGGCGCTGACCTGGTGGGTAAAGTTGAAGCCGGCATTCCGGAAGACCATCCCCTGAATCCAGCCACCATTGCGGACAATGTGGGTGACAATGTGGGTGATGTAGCCGGAATGGGTGCGGATCTCTTTGAATCTTATGTGGGTTCGATTATCGGATCAATGGTCATTGGCGCATCCATTCTGGTTATGGGCCAGGCCGATCTCCGGTTTGTCACACTTCCCATGCTCATCGCGGCCGCGGGTATTCTGGTCTCTATCCTGGGAACCTTTATGGTTTCCGTGAAAGAAGGCGGCAATCCCCAGAAGGGCTTGAACAAAGGCGAATTCGGTTCATCGGCTATTATGATGTTGGTCATCTTTGCCATGATCTATTTCATGCTGCCGGGTGAATTCCAGTTGAATGGTGTGAATTACACCAGTATGGGTGTGTTTTGGGCAACGGCCGTTGGTTTGTTAGCCGGACTGGGCATCGGTGCCATCACCGAACACTACACCGGAACCGATACGCGCCCGGTACGCAGCATTACCCGCCAGTCGCTCACCGGCCCGGCAACGAATATCATTTCCGGATTGGGTGTGGGCATGCAATCCACTGCGATCCCCATCCTGATTATCGCTGCCGGTATCATGCTGGCGTATCATTTTGCCGGACTGTACGGCATTGCCATGGCCGCTCTGGGCATGCTGGCCAATACCGGGATTCAGTTGGCCGTGGATGCCTATGGTCCCATTGCTGACAATGCCGGTGGTATTGCGGAGATGGCGCAGTTACCCAAAGAGGTTCGGGAGCGCACCGATAAGCTGGATGCCGTGGGTAACACCACTGCTGCCATCGGTAAAGGTTTTGCCATTGGGTCGGCGGCTTTGACGGCGCTGGCTTTGTTTGCCGCGTTCCGGACCACGGTGACCCACATCCGCCTGTCGGAAGGCTGGGATCCCATGGAGGCAGCGGTGAATATTGATGTGACCAATGCCAGTGTCATGGCGGGTCTGTTCGTGGGTGCCATGCTGCCCTTCCTCTTCTCGTCCATGGCCATGGGCGCGGTGGGTCGTGCCGCCATGAGCATGATTGAAGAGGTGCGCCGCCAATTCCGGGAAATCCCGGCGCTGGTGAACGGACTGAAGATTGTGGAGAAATACAAAGACGGCACAAAAATGTCCGACGAGGACGAAGCCGTTTTCCACGATGCCATCAGCAAGGCTGAGTATGGCGAATGTGTTTCCATTTCCACCAAAGCAGCCATTAAAGAGATGATTGTACCCGGACTGTTGGCGATCATCACCCCCGTTTTGGTGGGGCTCATCTTTGGCGCGGAAACATTGGGTGGTCTATTGGCCGGAGTCACCGTGTCCGGTGTGCTCATGGCCATTTTCCAGTCCAATGCAGGTGGTGCCTGGGACAATGCCAAGAAAATGTTTGAAAATGGCATTGAAATAAATGGTAAAAAATATTTCAAAGGTTCTGATGCCCATAAGGCGGCCGTAGTCGGTGATACCGTGGGTGATCCTTTCAAGGATACCTCAGGACCTTCGTTAAACATCTTAATCAAGTTGATGTCGGTGGTGTCGCTGGTAATCGCGCCGCTGATCGCAACCATAGGTGGTTTTTAATTGAGGAGGTGCACACTTGCGTAATTACGAATGTCTCTTCATTGTAAATCCCAATTTCGATGGGGACGGCATCTCCACTGTGATTGAAAAAGTGACTGGTTACGTAAAAGAAGCGGACGCCGAAGTCGCAAACATTCAACACTGGGGAAAACGTCGTTTAGCCTACCAGATCGAGAAGCAGCAGTATGGCAATTATGTCCTGATGCATCTCAATGGTGAAGCCCCCAAGATCACGGATTTACAACGGAGTCTCGAACTGGACGACAGCGTCCTGGCATACCTGACCGTACGGTTGGGTGAAATGCCGGAATTTGATAAGGTCATGATCCCGGAAGATGAAAGCGAAGACGATCGCCGCGGCGGTCGTTCACGCTATGACGATTCCCGTTCACGGGACCGGGGGTCATACAGCCGGGATACCCGCAGCCCAAGACCTGACAAAGCAGATACTGCAGAGGATGAGCCCGCGACTGAAGTGGACGATAAGGGCGATGCGGATATTGACACATCACCTGAAGCTGAAGTTAAAGCTGAAGCTGAGACTGCAGTTGTGAAAGACGATTCCGAACCCAAGCAGGAAGCGGCCTCAGAGGAAGCAGAACCTGTAGAAGCAGCCGACGACGAGAAGGCTGATGCTGATGCGGGTGATCATCCGGAATCTGAAACGGCTGATGAGGCTGGTGAAGATGAAGATGATGTGGAAGCGGTCGAGGACAAGGACGACGAAGACAAAGAGGTGGACGATAAAAAGGAAGAGGCGTAAGCCCTTCAGTCTATTAACCTGCGGTCACCGGGTCGTTTTGTCTTTTTGATTTAATAAAATGAAAATTGCCCGCCCGTGGTGTTAAATAGAAAGGAAATGTACCATGCGTTTTAAAATGCAATACAAGCGGAAGATCTGTAAGTTCTGCGAAAATAAAGATGTGGTTTTGGATTATAAAAATCCCTCCACCCTGAGACGCTTCCTCACGGAAGAGGGCAAAATCCTGCCGCGTCGGATCACCGGCACCTGCGCCAGCCATCAGCGTCAATTGGTCACAGCCATTAAGCGTGCCCGCAATATCGCGCTGCTGTCTTATGCGTCTGATGTAAAAAACGTGTAATGAAGCCGGAAGGAGCGATGCGAATATGAAAGTCATTCTTCGGAAAGATGTGGATACACTGGGCAGCGCCGGTGAAATCGTCAATGTAAAGGACGGTTACGGCCGTAATTATCTGATTCCCCGGGAAATTGCCTATCCGGCCACCAGAGGCTTTTTAAAGGTCTATGAGCAGGAGAAAGCATTACGGGAAACCAAAGCGGCCCGCGATATGCAAAAGGCTCACACCCTGGCATCCAAACTGGGGAATCTCTCCCTGGAAGCCACGGTTCAGGTGGGCGAGGACGACAAGGTCTTTGGAGCGGTTACCGCCCAGGACATTGCCGACCTGATTGCCGCCAAGGGCTATGAAGTAGATAAGCGGGACATCCTGTTGGAAGAGCCCATCAAGGCGCTGGGGATTTATAATGTCCCCATCAAGATTGCCACTGATGTGAAAGCCGAGATCAAGGTTTGGGTCATCAAAGGTTAATCTGCTGACGAAGCAGGCGAAGACCGCCGGATGCGCGGTATCCGTTTAAAATACGGCCCCGCAATCCGGTTTCGTTTTTTCAGTTAATAGATCCCTGCACCTCATGGTTACGGAAACGAAAAACCATGGTGTGCGGGGATTTTTTTGCCGCTGACTGCTTACGGACGGATAAACATCGAATGGATCGAATTTAACCGAATTGCGAATTACCGGATGAGCGAATTGCGATTATCAAATGACTTATTGGGAGTCAGGGGAGAAATGTCTGTCTCCCATCGGCTCATCCCCTGGACGGGCATAAAAATCTTCAGAGTGAATAAATGGTAGGGCGACTTCGCCGAAGGTACCACACAGGAAATCCCGAAGTACAAAAGCCAAATCTCAAACAAATTCCAAATCGCAAATCTAAATTCTCAAAACGGAAATCCAGTCCCCGCATAAGTCTGGTTATATCCCGCTCCTTTGTGAACTTTGCGTCATCTCTGCGCCCTCGTATGTTGACGAAGGGTTTGTAATAATATGTTCGAGAGGAATAGATTTAGGAGCAAAAATGGCCAGGGAATGGGAGCAAGATTTGCGCCTAGATACATCAAGAATGATATCGCCGCCGAGAAAC
>JAIPJQ010000117.1 GCA_021734065.1 Fidelibacterota bacterium | reverse complement strand
CATGTACATGGCGTCAAAAGGACACGCTTCGATACAATCACCAAACCCCAGGCAGCCATATTCGCACAATTTATCCCCACCACCCAGCAGCAGCGCCGCCGTACAATTTTCGATTCCGCGATATTCCGCTTTCAGGGCGGCTTCGTTGTTGCCACCCTGACACATGACCCGGGCGATTAATTTCTCACCGGACGTGGCATCAATACCTAAGATCGCAGCGATTTCCGCTCGTGAATAATCATCGCAGACCGGGCATCCGGACAGTTCCACCCGGCCGGCAACCAGATTTTCGGCAAAATTGGCGCATCCGGGATACCCACAACCGCCACAATTGGCGCCGGGCAGCCATTCCAACACAGCCACGATGCGGGGATCTTCTTCAACATGCAGCTTTTTATTGGCTACCGCCAGTCCGGCAGAAAACAGCGCGCCCAAACTCCCCATGCTGGCTACAGAGATTAAAAAGCTTGTCACTTCCATTATTCTACCTCAGTTCTAAATTGAAATAAGTCCGGCAAAACCCATAAATGCCAATGCCAACGCACCGGCTACGATCATGGTGATGGCGGCACCCTGGAAATATTTTGGGACCGGCGCCATGTCCAGTTCCTCCCGAATGCCAGCCATAATGACCAGCGCCAGTGTAAATCCGGCTCCAGCGCCCAGCCCGAAAACTAAACTTTCGATGAAATTGTATTCTCTTAAGACAGAAAACAGCGCCAATCCCAGAATGGCACAGTTGGTGGTAATCAACGGCAGGTATATTCCCAGTGTGTCATACAACGGCTTACTCACCTTCCGGATGAACATCTCCACCAGTTGTACCAACGAGGCGATTACCAGAATAAATGACACATATTCCAGAATTTCCATGTTGAAGGGCACCAAAATCAGATGGTAGATGAGCCAGGTAAATACAGAGGAAATCGCCATGACGAAAATAACCGCCAATCCCATGCTCACGGCGGAAGAGACTTTCCGGGAAACACCGACAAAAGGGCAAATACCCAGGAAATAGGAGAGGACAAAATTGTTCACCACCGCGGCGGAGATAAAAATCAGGAATAGATTCATGCGGTAGCCCTCCGGTCGTTGATCCAGTTGGCAATGGCGATGAAAAAGCCCAGTGTAAGAAAAGCACCCGGCGGCAAAATCATCACCATCCAGGGCTCAAACCACTCGCCCAGCAGTGTGATGCCGAAAATGGAACCGGATCCCAGGAGTTCGCGCACCATGCCCAGTGCGATTAAAACCAGTGAAAATCCCAATCCCATGCCTATGCCATCCAGCAGGGAGCGGCTGATTTTATTTTTGGAGGAAAACGCTTCCTGGCGTCCCAGAATGAGACAATTCACCACAATCAGTGGCACATAGGGTCCCAGCGACTGGCTGATAGCGGGAAAAAAGCCTGCCAGAAAACGATCGGCTACCGTGACAAATGTGGCAATAATGACGATATAGCTGGCGATCCGCACCTGGTGGGGGATGAAATTACGCAAACTTGAGATAAACAGACTGGAACTGAGCAGCACAAAGGACGTGGCCAGTCCCATGGCAAGTCCATTAACGGCGGTATTGGTAACCGCAAGGGTGGGGCAGAGTCCCAAAAGTGTGGCCAGCACGGGATTTTCACGCCAGAGTCCCTTTACAATTTCCTGCCAGATACTGATTTGTTTCTTAGCCATGGACCACCTCGCTTCCGGTCCGGAATGCCTGACGGGCTGATTCAATTTGCTGGTTCAGGATGCGTACCACCGCCTGACTGGAAATGGTAGCACCGGTGATGGCCTGGATTTCGTTGGAATGGGTCGGGGTGGCATTTTTAATGACGGTAAGTTCCGGACTGGGGAGGAGCCCGTTGAACTGCTTGGTGAACCATTCCGGGTCGGATCGTTGCGACGGATCATGGGCGATTTTCGTACCCAATCCGGGCGTTTCCACCTGCTCCAGGATTTCCAGTCCGGTAATCGTCTCCAAATCAGGCGTCATTCCCAGCATCATCCGAATCTGTCCCTGAAAGCCATTCCCCAAAGCCTGGAAGCCAACACCCACCAATGAATCGCCAGCAAATGCTTCGTAAAATGTCTGTCCGTTTAGCACCACTGTGCGGGTGGAATCATGCGCCGGGAGTACCTGTGAAATTGCCACCAGCAACGCCTGTTCACGATGGTAGGTGATTTTGGGTGCGGTGTAACTGTCCCACGCCGCCAGAATCGCGCCTGAAAGTGCGGTAATGAGTGTCAGAACCAAGACCATTTTACCTGAACCTGACGTGTGTTGTGTCATGACTGCACCTCCCCGAAAATTTTCGGTCGGGTGTAGCGATTCAGCAACGGTGTCACAGCATTCATGAGCAGAATGGAGTACATAACGCCTTCCGGAAGTCCGCCAAAGAGACGAATAATTACCAAAATCAGCGCCATCCCAATGCCATAGATCCAGGTGGCCAGGTGTGTAATGGGTGATGTCACCATGTCCGTGGCCATAAAAAAAGCGCCCAGAATCAGACCACCTGAAAGCAGATGAAAAACCGGATCAGGAAATTGGTTCGGTGCAAATGCCCAGAAGATGCCACCGATGATCACAACGCCGCCCAAATAACTTACCGGAATCCGCCAATCAGCAAAGCGCCGGATCAGGAGATAGAGACCACCAATTAGAATAGCCAATGCTGACGTCTCTCCTAGTGAGCCGCCCACATTTCCTACGAATAAATCTGCGTAGCCGGTCAGTGCGTGTTCAAATTTGTAAAGTCCCAGCGGCGTGGCAGTAGAGACACCATCCACAGCACTACCGGCAAGCGTAGCAGGAGTTGACCAAGTCGTCATGCCGATGGGAAAGCTTGCCTGAAGAAATGCCCGACCCAGCAGCGCCGGGTTGAAAATATTGTATCCCAGTCCACCAAATAGCTGTTTTCCGATGCCAATGGCCACAACAGCTCCCAGAATGGTCCCTCCGATGCTGAAGGTGGGCGGCAGTGTGAGCGCCAGGAGAAGTCCGGTAATAACAGCGCTGCCATCCGTTATGGTGAGAGTTTCCCCTTTCAGACGATTAATAACTGCTTCCGTGAGTACCGCGGCGATGACGCTGGTGAGGATGATTACGACTGCCGGCCACCGGAAATAATAGATCGCCATGGTTGCTGCTGGCGAAAGCGCCAGAACCACCTGCCACATGATGGATTGGGTTGAGGTGGTGGTATGCAAGTGGGGCGAGGAAGCCAGAATGAGCAGGTTTTCCGGTTCCTTCAGTTTGGATTTTCCTTTGGACGACGCTGGGGATGGGATACTCATTGATTTGGGTTCCGAATTGTTGTGAGGATTCGATTGAAAAGGTTTGTCAGCCGAAATCCTGCAGCTGAAAAATGGATGCTCTGAGAGATGTTTATCATCATGAAGCGCTCTTTTGACCTTGACGGGCTTTATTCTTTCCCACCCGGATCCACTGTACCAGTGGGATGGAAGACGGACAAACGAAGGCGCAGGAGCCACATTCGATACAATTAAACACGCCCCAGTCTACTAACTCCGTGTAGCGCTGGTTTTGGGTGTAGCGTGCCAGACGGGTTGGAATCAGATTCATGGGACAGGCGCTTACGCAATTACCGCACTGGATGCAGGGCATTTGCCGGATGGCGCCCACCGGCTCCTGATGCAAACTGACGATTCCGCTGGTGGTTTTCACCAGCGGGACGGACAAATCGTATTGCGCCAATCCCATCATGGGGCCGCCCATGAAGACCTGTTTCGTTTCCGACATGGTTTCACCACAATAGGTCAGCAGATCCTGAAAGGGTGCTCCCACAGGTGCCAGAATATTCTTCGGGTCACGCAAACCATCACCGGTTACCGTTACAACGCGCTGTGTAACGGGTTTTCCGTTAATAATTGCATCGTGAATCGCCAGGGTCGTTCCCACGTTGTGTACAACCACGCCCACATCCAGCGGCAGGCCGCCAGCAGGTACTTTTCGTTTCAGGACGGATTGAACGAGCATTTTTTCAGCCCCCTGGGGATATTTCACCTCCAGCGGTACCACCGCAAATTCGTAGTGCAATGCCTCTACCCGTTCCTGCATGCGTTGGATGGCATCCGATTTGTTTTTCTCGATTCCGATGTAGCCTTTACATTTACCCAGAATTTTGCAGATGATGGCCATGCCCAGCAGAATTTCGTCGGTGTTTTCCACCATCATGCGATGGTCGGCTGTGAGGTAGGGTTCGCATTCACAGCCATTGAGAATGAATGCATCAATGGGTTTATCCGGTGGGGGATTCAGCTTTACATGCGCAGGAAATCCGGCGCCACCCATACCCACAATGCCTGCTTCCCGAACCACCCGGATCAATTCTTCCGGCGAGGCTTTTTCCCAGTCCGAAGGGCGGTCAAGCAGGATTTCAGAATCGGATGACGCGCCGGTTGACCCGTTTTGGATGTGAATCATTTCAACCCTGCCGCCCAGGGGATGGGGGAAGTGGCCGATACTTTTCACCACGCCGCTGATGGAGGCGTGTACCGGAGCCGTGACCAATCCTTCCGCGTCACCGATTTTTTGTCCGGTGGTGACAGTATCGCCCTTGGCTACCAACGGTTCACATGGTTTTCCGATGTGTTGCTGCAGTGGAATGAATACGGATTCGGGCGCCGGCAGTTTCTCAATGGGTTTGTGGCTGGTCAGTTCTTTGTATTCGTGAGGATGTACTCCCCGGGAAAAAGTGGCGGTGTTCACTATAATCGTTCCTGATTAAACGGTTCCGGAATTCCATTAGATAAGGACAGAATACGAAGTGGCGTCAATCTTTCTCGTCGTTGCATTGCAACACCCCCTGCGCTTACATACGCAAAAACAAGACCGGAAAGGACCATTCCGCGAAAAACCGCATGGAGGTTTGGAATTGTCATATCTCATGTAAAAACAATCAGTAATGCTTGGTGCATGATAATAAAAACGGGCTTAATCAATACTGTTCAATATCTCCGGCAGGACTTGCAGACGCTAACCGGCTTGCGTTTACGCTGGCCTGGCGTCAGAATTTCCATGGAAAAAAGCGGTGGTTTCAGTGGCTTATTTAGACCGTATCAGTTAACATTGCGCCGATGAAAAATTCCCACCACAGTCACCCTTCTGCAGAGCGAATTCTTGGCTTGCTGGACAAGATTTATACACTGAAGCAAACCAAGCGCGCCGGTTGGCTGCAATCGGGGATTACCCCGGCAGAGGGTGAATCGGTAGCGGACCACAGCTTTTTTGTGGCGCTGTTGGCCTTGCTCATTGCCCCGGCAGAAGGAGAGCACATCAATCGCGAAAAAGCGGTGCAGATGGCATTGCTCCATGATTTAGCCGAAAGTGTCATTGGTGATCTCACACCGGAGGATGGTGTAACAGCGACGGAGAAATTCAACCGGGAGAAATCAGCGCTACAGCAGCTATTGGGTGATATTCCCGATGGGGAAGCGCTGATGATGCTTTGGCTCGAATTTGAGCAGGGCGATTCACCGGAAGCGGAATTTGTGCGACGTTTGGACAAGTTGGAAATGGCGTTACAGGCAGCACGATATGAAAAATCCACCGGAATCAATCTGGCGCATTTTTTCACCGGGGTTTCGGAATTATTTCATCAGGGGGAGCTGACGCCGGCCCTTTATCAATTGCTTCTGCAATCCCGAAAGCCCGCTCAGGAGTGATGCAGCGGTAGGACTGTGAACAGGACCAAGTCTGGTGATGAAAGGACATTCATGAAAAAGGTTTTTACGCTGATTTTGATTCTTGGTCTGATGGGACTGGGAAGTGTTGTTTTGGGTCAACATGCCGACGGGACGATGGCAGATACCGCCACCATGGCGGAGCATGCGGTTCACGCTGGTGAAGTGACGAATGACCACGCGGCCGCAACCCACGATGTGCATGCAGCCCTGCCGCCTACCTGGTTGGTCATTCCCTTTGGGATACTGCTGATTATGATCGCTACGGGTCCCTTATTCTATTCCCACTTCTGGGAGCATCATTATCCCAAAGTCGCTATTCTGCTGGGCGCCGTGGTGGCGACCTATTATCTCGTCCGGATTGATCATGGAACCATCAGTCTGCTACACACATTGGAGGAGTATATCTCCTTCATTGCGTTGCTGACGGGTCTGTTCGTTGCATCCGGTGGCATTCTCATCAAAGTGGATCGCAAAGGCATACCCCTGGTGAATGTGGCGATACTGTTCGTGGGCGCCATCATCGCCAATTTGATTGGGACTACCGGCGCTTCTATGTTACTGATCCGTCCCTACATGCGGGTAAATGAAGGCCGTCTCAAACCGTTTCACATCGTCTTTTTCATTTTTATCGTGAGCAATATCGGAGGCGGGCTTACACCCATTGGTGATCCGCCGTTGTTTCTGGGCTTCCTGAAGGGCGTCCCCTTTTTCTGGGTCATCGGTCATGTGTGGCACATCTGGCTGGCAGCAATCATTTTTGTACTGGCCATTTTTCTGGTACTGGATTATCGCGATAAAGAGCAGTCCGTGGAACGGGAGTATACCGGGAAAATCACCCTGCGGGGAAAAAAGAATTTTCTCTACCTGCTCGTCATCATCATCAGCGTGTTTATGGATCCGGCAGTGATTTCCGGCTTCCCCAGTCTGCAGCAGATGGTCCATGTTCCTTTTGGCATTCGGGAAATCATCATGTTCACTGTGGCCTGGTTGTCGTATCGGAATGCGGACAAGGAAGCGCTAAAAGGAAATGAGTTCAATTTTGAACCCATAAAGGAGGTGGCGTATCTCTTTGTGGGAATTTTTGCCACAATGATCCCGGCGCTCCAACTCATCGCAGCCTACGCGAAGGAGAATGCTGCCAGTTTCACCGTGTCAAAATTTTACTGGCTCACCGGCTCGCTCTCCGGTGTTTTGGATAATGCCCCCACGTACCTGAATTTTCTCTCAGGCTCCATGGGAAAATTCGGGTTGAGTATTGATAAGGGCGCGGAGGTTGTGCAATTTTCCCAGGGTGCTGTTCCCTCACCGGTGACCGGTGATGTCTCGTCGGTGGTGTATCTCATGGCGATTTCCGTGGCGGCGGTTTTTTTCGGCGCAATGACCTACATTGGTAACGCGCCCAATTTTATGGTGAAAAATATTGCCGAACAGGCCGGTGTGAAGGTCCCCAGCTTTTTAGGGTATGTGTTCAAGTTTTCGATACCGGTATTGCTGCCTGTATTCTTTATCATTTACCTGCTGTTTTT
>JAIPJQ010000116.1 GCA_021734065.1 Fidelibacterota bacterium | reverse complement strand
TCCATTTGCCGGTGGAGGATATGGTCCGGGAGCCTACGGGAGAGGTAGCGAATGCGGTGGCATTGACTTTGAAGCGTGATTTCCGGGGAAGGTAGAAATTTTGAAAATGATGAACCCGAATTGGGGAGTAAAATGAAATTATCACTGAGCTGGGAAGTACAGCGTATCACCACCAAGTTTGAGTTTAAAATCGCCCGCAGTGCAGAATCGTATTATGATGTGGTGATTGTGAAAATTTCAGACGGTGAGCACACCGGTTATGGAGAAGCGGCACCCAATAAGCGCTATCATGATTCCAAAGATTTGGTACTCCAGTATCTGGAAAGTATGACCGCCGACATCACCGCGTTATCCGTGGAGGATTCCCAGGTACGCCAGGCAGCATTGGAAGCCCTGTTCCCGGACAGCTACGCTCTGCAAGCCAGTCTGGACATGGCATTCTGGGATCTATACGGCAAGCGATTAGATAAACCCTTGCATGACATTTTTGGTGCGGGAACTGACCTGCCGGTCTCGTCCTATACCATTGGCATTTCCGAACTGGACATGATCCCGGTGAAGTTGGAGGAAGCCACACCTTATCCCATTCTCAAGATCAAGTTGGGAACGCCCAATGATCAGGCGATCATGGACACCATCCGAAAACACACCGATAAGGTCATCCGAGTGGACGCCAACGAGGGCTGGAAAACCGTGGATGAAGCCAAACGCCATATTGAGTGGCTGGCAGGGGAAAATGTGGAATTCATCGAGCAACCCATGCCCGCTGACCAATTGGATGACATCGCAAAGCTGCACGATTGGTCACCGCTGCCGGTTGTGGCGGATGAGAATTCGGTCCGGCCGGAGGATGTGCCGGCATTGGCGGGGGTTTATCACGGCATTAACATCAAGCTTATGAAATGTGGCGGGCTCACCAATGCCCGGAAAATGATAGCTCTGGCCCAAAAGTACGGGATGGATTTAATGATGGGCTGCATGGTGGAATCATCGGTGGGAATTTCCGCAGCCGCCCAATTGGGTGGCTTCATGCGCTGGCTGGATCTGGATGGAAATGTCCTGATTGCCAATGACCCCTATGTGGGTGTGGGCAATGAAGCCGGGAAATTAATTTTGGGGAATGAACCGGGCATGGGTGTGCGCCCCCGGTAATGGGTCTGGCCGGTTTTCGGTAGAAATTGTGCTGTGAATTTTTTGTGAATGAATTTCAAAATCAAACAATTGGGAAATGCTGACAAAAGAGAGGATAAGTTGTGAAATCAAAGTGTAACACACGATTCAGAGGATTGATGATTACGGGGTTGGTAGCACTTCTGGGTGCCTGCTCCTATTCACACAATGCCACACCGGTGAAAAAAATGAAGTTGCTGCGGAATCAGTATGATGAAGCCGCTTACCAGATTGACACTTTGTTGAACAATTCACCTTTCGATATGGCTTATTGGGGTGTGAAGGTCGTCCGCGCCACGACGGGTGAAGTGATTTATGAGCGGAATACGGGGAAAATGTTCATGCCTGCCTCCAATATGAAGCTCTACACCACTGCGGCGGCGCTGTGCATGCTGGGTCCCGAATACACGTATGAAACCACCTTCTGGACTGACGGGAAAATTGATGAACAGGGGGTTCTGAACGGGAATTTGTTCGTACAGGGAAGCGCTGATCCCACCTGGTCCTGGCGGTTTCATGACGACAATTATGACTCTCTCTTTATCCGGTTTACGGATTCACTGAAAGCCCGTGGAATTAAAAAAATCAACGGCGCAATCGTGGGGGATGACAATATTTTTGAGGATGAACCGTTGGGGTATGGCTGGAGTTGGGACGATGAACCGTACTACTACGGCGCGCAGATTTCCGGACTCTCTTTCAATGAAAATTACATAGACCACAAAATCGTTCCCACCAAGATTGGTGAACCGGTGGAAATTATTCCTTATCCGGATACCGACTATCTTACGGTGGAAGACTCGCTCATCACCGTAGGACCCGATTCAGCCACCAAATACAATAACTGGCGGAAACGGGCAAAAAATGAGGGTTGGTACAAGGGCGTGTGGAGCCAGGCGGACAGCATTGACTGGGACGCGCTGACGGTGGAAAATCCCACGCTGTTCACGGTGTATGTCCTGAAGCAATATCTGGAGCGCAATGGAATTGTCGTAACCGGTGATCCGGTAGATGTGGATGATTGGATGGCTACACCCGATTATGAACAATATACACCGATATTTACCCACACATCCCATCCCATGTGGGACATTATTGAGAAGGTGAATAAACCCAGTCAGAATTTTATCGCCGAAACGCTGCAACGCACACTGGGGGCTGAGTTTGGTGAAAAGGGCACCGACCGTGAGGGAATCAAGGTTCAGATGGCATTATACGATTCGCTTGGGATGTACACCCGGAACCTGACAATTCGGGATGGTTCCGGTTTGTCGCGTCTGGATCTGGTCTCTCCCAACACCACTGTTTCACTACTGCAAATGATGTGGGATCACCCGGATCGGGACCTTTTTATCATGTCATTACCCCAGGCTGGCGTGGATGGCACCACAAAAACCCGCATGAAAGGCATGCCGGCCGCTGGACGGGTGCGTGCAAAAACCGGATATGTTTCCTACGTCCGCAGTCTCAGCGGTTACCTGTGGACGATGCAGGAGGAGCCCATCATTTTCAGCCTGATGGTGAACCACTATACCGTACCCACTTCCTGGGCGAATTATTTGCAGGATCAGATTTGTAATATTCTGGTTACCATGGATGAATAAACGGAAGCGGTTTGATTGCGGTATTCCCTGAAAATGATCAATTATTGTTTCAGCGCGGCCTGGAAACCTGAAAATTGAATATTTCCGAGATTTCCCTGCGCGTCAAACGCTTTGCCATATTTCTGGCAATTCTCATTCTGCTCATATTGTCGCTGGCCTGGTTTCTTGGCGCCTTTAAACGGGTAGATCTGAAGATGGATCAACAGCCGGAAATCATAATGGCCGGTCAATGGTTGCATACATCCTATCGGGAAATTCTGGACTACACCGAATCCCAATTATTCCCCATGGTTAATAACGACTCTCCGAATGTGACGGGTGTTTGCGGACTTTATTTTGACAACCCCAAACTGGTAGTTGCCGATTCACTTGAGGCGTTTGTGGGAGTGATGCTCACAGATTCTTCCTCAATTCCGGAGGGATTGATCTACCGCCGGGTGCTGTCGGGACCGGCTCTCCATGGCAGATTTGAGAGGTCACCCATTATCGGTCAGTTCAAGATCTATCCGGCAGCCGGACGCTGGCTTGAACAGCGGGGGATGTCCGTTGCCGGGCCGGTTCTTGAAATTTACCATCGCCAGGAATCTCATAAATGGGTAGATTACTACTTTCCGGTGGAACACCATGAAGATTAAAAGTATCGACCATATTGCCATTGCCACCCAGGATCCCGACGGATTTCGTCATTTTCTTGAATCTCTACTGGGAATCGTCTTTGCCGGTAGTGAAGTGGTGGAACGGGAGGGTGTGACAACCCATTTTTATCCCGTTGACGACGTGAATCTGGAGTTGCTGGAACCGCTGAATGGCGAATCCGGTGTGGCTCGGTTTATTGAAAAACGCGGGCCCGGCCTGCATCATATCGCCCTGAGTGTGGAAGGACTGGACGAAATGGTGGCCAAGCTGAAACAAGCGGGTATCCAATTCACCACGGAGGCACCGGTTCCCGGCGCGCATAACAAACGCATTATTTTTATCCATCCCAAATCCGCCGGTGGTGTGCTCGTCGAATTAAGTGAACAAGCAGCTGGTTCCTGAGTATATCCCGGGCGTATGACCACTTCACGCACAGGATTACCGGCTCCCGAAGCACCCATTTGGGAAAAATTAAAACGGGTACCAAAATCACCCGGTGTCTATTTCTACAAAAATCAGCAGGGGAAAATCATCTATATTGGAAAGGCGAAGGTCTTGCGGAACCGGGTGCGTTCCTATTTCACCGGGACGCCGGATAATCCCAAAACCGCCATGCTGGTGTCCCGTATCTGGGATATGGAAACCATTGTGACGCGCAGCGATGTGGAGGCATTGCTCACGGAAGCGACCCTCATTAAAGAGCACCACCCCAAATACAATGTGGATTTGCGTGATGATAAATCCTATCCCTACATCCGCATCACAAACGAGGATTTTCCCCAGGTCTTCGTGACCCGGAAAATCGAGAAGGACGGCTCCATCTATTATGGTCCTTACACCAATGTGAAGACCCTGCGGGCTAGTCTGGCGGTCATACGGAATATCTTCACCATTCGCTCCTGCAAGTACAACATTACCGATGAGGCTGTTGCCAACAACAAAATCCAGCTTTGTCTGGATTATCACATCAAGCGCTGCGACGGTCCGTGTCAGGGACTTATTTCAAAGGCGGATTACGGTGAAATGATTACCCGTGTGGAAGCATTTCTGAAAGGAGATACCACTCCGGTGGAGCAGTGGTTGGAAGCCCACATGCAACAGGCTTCGGAGAATCTGGTCTTCGAAGAAGCGGCACGTTTCCGGGATCAATTGAATGCAGTACGGAATTACGCAGCCAAACAGCGCCTGAAAACCAGTGACTTCAACGATCGTGATGTGATTGCCCTGGCTCGTCAGGAGAATCTGGCGGTAGGCATGTTACTACGCATACGCAGCGGGAAGTTGATTGGCAAGGAGCACTTTTTCTTCAAAAATGCTGACGAGCGGGCGGAAGGCACTCTCCTGGGACAATTGCTCACTCGACTATATACGGACACCGTCCATATCCCGCGGGAAATTCTTGTCCCGGGCATGGTGGAAGATGGCGATATCGTGGAAAAATGGCTATGGGAGCAGGCAGGGTATAAGGTGCAACTCCATATCCCCCGGATCGGCGAAAAACGGGATTTGATGTCATTGGGTGAACGCAATGCAGAATTGATGCTGGCCGAGCTGGTGGCTCAACAAAAGCTCAAAGTCGAATTCATCCCTAAAATGGTGCGGGCGCTTCAGGATGACTTGCAATTGAATGGCCCGCCACGCCGCATTGAAGGATTTGATATTTCCCATCTGGGTGGTACCGAAACAGTGGCTTCCATGGTCTGTTTTATCGACGCCAAACCGGCGAAAAAAGAGTACCGGAAATTTCAGATTAAAACAGTTCAGGGGATTGATGACTTTGCCAGCATGCGGGAGGTGGTCCATCGCCGCTATTCCCGCGTGAGAGCCGAAGCGCTGCCCGAGCCGGACCTGATTCTCATTGATGGTGGAAAAGGGCAGTTGTCAGCGGCCAAATCGGTATTAACACAATTGGGGCTGGACCATATTCCCATTCTTGGTCTGGCCAAGCGGTTGGAGGAGGTATTCATCCCGGGTCATCCGGCGCCGCTGGGCTTGCCCAAAACATCGCCCTCCGTGATATTGCTGCGTCGAATCCGTGATGAAGCCCACCGCTTTGCCATTACCTTTCAGCGCAAACGGCGTGGTAAGAAGATGGTGAAATCAGCCTTGGATAATATCTCCGGAATCGGTCCCAAAAGACGATTGGCCCTGATTCAACATTTCAAGTCGGTGCAGCGCATTAAAAATGCCACCGTGGAAGAAATCATGGCCGTTCCGGGGATTTCCAGGCCACAAGCGGAACGCATTAAGAACGCCCTTTCATGAACCTCAAATACCTCTTCCCAGTCCTCCTGATCTCAATTGCCACGGCCCAATCCACCACCTGGATCCAACCCAATCCTGTTCAGTCGCATTTTACCTGGATGGACGCGCTGGACCGGTTTGAGTCACATGGGAATGTGGTAACCATCGCAAGTCTGGCTGCGATCAATGGTCCGTTTCAGGACATTCAGGGCGAGGCGTTACACCCTGAAATTCGCGGTCTGGCGGGAATTTCCCCGGATCCGGATGGGGTGTGGACCCGGCTACCCGGACACCACTGGCCGGAATGGCGCTCACTGGAGGCTCCCCCGAGATTCCGTGGTGCTTCCGGAATTTGGTCAACACCAGCAGGTAAGATTTTCGTTAGCTGGCGTCTGAGCCATACGATTTCAGAGTACAGCATTATTGATGGAAAAATGCACATGACTGCAGCGTGGGGCAGTCCGGGACGCACGGACGGCCAGTTGGGTGAGCCGGTGGATATTGCGGTAAGTGTGTCCGGTGCGTACTACATTCTGGAACGGCTCAACAACCGCATTTCCATATTCAATAGTAATCGAAAATTTCAAAAGGCCATTTATTCCTCCAGAGAGTACCCATTGCACGATCCGGTGGCGTTTACACTCCATGATGGCGATCAACATTGGACGCATTTACGAGAGTCCTTTTTGGTGGTGATCGACGCGGACGGTAAACGAATGGTGAAGTTGGATATGACCGGCCGCGTGCTGGCAGTAATCGACCCGGATTTCCCCTTTGAGTCTTTCGAATTCCGGCAGGTGGTCACGGATTATTATGGCAGTATTTATGTAACCGATCTGTTGAACCAGCGTGTGCATAAATTTGATTCTGAATTGAATTATTTGGTGAGTTTAGGTCCGGATGTGGAAAATGTGAGCTTGCGGAATCCGGAAGGAATCGCGATTGACAATCAATTTGGCCAATTATGGGTCAGTGATAGTTTGGGCGTTCACTACTACTGGATGGGCACTGACACACTGCATTACCGCGCCGGATTCAGCTCCCTGAAAAATGCAGTGATGGGTCGTTTTCAGGTTACCGAACCGGCCTATGTGACCATCACGATCAATAATTCTGAAGGAGAATTACTGGAAACCCTGGTGGATAGCAGGAAATTGCTTTTCGAATCCATGCAATTTGAATGGAAAATTCCCTGGGGATTTAAATCGGATGAAGTGGAATTGAAAATAAAGCTGACCCCGGCCTACGCTTCCCGGAGACATTTTACAAAATTGGTACAGCAGACCATATTTTTACCATGATTAATTTTTTTTGAGCACATGACAGAACGATAAAGTGAGTATAATGAAACAACAGATTGACCTCTCTTCTGATACAATGAAAGACCGGCTCGTGGAATTGCTGGGACATTCTCCCAGTGAGGAAGAATACCGTATGATCCAATATATGTGGTCACCGGAGGTGAGCCGGGCAGCCATTTGGAATGAGCTGAAACAATTACCCCAGAATGAATCCGGGATCGCAGCCCTGGATGGTCTCAAACGGGTAGAAGTTTCCGAATCGCATGCATTGGTTGCGGAAATCTTTGCCGGGGAGGCAG
>JAIPJQ010000115.1 GCA_021734065.1 Fidelibacterota bacterium | reverse complement strand
TCAACTTCGATAAGGAAGAGCAGCAAAAGCTGGCTCAAAATTACCTGATCTGGGTTTATAAGAAGTTAGGTCTGGATGCTGAAGCCATTGCAGCAGCCCAGAGCCTGATTGATGACTGTTCTGATCCGGAATATGTGGACTATTACACCCTGGAAATCGCATTGCTGCTGTATGAGACAGAAGGTTCTATTCTGGCCAAGACTTCGCCGGAGCAACGCCAGGTGGCTGACAGGATTAAACAAGCCCAGCACCACCTTTTAACAACGGACAACCAGACGGAAGCCGCGCGACTCTACAAACTTCTCACAGGAGGCTCGGGTCGGGTTGCTTCTGGCACCGTAGTTCCGGAGGCCTATTCCCTGCACCCGGCTTTTCCCAATCCTTTTAATCCGGTCACAACCATCCGGTATGACCTGCCGGAAGCAGGCCGGGTTCGGGTGGCAGTTTATGATATCCGGGGACGGCTTGTCACAACGCTCACAAATGAAGACAAACAGCCGGGTTCTTATCACCTGCAATGGCAGGGTAAGGATGCATCTGGCCGGATGGTTGGTTCAGGACTTTATTTCTACACGTTGGAAGTCCTAGCTACCGGAGGTAAACAGACATTCCGCGCCAGCCGCAAGATGCTGCTCATGAAGTAAGAAAAATTGAAGCGGAACGGTTTTAAGGAGCTTTTGGAGGGGTTGATTTTTGATCAGCCCCTCCTTTTTCACTTCTGTGCGATCTTCCCATTCTGCTCTGCGTTATTCTGTGGCTCGGAATCGAGCTTTTTATACTCATTCGCCAGTTGCAAATAATGATCGCAACCTTCCCACATACGGGAAAGCATCTCGTCAGTGACTTCACTCCGCTGTTGGGCGGGAACACCAGCCCATAATGTCCGTGCCGGAATGATGGCGTGCTCCTTGATCAACGCATTGGCGGCAACCAGGCTGCCTTCACCCAAAGTAGCCCAGCTCAGAACGATCGCGCCCATCCCGATCAGGGCATTATTGCCCACTTCGCAGCCATGCACTATCGCCGCATGGCCAATTGTGACCCGCCCGCCGATGAGACAGGGACCATTATCCGATTCCACATGGATGATCGTGCCGTCCTGCACATTGGTCTCCGCCCCAATTACAATTCGGTTCAAATCGCCGCGAATGACCACATTGTACCAGATATTCACCCGTGGACCAATGTCCACATCGCCAATGATCACTGCGTTTTCCGCAATCCAGGCCGTGGGGTGGATTTTCGGTGATTTCCCCTGATAAGGACGAATGATCATCCTACCTCCGCTGCTGCTTCACGTGCCAGGGTCCCACTGAAATTTCCCCGATCAGACTTACCCAGTATAACGGGCAAGATGGATT
The DNA here is from genome assembly GCA_021734065.1 of Fidelibacterota bacterium. Lineage (GTDB taxonomy): Bacteria > Fidelibacterota > UBA8477 > UBA8477 > UBA8477 > UBA8477. Next base: position 5,909 of record JAIPJQ010000115.1, on the reverse strand, counting down.
GACTGATGTCGTGTGTGACAGGCACCTGAACCCGCAGATAATTCCGTGTATAACCGCTCGCTACACCGTCCCGGAACTGATCAAACAACACATTGAGGGTTTGGCCGGAAAAATTATCAGCGTATCCTGATTTCAATTTTTGACCCACTTCGTGTAAAACAGCGCTGCGGCGTTTGATTTCATGAAACGGGACCGGATTTTCCAGCTTGGCCGCCACCGTACCTTCGCGGGGACTATACCGGAAAATGTGTAAATAAGTGAATGGCTGCTGCTGGATAAAATCGACGGTCTTTTTGAAGTGCGCTTCTGTCTCACCGGGGAATCCCACAATAACATCGGTTCCCAGTGCGGCATCGGGCAATATAGACCCGAACCGCTCCATCAATCGGGCATAGTCATCCAATTGATATTTCCGGTTCATAGCACTGAGTTGATCATCATTCGCCGATTGCAACGGAATATGAAGATGGTCACAAATGACATTGGAGTCGGCCACCAGGTGCAGCAGATCGTCGGTAACCGTATTGGGCTCAATGGAGCTGACCCGCACCCGATCCAGCCCGCTGATTGTTTCCAGCGCAGCCAGCAGATCCACCAGGTTCCGTTTGCCATCATCGTTATAGTACGTACCAATATTAATGCCGGTAAGCACGATCTCCCGGTAGCCCTGATCCACCAATTTGCGGGCTTCCTCAATGGTCTGTTGAAAGGGGCGGCTGCGGGCTTTACCCCGGGCAAATGGAATGATGCAATAACTGCAATAATAATCGCAGCCCTCCTGGATTTTCAGAAATGCCCGGGTGCGGGAGGTGGCAGAGATGAAACCATCTTCTGAAACCGTGGCAAAATCACCTTCATCATTCACAATGGTGAGTGGTTTTTCCAGTTTGCCTTGGTCAAGTTTATTCAGGTGGTCAAAAATGTGGTATTTTTCATCATTCCCCAGGATCAGATCAACACCATCAATGGACTGGATATCCTCCGGTTTCACCTGAGCGTAGCAGCCGGTAACAACTACCCGTCCTCTGGGAGAATTCCTGATCGCCCGGCGGATGGTAGCCCGGGATTTGGAATCGGCGTCATTGGTGACTGTGCAGGTATTGATAATGGTCAGGTCAACTTCCTCACCGAATGGACGCGTGATGTACTGATTCTCCTGAAATTTGGCCATAATGGCATCGGTTTCAGATTGGTTCAGTTTACAGCCAAGGGTTTTGAAACTTACGGATTTGATGTGTCTGTCACGATCCATGGGCCAATGATATTTGCCGGAGGCAGATAAAGCAAAGAGAGAATCGTTGGTGAGTGAGCGGGTAAGCGGGTAAGCGGGTGAGCAAAATTCCAAATCACAAGCATCAAAACACAAACAAATTCAAAATATCAACCCCAATGACCAAAACGGAATGTCGGCGATGCAATTGTTTAGGGGGTGAAGTTCAGCCTCCTTTTTGGGGTTATTACCCACGAACTGAAGCGGGTGGCGACGGAGATTCTTTCGTTGGAATAAATTTCAGCCAAGATCGCTCATGCCCAATGACCTACTCAGAGTGATAGTCACGAAGTTTTGCAGGTATAATGACGGTCGAGGTGAACCCCAAAATTCCGCGGACTCTGCGTCATTTGCGAATCAATAAATACACTTGTGTTTGTCTGTGTTTATCTGTGGCAAAAAAACATTCAATCCGTGTCGATCCGTTTCATCTGTTAGATCCGTGTTCTATTGGTTTTTAGCAAAACGAGATCCCTCCGCTCTGCTGCGATTCCGCCGTCGCAGGGCTATGGCGTGATAAGACGGCCGGGATAACAGGCCCAAATGGCGCTTTCGGCGAGGCTCGCTGGAGGCTCCGCCGAGGCAACCGCCCTACCATAATAACGCGGGATGCTTGGTTCGTGCTCGGACGCGTTCTCGTTCTCGTACTCGATTCCTGATTTGCATTCCTCCACCAATCCGCTATGTTTTCACCCACTGCGCAATGGAGGAAAATCACCATGCCCATGCTGAAACCAGAAGTCCCTCATGGAACCATAAAAACCTTTTGGTTAGAATCTAAGGTTTTAAAGAGCAATCCCTGGAACGATCCTGCCAGGCGGCGAATTGATGTGTATCTACCACCTGGCTTCGACGAAAATTCCGGTGAACAACTCCCGGTTGTGTATGACTTGGTGGGCTTTACGTCCGGTGGACCGGCTCACACCGCATATCGGGCTTTTGGTGAATCCATACCGGAACAGGTTGACCGGCTGATTGCTGAAGACAAAACCAAACCGGTGATTCTGGTATTTCCCGATTGCTTCACCAAACTGGGTGGAAATCAATACATCAACAGTAAGGGCGTGGGGCAGTGGGCCGACTTTATTCATCAGGAAGTCATTCCATTTATCGAATCTGGTTTGCCGGTACTACCGGGAAAGGAACATCGGGGCGTCTTCGGAAAATCTTCCGGTGGGTATGGCGCCATGATCTACGCCTTGCAGTATAGTCAGCACTGGAACGCTGCGGCTTGTCACTCAGGAGATATGTATTTTGAATTTGGCTATTTCACCGATTTCCCTAAAACGCTGGATGTATTAGCAGGACACGATTTCCACATTCCCCGGTTCATGGAATATTTTCACCATGCGGAAAAAGTGAGTGGTGATGATTTCCACTGCCTCATGACCCTGGCCATGGCCGCCACCTATGATCCTGATCCGGAAAATCCCAGGAATATCCGTCTGCCGGTGGATTTGCGGACTGGTGCACTGGACCCGGTGCGCTGGGAGGAATGGCTGAAGCATGATCCGGTGCGGCTGGTGGATAAATACCACAAAAATTTAAAAGCCCTGAACCTGCTTTACATCGATTGTGGCGACCGGGATCAGTATCATCTGGTGTATGGAGCGCGTCAATTACATAACAAGTTGGAGCACTACAGGATCGACCATATTTACGAGGAATTTCCCGATAATCACAGCAGTGTAAACTATCGATTCGACCGGTCGCTGCCGTTGATTATTGATGCATTGACCATGTAATTCACACAAAAATTGTCCTTCGATGGAGCTCAGTATGACAGTTTTTATGAGAAGCAGTCGTAATCTGATTATTTGCCATTAAAAAGAATTTGAATGACATTATGAACATGAAAAAATCAATTCTATCCCAAATCATAATTGCTGCCAGTTGTTTGTTAATCTTCGCTGGACCTGCTTCAGCTTGTACGGTTGGTGTGGTAAGTGGAAATGCCACCGACGACGGGCGTCCCCTGTTGTGGAAAAATCGTGATTCCGGCTTCCGCGATAATGAGGTACTCCATTTTAAGGGACCACAGTATGAGTTCATGGGCGTGATCAATACCGGCGACGCTACCCAGGTTTGGATGGGATTGAACAGTGCCGGGCTGGCCATCATGAATTCAGAATCCAAAGACCTGCCCGGCGATCGGTACGACGACGAAGGCCGGTTCATGAAGCATGTGCTGGGAAATTTTGCCACCGTTGCCCAGGTGCAGCAGTATTTGGAAGAAACCAACGAAAGCGGCCGGGCTGTAACCAGTAATTTCGGTGTCATTGACGGGGATGGTGGTGCCGGGTTTTTTGAGACCGGAAATCATTCCTACACCTTTTTTGATGCCAATACCGCTCCCGACGGCTATCTGGTCCGTGCCAATTTTGCAGAAACCGGAAATGGGGATGGTTATGGCTATTTCCGCTGTGACCGGGCGAGAGAACTTATTCAAACCATGGCTCAGAAGAAACAGGTGACCCACCGGTACTTATTGCAGACGGTGAGCCGTGATATTCAGGCTGCCGGCTGTGATCCGTATCCTTTGGAAAGCACTACGCTGGACACAGTACCCACCCGGGGAACAGTAAATCGGCATCGTACTGTTTCAGTCGCTGTATTCCATGGCATCCGGAAAGACGAGAATCCATACTTCGCCACCATGTGGGCAATCCTGGGTGAACCTGTGGCAGGAATTGCATTCCCATTGTGGGTGGCCACGGGTAATCCGGGTGAATTGCTCCATGGCAATGACGGTTCCCGGATGAATCGCGCCATTCACCGAATTGAAAGTCAAATCTACACCAATGCCGCTGACCCCACCCTCATTAATCCGCAAGCCGTTACGCAGGTGACTGCCGGATTTCGTCAGATTGAAAACGGATTTTTTGACATGACGGATCAGGCTTTGCAGGAATGGCGTCTGCGGTATGATTACGCGCGAGGAATGAGCCGTTTACAGCATTTACTGCAACAAACAGCCTATCAGTTTTTAACCTATCGCTCCCAGGCTATTGACACTCAATAAGCTGGATTTACAAATATATTAACACCATTTGTTAAGAAAAATCTGGTTCTGTCCCTATACGCTTAATACATGATTGATTTTGTCTTGTATTAATTTACCGCCCCTGCGATTTTACGCGGACAATTGAACACAAATGATTTGGGAGGTATAAATGAAAGTCATTTGGAAGATACTTATTGGTGTGACAGGCGTTCTGGTTGTGGTCATTTTGGGCGGCCTGATTTACCTGAATACAGCGTTCCCGGATATGGGACCGCCGCCGGAAGTCTCGATTGAGGGAACACCGGAACAGATCGCCCGGGGCGCCTATCTGGCCAATCATGTGGCGGTCTGTATGGATTGTCATTCGGAGCGGGACTGGACCAAATTTGCCGGACCACCCAAAGCCGGTACCTGGGGAAAGGGTGGAGATATATTTGATGAAAATGTGGGTTTGCCCGGCATGATTTACAGCCGCAATATTACCCCGACAGGGCTGGGAGATTGGACCGACGGTGAAGTCTATCGTGCCATCACCACCGGTGTGCGGAAAAATGGTGAACCACTATTTCCCATCATGCCCTACCCGGCCTACGGTCATATGGATCCGCGGGATGTGAAGGCGATTATCGCCTACCTCCGTACGCTGGAACCACAAGCAGGTGAATATCCGGACCATGAGTTGAATTTCCCCCTCAATCTGATCGTCCGCACGATTCCCAAACCGGCTGAACCCATGATCCGTCCCAATCCTTCGGATGTGGTGGCTTATGGAGAGTATATGATGAAAATCGCGGGCTGTACTGATTGCCATACACCGGTGGAAAAGGGCACTCCCATACCCGGTATGTTTCTGGCTGGTGGCACAGAATACCGGCTACCAGGGATTGGCATCATCCGCAGCTCCAATCTCACCCCCGATAAAATGACTGGCCTGGGAAATTGGACTGAGGAGATGTTTGTGGAAAAATTCAAGAGCATGGCCACCGAGGAAGCCCTCAATATTCCGGTGGAGAAGGGCGCCTTTAATACGATTATGCCCTGGGGAATGTACGGCGGTATGGAAGAAAGCGATTTGCGGGCCATGTATGCCTATCTCAAAACGATTAAGCCCATTCCCAACCAGGTGGTGAAGTATACATCGGCTGCGGCATTGAATTAAGCTGTACACATACTTCCGTTCTAAGCATACCAAAAGTGGCAGGTTTGCGCCTGCCACTTTTTTATCTCTCAATTGGTTTCTTGGGGAATTTATTTGGCAATCGTCTCAAATCCGCGTGATCGGAGGTCGAGGTAAATAGTGGCTGCGGCAACCGCTCCCAGAGCCAGATAGCCCAGCGCCGCCAGGTATTCGGCAAAGAGTAACTTCCCGATGCCAAACAAAGACGCATAGACCAGCACCACACCGGCTGCCCAATCCAGAAATAACCGTCCAAAGCCGGTGTCGGATTTGATATCCGGATACCGGCTAGCCAGCGCCCGCCAGCCAATTCCACCCGGATGGGTCTGCCGGTAGAATTTTTCCAGCACCTTTTCATCAGTCGGACGGGTCAGATAGGTGACAATCAGCCAGATAATGGTTGTTCCGATGACGATGGGATAAAGCGTAATGGGGGATTGCATTCCGAAACCGTAGCG
>JAIPJQ010000114.1 GCA_021734065.1 Fidelibacterota bacterium | reverse complement strand
GGAATCAGTAAGTTTTTTTCGGATGACCAGCACGCGGCAATCCGCCAGAAGTGGGATGTGGCTGACAATGATTTGTTGTTCTTCGTGGCAGATGAAGATGGGGAGCGTGCACTCCAGACCCTGGGTGCTTTACGATTGGAGATTGCCCGACGGGAAAACCTGATCCCAAAGAATGTTTTCAAACCATTGTTCGTCCTGGATTTTCCGCTGCTTGAATTTGATCCGGAAGAGGGGCGCTATGTGGCGCGGCACCATCCCTTCACCTCGCCTCAACTCTCGGATATACCCTTAATGGACACGGATCCTGCCAGGGTGCGGGCTCGGGCATACGACTTAGTGTTGAACGGATACGAGGTAGCCGGAGGGTCCATTCGTATCCATCAGCAGGAATTACAGCAGAAGATGTTCAAACTGCTGGGAATGTCGCCGGAAGAGGCGGAGCGGCGGTTTGGATTTCTCATGAAAGCCTTTCAATACGGTGCACCACCCCACGGCGGAATCGCGTTTGGGTTTGACCGTTTGGTCATGCTGCTCAGTGATACGGAGAATATCCGGGATGTGATTGCCTTTCCCAAAACCACCTCGGCCATGTCGCTGATGGACAACGCGCCCTCATTTGTTGATGAAAAACAACTGAAAGAATTACACATTCGTCTTGCTGAGGATGTGAAACCTTCCGGAGACTAGTCCATCTTGCGACAATTGACTCCGAAAGAGCTTCATTCCGGTCTGAGTGATGGGGCTGATTTCTCCCTACTGGATATTCGTGAACCGTGGGAAGTGGCAATCTGCCGGTTAGCAAATGCGGTGCAGATTCCCATGTTCACCATTCCTGATAAATTGAGTGAAATTAAGCAATTACAACCACTTGTCGTCTATTGTCATCATGGTATTCGCAGCGTGCAGGTCTGTCATTACCTGGCGCAGCAGGGCATAGAGCACGTGTATAATCTGGCAGGCGGGATTGAGCGCTGGGCTGACGAAATTGAGCCCCAAATGGCACGCTATTAATAGCTGCTATTCGGTAATTGAATCGTTACATATTTGCTTGTATTTGGTACTGGCAGATATACATTAGCCTCTCAAGCGGGACAACAAATGAGATCCTTTCGTCACTATTGGCCAATTCTTGTTATAGGGCTGCTGGTACTGCCCAACGCAAAGGTATTGGCTGAGTCTGCAGTAAACCATTCCAACAGCCAGGGAGCGGAACGCCGCGCGATCTGGGTAATATTCCATGACAAGGGTCAGGGGGAAGAGGCGTATCACAGGGGAATGATTACGGCTCCCCATGTGAGCCAGCGCGCCATCGAGCGCCGTTTGCTGCGAGGTACCCGGGATATTTTGAATTATATGGATGTGGAAATCCCCGATGCCTATATCCAACAGGTGTTGCAGTCCGGGGTGGAAATTCGCGTCATCAGCCGGTGGTTCAATGCCATTTCGGTATTGGCCAACGAGCAGGAAGAGAGCTACATCAATAACCTGCCCATGGTGAAGAAAACCAAGCGGGTAATGCGGGTTTCCCGGCGGTTTTTGAAGAAAGTGCAGCGTAATCCTGACCAATTGAATGACGACAATGAGATATTTGAGGATTATGGCAACAGTTATGCGCAATTGGAGCAGATCAATGCCATCAGCGCCCACGATAGTGGATATTCCGGGGATGGTGTTTGGGTTCTCATGTTGGATACCGGTTATTTAACGAGCCATGCTGTTTTCCAGACCGACCGCATTGTTGCGGAGTACGACTTCATTCAGGATGACAGCGTCACGACCAACCAGGATGGTGATTTCTCCGATCAGCATAATCATGGAACCGCCACCGCGTCCGTCGTGGGTGGATATTCTCCCGGAAATTTATTGGGCGTCGCGTTTAACTGCTCTTTCCTGCTGGCCAAAACCGAAATTGTTGATGAAGAAGCGCAGATCGAAGAAGATTACTATGTTGCCGGTCTGGAATGGGGCGAAGCCCTGGGTGCTGATGTGGTTTCCAGCTCGTTGGGATACATTGACTGGTATACGTTTGACCAGATGGATGGGCAGACGGCGCTAACGACGCAGGCTGTTGATATTGCCGCCAGCCTGGGAATGGTGTGTGTGACGGCGGCTGGGAATGAGCGTGGTTCGAATTGGGGTCACATCATTTCACCGGCCGACGCTGACAGTGTGATCAGTGTGGGTGCCGTAAACAGTGAAGGTGTTCTGGCCAGTTTCAGTTCCCCCGGTCCCACGGCCGATGGCAGAATTAAACCGGAAGTTGTGGCCCGAGGCGTGTACACCCAGGCAGCCGGTACATCCGCTGATGATTCCTTTATTACCGCCAGCGGTACCAGTCTCAGCACACCGTTGATTGCCGGTGCGTCCGCGCTGATACTGGAAGCGCATCCCGACTGGAATCCCATGATGGTACGGGAAGCCCTGATGATGACCGCTTCTCAGGCGATTTCACCTGATAATGATTATGGGTATGGTTTAATTGATCTCGCAGCCGCTATTAATTATTCATTTGAGATTGATCAGGGGGATATTTCCCAGGATGGCCTGATCAATGTGAGCGATGTGATTCTCCTGCTGGATTGGATTCTCTCGGACATGACCCTGACGCCGAACCAAATTGAGCGTGCTGACCTGAATCAGGATTCAATTATTAATGTGCTGGATGTGGTACAGTTGGTGGAGGCGATCCTGACTTTTTAATTGGACGATTTTACCAAAAACAAACTTCCCCAATACCACCCGTCGCGGTGGTTTTTTGTTGCTGAGTGGCGATATCCTCCAATCATCCACCTCCGCGCACCTGCAGTGTAGGCGGGTCAAGTCATGGGTACCACGGGTTTACCGTGCGCCTCCATTCAGCGGCTGGCCGATTTAGACGGTGCGGGGTCAACCCAAAGTGGGTTTGTTAAATGAGCTGGTACCACACTGACTTGGGCTTAAATTTGATTGCTTTTCAAACGAAGAATGAAGCCTTAAACAACCCGAGGTGATGCTTGAATCAGGAATATAATGAATACTTGGAACAGTTGATCATTGATGGTCCGCCGTGGGAGAAACGGGAAACCGTTGGTTTTTTCCAGACATTAAAGATTACCATTATTGAATTTTTCCGGAACCCCGCCCGTGTCTTCGCTGTGATGCGTCGATCGGGTGATATGAGCAGTGCCTTACAATACGCGGTCTTTTTGCAAATCATGGCCACGGTGATATCCCTGGCAATCAGTGCTGCGATTTCAGGTAACACACAGTTGATTCCGCCGTGGATGAATGACCTTTTGGGTGGTGGGTATGATTGGGGAACCATTTTCCTCATCTCCATGCCGGTGATGGTCATCCTGGAGCAATATTTCAAGGCATTTTTTCTGAATCTGGCTCTGGGAATGCTGGGTCAGGCACACTACCCATTCGATACAGTGTTCCGCATCACCGCCTACTCCAATGGAACCGCCGCACCCTGGATGATTTTACCCAGCATCGGTGGTTTTATTTATATCGGCTATAGTTTTTATCTCATGCTGGTGGGCTTCAGAACCATCTATGGTCTCAGAGGTGGTCAGTTTTTCCTGGCAATTGTTCTGGCTACTTTCCTGGGATTTCTCAGTCTTCTGCTCATTTCAGTTGTCCTCGCGTTTTTCATTCCGGCCCCCGTGTGATATGAAATTCTCCAATCTACAAGCCGCTCTGGTGGTGCTATTCGGCACCCTGCTAGCCTCCACCGGTGCCCTGTGGATTCGGCTGGTGCCCGATTTATCTCCCATCGTAGTGGGTTGGTACCGAGTATTTGGGGCAGGACTTTTTTTCCTGCCTTTTTTTATCCGTCAGCGCAGACGCCAACCTTTCGTCGCACGCTCATTTCGATACTCGCTGCTGGCTGGAATTGCCCTGGCATTGCATTTTGCCCTGTGGATATCATCGCTCTATTTCACCAGTGTTTCCAACTCAGTCCTGCTGGTAGCAACCCACCCCATTTTCGTGGCAATTTTAGCCCGGTTTGTGTTCCGACTTCCCCTGGCGCGGCAGGAGATTTGGGGGATTGCGCTGGCGTTCGTGGGTACCACCATTATCCAGTGGCATGCACTGGGCGACGAAGCAGGATTTTGGGGGAATATGATGGCTCTGGGCGGGGGATTGTTCGCGGCACTTTATTTCCTGTTCAGCCATCGTTCACGCGAAATTCTCAACACAATTGATCATGTGGTGGTGACCTACCTGGCGGCAGCGGTTATCCTCTTTAGTTGGGCGGTCATCGGTGGTTATCGTCTGGTCCCGGTCTCGTGGGAAGAAGTTATTTTTCTGGCGTTACTCATTCTGCTGCCCACTGTGGGGGGCCATACCATTTTTAACTGGGGAGTGAAGCAACTGGGGCCGACCCGGGTTTCACTGTTGATGCTCCTGGAACCACCTGAATCTGCATTCCTGGCATTCCTGTTTTTAGGTGAACTGGTGGCGCCCACAACCTGGTTTGGTGGCAGCATCATTTTATTTGGACTTTTTCTGGCACTGAAGCGCCGCAAGCGCGTATAAATTGCGGTGTCAAAATGGATGACAGGAAAATTATGACCCGGATATCAGATAATCAGGCAGCACTTGACAATCTCAAGATTTTGAGGTAGGTTCAATTACCATGACGCGAACAATCACATCATTCATACTCGTTTCAATCCTGCTTCTCCAAGGGTGTTATACCCTGGTGAATGCCCCAGCCAGTGAGGATGAAATGGTGATTAAAAACGTACCTTCCACCCAGGAATTTTTCCTGGGTAATTCCATGATTGGCGGGTTATGGGATCCATGGTGGGAACCCTCTTATTCGCCCTATGGTTTTGATTCGTATTACAGCTACCTGAATCCTTATGGCACGATTTACAACAGCTATGCAACCGGCTATCCTTATTATGGAACCGGCTACACGGGCAATTACGGCTACTATATTCCCGTGTGGGGAATCGGACGCGTCTCTCCCGTGGATACCATCGGAATCAGCAGGTCCATTGGTCGTGATGTTTCCATGGATGGTGACCGGTTGACCAACAGGACGCCGGTTAATGATATGATCATGAAGCAGCAGATCAGTGCTGCGGCCAATCCTTCAGCAACCACCGGCAGTCTGGAAAGGGTCGAACCCCGTGTATCACTGGCCCGAAAATATCGCAATCAAATTAACTTCAATGCCAAATCTACCAGCACACCGGCGACACCCGCCCCACCAACGGCCCCTCCCAACACATTGACCAAAGAGTCCGCCAGTACCGCCACACCTTCAGCAACGGCCAGTTCTGCCACCTCTACCCGGGACCGGGAGACCGAGAATACTCCGCGGCAACGCAAACGCTCGGATACAGATAATACCTCACGACGGTAACCAATTTCCTCAATGATTAAAAAAATTGGCATCCTGTGTGCGATTCTGCTCTCCAGTGGCATTGCTCAGACCTATCTGGACGCTATTCGGCCCTTCTGGGGAATGTCGGGTCGCAGTGCTGCCCGGGCTACCGGTGATATTGTGGGCGTATTTGATACGGAGGCGCTGCTTCAGAATCCAGCCGCATTAACCTATATAACCCGAGCCTTTGCCCAGATTGACGGTAGTTTTGACCATGTGAAAGGTCGTACGCTGCTCAGTTCCCATTATTTAGAGCAGCGTTTTTTGGATTCATTGAGCGGAAGCCAGTTTCGGTTCAACCAGGTTTCCCTGGCCCTGCCCATCAATGTCTATCGAGGCAGTTGGGTCTGGGCCGGTGGCATCCAGCCGGTTACCATTTTTGATCGCAAAGGTCAATTCAGTTTCTGGGATGCCGATCCGTCACAATTGGTCAACCGGAAATACACGCTGTTCGAAGAAGGTGCCCTCTATGCCGCCTCCCTGGGCACTGCAGTGCTTTTCACCAAAGAATTGTCATTGGGAATCAGCGGATCTTATCTCTTTGGATCAAATATCTATACCAACACCTACTCAGAAGAGGATACGGACCATATTTACGCGTTTGCTAGGTATCTGGATTCGCTGGGCATCAAAGCCGATTACAAGGGCTGGAATCTGAAAGGTGGTTTCGTCCTCCAGTTTCCCAATGAATTGCTATTGGGCGGTACCATCGAGACACCGGGAATCCTGCAGGTGGAGGAATCCAGTGAGCACCTGAAAATGGAAATAATGGACGATGGCCAACCCTCACTGTATGAATCGAGTCCAAGGCGAATTGAGTACAAACTCACCGGACCCTGGCGGCTGGGAGTAGGTGTCTCCTTCAAATACAATCCACTTTACTTTACGCTGGGCTATCGGTACCACACCTACTCAAATATGTCATTCAAGTCTAATCTGATTGAATCCGAAACGGATTCTACCTATATCGATTCCCGTGTCAATGCGGAGATTAGGACCGACTTGCGCTCCACGGGTGAACTGATGGGAAGTATGCGCTATTTCGCTGACGGTGGCTATCTGCAGGTGGGATTATCCCGCCAGGCGCAACCCATCAAAACCTACCCTGGTGATATCTTCAGGATGGATGTGAATCTGGGATTCACGCCAGCACCCAACTACGAGTATTCTCTGGGTTTTCAATATTATTCATTCAACGCAAATTCAATTCAAGTCAGCGCACTCATTCATGAAGATACCGGGGATCCAATCGTGTCCATACCCACCGATACCAAACACAGTGTGACCCGCTTCATGTTTGGTGTTAAGTTCTATCTTTAATCATTTCTCACGGGTATATTTGGACCATTCCGACGTGCCGGGATGACATGATCTTGAAGGATTACAACAGGAAATGAAGGGCGAAATGAAAGCAAAAAATTTATTGAAATTCAGTCTCTTGCTGGGGATTTCAGTCCAATTCCTCCCGGGACAGACCTTATGGGATAATGGGTCGGTTCAGTTCAATTACGGTAGTTTTATACCCAGTAATACCTGGTCTGTGGAGGGGTCCATCGTTCCGGATGAAACGGGTGGTGGAAGTGGTGGTTATTATGCTGCCGGCGCTGACACGTCGCGACTATTCACGCTGGGATATAAACTGACACAGGTGGACTCGAGTCTGGTGGGTGATCTGTTTGCCGTGCTAGTGACGGACACAGGTGCCATTAATACCAGAACTTATACCGTGAATCCCCTGGCGGATATGGGGACTATTTTTTTCTGGATACCCCAGTTGAGTTATGAATTTCTCATGCAGGTGATCGATGGTGATGTGAGTATTGACAGCTTGCTCACCCTGAATGTCCGGATAGCCACCGCCGGCCACATCACCGTGAACACTGTTTCGCCCACCAGTTTGAGTCTGGGCTTTC
>JAIPJQ010000113.1 GCA_021734065.1 Fidelibacterota bacterium | reverse complement strand
GGGATGATTCAGCGGTCACAATGGGATATGGAACGACACTATCGGGTTTTTTGCTGGTGCTCCAGGAGTAGATGGCGATCACAAGCAGCACAAAAAACGCTAATCCCAGCAGCCAATCTTTACGCGTAGGTGTGTCCAGCAGGTCCAAATCTGTCACAGTCTCATTTTTCCCAAAGCGTGGCTTGAATGCTATAGGTCCCCGCTCAGGCGTTCGCTGGCGGGGTTTCGTTGCGGCGATTTCAACTTCCCGAAGCTGCTCTAAAATGGCATCGCAGTCCTGGTACCGGTCCTGAGCATCCTTGCTGATCATGCGGTGAATCAGTGTAGCCATTTTAGCAGGAATATCCGGGCGCAATTCTGAGAGATTTTTGGGATTGCTTTTTATGGCCAGATTCAGGGTGTCATTCAAATTCTTACCGATGAGTGGATTTGATCCGGCGGCCAGTGTGTAAAAAGTCATCCCCAGCGCATAAATGTCACTCTGAATGGTGGGCGCTTCGCCCAACGCCAATTCGGGCGCCAGGTAGCCGGGCGACCCGGCAACAGGTTGTCGCGCCTGATCCAACACCGCCGCCAGGCCAAAGTCGGTAAGTTTTACCAGGCCATCCGGGTCCATGAGCAGGTTGGCTGGTTTCAAATCACGATGCAGAATGCCGACAGTATGGGCTTTGGCGCAACCGGAAAGCGCCTGTTGCATGACTGAGCTCAGGCTTTGAGAACTCAGTGGACCATCTTTTTTCAAAACCCGGGACAGATCCTCACCGGGGAAGTACTCCAACACCAGATAAGGTGGATCTTGTTGGGCGTGGAATTCGTGGATGGTCACGATATTGGGGTGATTGAGTTTGGCCAGCAGTCTGGCCTCATGGGTGAATTGCTGACGAATATCCGGTGCGTCCACCAGCCGGGTGAGGATTTTCAGGAAGACCGTACGGTCTAATGACTCCTGAATGGCTTTCGCAATGATGATATCATCCCGCTCCTCCAGAATTTCCTCAATCCGGTAGCCTTTAATCTTCAACATGCCATTCCTTCAGGCGATATTGAAGCCAGCGCAGGGACACACCTAACCGTTCCGCCGTTTTTGTGCGATTTCCACCCATTTCGGACAATGTTTCCAACACAAACCGTCGCTCCATCTCTGCCATTGTCACGGGTTCCGCAGTGAATGACGCTTCACCCCGCCCCAATGCCAGATGCTCCGGTTCGATGATATTACCGGGACATAATGTCACAGCCCGTTGGATGGCATTCTGCAGTTCCCGCACATTCCCCGGCCAGTCGTGGTGTAAAATCGCTGCCATGGCTTCCCGGCTGAATTTTTCCACATTGCGGTGATACTTTTCACGGTATTTGATCAGAAAATGCTCGGCAAGGATGGGTAAGTCACCGGAACGCTCCCGCAGAGCCGGCATTTTAATGGTAACCACATTGAGCCGATAGTACAGATCCTCCCGAAACTGTCCTTCCTTCACCAGTTGTTTCAAATCTTTGTTGGTAGCAGCAATGATACGGGTATCCACGGTGCGCATCTGTGTGTCCCCTACCCGGCGGAATTCGCCTTCCTGGAGAAAGCGCAGCAATTTTGTCTGGATTTCCAATGAGACATCGGCGATTTCGTCCAGCAAAAAAGTGCCGCCGTCCGCAGCCTCCAACAACCCCGGTTTGTCCTTGCTGGCACCGGTGAATGCCCCCTTTTTATACCCAAAAAGCTCGCTCTCCAGAAGATTATCAGCCAGGGCACCACAAAATTGGGCAATAAAGGGTTTGTGTTTCCGGGCGCCACGATAGTGAATAGCCCGGGCAATGAGCTCCTTCCCCGTTCCGCTTTCTCCCAGAATCAGTACCGGTATATCGGTCTCCATAACCCGCTGGGTCAGTCGAAAAATCGTCTGAATCTCAGGACTCTCACCAATGATCTCCTCAAAAGGTGACGTCACGTCGGACTGAGCTTTTAAGGCTTCATTCTCCAGGGCCAGGCGATTCACAAAATCAGCCGCTTCCAACGCGATGGCGGTCTGGTTGGCAAAAACCCGCATAAAATGCAGCGTCTCCAGATTGAAATGAGCCCGGCGCTCCTGACTGTCCAGATAGATGTAACCCAGAACCGACTTTTGTTTGCGGATAGGCACGCAAATAATGGAGGTAAGTTTGTTGATAACCACACTTTCACGACCTTTAAAACGATCGTCTTCCTCGGCATTGATGGTTACCACCGGCTCACCGGTTTGCATGACCTGTTCCAGCACCCCAATGGAATAGCGTTCTTTTTCAACAAAATGGCGTGGGTCAAAATTACGGTAAATGGACGGGACAATGTCATTCTCCCGCTGCAGACTTTTGATAAATAAAAATCCCCGTTCGGCTTCTGTAACTTCCATAGCAATATCCAGAATCCGCTCCAATAAGAGGCGTGTAGCAGAACCTTCCAGCAGGGCTTCGCTGATTTTCAGCAGCGCATTGAAAAAATCGTCTTGGCGGGGTGAGGTCATGGTTTCATTGCACCATAAATGCAGCTTCTTTGGAGACGCTGATGTTGCCATAGCGATCTCTTACTGAGAGTGTCCAATAGTAGCGCGCCGGGGCCAGTGGCGTCTGGGTTTGCCATTGGAGTGTTGTGTGCGCCATGGCCGGGCTGGATTGGACAAATTGGGGGATGGCCAACTCATTCAATCGAAAGATATCCACTTGATACAATACCTGAAATCCCGCGTCAAAATTGGACCACCGAAAGACGGGTAGCGAATCAACCGTGGCCAAACCGGCTGGTGATAAAATCTGGGGAACTGATACAATCAAGCGTGAAATTTGGGTGTCATACCATTCTCCCCAATCTCCGGATTGATCACCACACCGCAGCCGGAGCGGTTCTCCCTCCAACTCCGGAAACGGATTGCCACCAAAGGCATCATCGAAATAGAGTCCCTCATACACACCCGGATTGGAGCCCACGGTTAAAAGTGTGTCGAAATCCCAGGCCGGAATCTGAAAGCGCACCGAATCAACATCCGGCACCCCATCAAAATCCTCAACCAGCGACTCCACCTCCAGGACATACTCATCCTCCACCGGCTGCCAGTGGGCGATGTGTTTTGTGATAAGTTCAACTGATGCAATTTTGGGTTTTCCGTTCAATCGGACCAATGTGGTAGCAGCATTTCCAGCCGGGACAACCAATGTATCCTGGTGCGTTACATAGTCTCCAGCAGTATAAATGACTGGAAAGATACCGGGTTTTAATTGTGAAAATGCAAACTCACCCATGTCATTCGTAACCGAATGAATCTGCTGCTCCGGTAGTTCGACCCTCACCTGGGCAATGGGTGTGTAGGGTGGATATTTCCCGGTAACCATACCCTGAATTTCCCCGCTGCGTTCGTAGAGTTCACTTTCCGGATCGAAAATATTATCACGAGGCGCATCTTGCATGCAATGCCACAGAAAGGTACTGGCGAATAGACAAATTACCAGGATAGGCCGAACCGGATTCAATATTTCACTCGTACTGTCGTTTAATCACGATGGCGGTAATATTATCAAATCCGCCCACATTTAATGCCATATCAATCAAGCGCCCCACGCAGGATTTTGGATCACGCCAATTGCCTCGCATAATCTGTTCCAATCGGTCATGGGGAACCATTTTATTCAAGCCATCGGAGCACAACAGAAACGCGTGGTAGTTTGCCAGATCAATTTTGCGGTATTCGGACCAACTCATGTTCAGATTGCCGAGACAATTCACCAGGACATGCTCGTCTTCAGGGCTTACGGATTCCTGTCCCTGGTTGCGGCGCTCCGCAGCCAGGGTGTGTTCCCAGGTAAGCGCAGTCAAGCCCAATTCATCGTGAAATCCATACAGTCGGGAGTCACCGGCATGCAACAAATAGCCCTGTTTGGGGTCGAGGATAACCAGAGCGGTGAAGGTAGTGGCCAGGTTCGGTGTGGATTTATGGGTCAAGCCAAAATCCACAATGGCATTATTGATCCCCCTGATAATCGCAGGCGCGGTCTTGTCATTGGGCTTGGCACCGGTTTTCGCCAGCTCTTCAAGACGGGATTTAAACTCAATAATCGACAGCTTGCTGGCAATGCCGCCACCTGCGCTGCCACCTACACCATCAGCGACAACAAACCAACCCCGCTCATTTTCTACCAGGAAGGCATCCTCGTTTTGATCGCGTCGTAAGCCAACATCGCTGGCGCCATAACCTGTCCAGGACATCTCAGCTCACTCCGTCTGACCAATTAGTATCAATTTTAAATTTTATGGTACTGGGTGAATTCATACCAACCTTACGTTCCTGTCCGCGTTTGTTAACGAATATACAACAATCCCACGAAACCGGTGTGATTAATTTCCACACCGATCACGCGGGAATGCTACTGGGGATATTGGTTAGTTTTTGACCAGACGCATGGGCTTCAGGTTCATGCCGCACTCCGGACAATCACCCGGTTTTTCCATCCTAACATGACTATGGGATGGCATGGGGCAGCCCCAGAATTGAGCCTCAGCCGTATCAGTAACGACGGTTTCAACCAGTTTCATGCCACATTCCGGACATTTCCCTGGTTGATCGCTGTGCACATTTTTATGGGCAGGCATGGGACACGTGTAATAGATCAATTTTTCACCAGCTTGTTTTTCCACTCCATTCATTGCCATTTGGTCATGGTCCATTGTGCCATCCATGTTACCATTGGTGGTCATGTGGTCATGGTCCGTGGATCCGTTCATCTGCTGATGTTGATCCATCTGGGTATTAGCAGTATCTTTTTCCTTACCGCTACATGCTACCAACCCTATAGTCAATAGCCCAATGACCGGTAAAATGAGATAAGTTCGACTTGAGCGCATTATTTTACTCCTTTTGGTGTTCATGATCTTTGATTCAAAACATTATTTATTCAGGTTAGTGTATTTCGTTGGTTTCATGATGATCATGCTGATGAACATTTCCATTATTTTCCGGTTTCTCGGGATGATGTGGTTCATCAGGCTCCAGCGGCACTTCAAGCTTAACCCCAATTCCATATCGATATACCAATTCTGCACCTTTATCGGCACTATATACCAGCCAACCAGATAAAACCAGGAATGCAATCCAGCGCATGATTGGATGGTTAAAGGATTTGATCGAATGAAAAAGAATCGCCAGTGCTGCTCCTGCTACCGTAAAAATGACCATTAGATTTCTATGATAGTGCACGAAATCATGCCCCGGAGTTTCGTGCCCCAATGAATCAGCAGCACGATAGCCGGTAAACAATGTCACAATCGCAGAAATCACCAACAGGTCAAATGTGAATACGGCAGCTTTGTTAAAGAAATCAGATTCCCGCCAAAATGCTAATGTCTGCAATAGCAATGCTAACAGCATGAGCACGATCGGGAAATGTACGAACATGGGATGTACATTTAGAGTGTGAGAAAATCCGGACATTACACCTCCTCCTACGATAAGGGTTGATTAAAAGCCATTTTTCTATGACTCCCCCTGGCATAAAAATCTTTCGAGCGTCAGTTTCAAAGCACGAAATTGACTGGGTTCTACCTACTGATATCCTTCATCATTTCCTCATACTGTTCACGGGTAATTTCACCCCTGGCATAGCGTCGTTTTAGGATCGCTTCCGGACCCTCTGATTGATTTTGTTTATTGTGTGACGAATTCGCCACCAAGGTCTTCCCGACCCAAACAACCAGTCCGATGATAGCGATCCAGAACAGGACTCCCCACCACATCATCCCACCAAACCATCCATGAGAGAACATAATCTGACTCTCCTAAGAACAGGAAGCGATACCAGCAACTAATTTGTGGATGTCGCTTCCCGATTCTGTTTATTTACTCATTATCATTGATTCGTGGTATCAGGTTTTTGCATACCCTGCATCATTCCCGAACCACTACGGTGATGCATGCCGGGATTCATTTTACCATTTGACATGCCGGTTTTACCTTGCATCATCTGCATGCATTGTTCCTGCATTTGCTGACACTGGTGCTGCATACCACCTGCATGTTGACAGTGTTTCCCCATCATGCCCTTCTGCATGTGAGGTCTCCCCATCATCATGCCGGGAGTCATCATACCGCCGCCCATCATGCCACGTCCCTGCATCATCATAGGACGGGGTTCACTGTAATATCCATCATCCCAGTAGCGTAACGTGTAGTAGGATGCACATAGCAGTGTGAAGGCGGCAATGACGATCACGATCCATCCGATGATGAGACCGATCGTCTTAGAGCCGTTATTTTCCTGTTTTCTGGCTTTCACCAGAACGAGATAGCCAACACCCAAGGCAATGAGTGTTAATGCGATTGCAATGTCACCATGGAAAACCATAGTTTACCTCCGTGATTGTTGAGTGGTTCAGCCCACTCTTGTGTTCGTGATTATTGTTCATTTGTTACCCGCGAAAATGCCCAAAAGCATCCTTCACTAAATCGATAATTTCCTGTTTTTTATATCCTTGTTGAACCTTTTGCTCAATGTAGTCTTTGGTTGCCTTCCCGGTTGGGCAGGTACAGTCGGAGACAACATCTTTGCATTCATTACAGGAACAATCAAACTGTGTGCTAACCAGGAAAGTCAACGCACTGTAGTTCTCATTCGCTCCAATTTCAGACCTGCTATTCAGATTGGGTTTGGCCGGAGTCAATTGGAGCAGGATAATCATCCCCAGGACACCCACACCCGCCATACTGAGGATCCAACCTAAGCGGCTATCCTTCGATTTTATTTTTCGATTACTCATATGTATGTCCTCATTTATAGTTCAACCCGTTTTAGGCGCAGCGCATTCGTGATCACCGAAACTGAACTGAAACTCATGGCTGCGGCGGCAATAATCGGGCTTAGCAACAGCCCGAACACCGGATACAGCACACCAGCGGCGACTGGTACACCAATACTATTATACCCGAAGGCCCAGAACAGATTTTGGCGGATATTATGCATAGTCGCGTGGCTCAGATGGACTGCTTTGCGTATGCCTTCCAGGTCGCCTTTTATCAGTGTAATTCCGGCACTTTGGATCGCCACATCAGTACCCGATCCCATTGCTATGCCAACCGTGGCTTGGGCAAGCGCCGGTGCGTCATTCACTCCGTCACCCGCCATGGCTACCCGTTTACCAGCATCCTGCAAGCGCTTCACAACAGCGTGCTTATCTTGCGGCAGAACCTCCGCCTCAACTTCATCAATACCTAATTCCTTAGCCACCGCTTCAGCCGTCTCGCGTTTATCACCGGTCAGCATCACCACATGAATACCCGCTTCGCGCAAGCCTTTAATGGCTCCCGGTGTAGTGGATTTGATGGGATCGCGGATCTCGAGAACACCAACATGTTTTCCCTCCCGAGCAACCCAAACGATGGTAGCGCCAGATTCAGATCGGCCATGTGATTGAGCTTCAGCTTCGTCAGTTAGGATGTTCATCTGTCCATACAGACGCTG
>JAIPJQ010000112.1 GCA_021734065.1 Fidelibacterota bacterium | reverse complement strand
GAGCTGATCCAGCTGATTCAGAAATCGACCCACCAGGGAATCCAGTTTCATGACCATCTGTGTCGTTTCCGGACTGTCCGGACCCGCGTGATGCCCCACGGCATCCGGTTCATGGAAGTAGTACATAATTAATTGGGGGCGGATTGCTTCCGGAAGCTGAAGCCAGGCGATAACACTATCCACGCGACTCTCGAAAGGAAAATTGTGCTCGTAAATTTTCCAAATATCCGGATGCAATCCCTGCACATCGGCTTCGGACCCCACCCAGAAATAGCTGGCGGTTTTTAGACCCTGTTTCCGGGCGGTAATCCAGATGGGTTCACCACCGTAAAACGCGCCATTCTCCACAGCTTCACGATTCCCGATTGAATACCCAGCCTGTAAGTCATTCGCATAGAATGTATTCTGGATAATGCCGTGATGATCGGGATAGAGTCCTGTCGCCAGGGTATAGTGATTGGGAAATGTCTTGGTGGGAAAGCTGGGGATCATGGCGTCCGCTTGCACACCATTGGCGGCAATGTAGTCCAAATTCGGTGTGGGCACTTTAGCCGCATAATCCCAACGGAACCCGTCCAGGGAAAGCATAACCACATAGGGTTTCTGCCGGGGAGAAACTTCCTCTGATGATTGCGTATGGATTTGAACGGAACAGGCTGTGAAATAGAGTAAAACTGCACTAAGTGCCGAGAGCAGGATTAGGCGAAAAAACTTCATGATGACCTCATTTTCTACGGAGGGTTCGATTGGGGGCTGATGCCCCCGGAGAAATGGCAACCCGGCGACGATTGTTCGTAAAGATTTCCATTGCCGGGCAAAGTTAACTGCCGCGGGAAGATTCCGCAAAGTATGGGTCGCGATAGATGAAAATAATATTGTATCGGCTGATCCGGCCGTTTGATGCAGCGGGAGGAGGACTATTTTTCAGCGGGCGATAAAAATTTCAGCGCCAAACCGATGCTCTCGGGATTTTTAGTGCCCTGCTCTGCCTTGACACCCAGAATTTTCAATTCTGCATCAAATGCTTGATTGTACAAATTCTTGGCAGCAGCCTTTTTCTCTGCTTCCGATTGGAACAGGGACCGAATTTGTGCCAATTCACCGGCATCCAGCCAGATTCCACCACAATTGGGGCATTCATCGATTTCTACAGCCCTTTTGATACTGTAAAAATGACGCAGCATGGTCATGCCCTCACAACGCGGGCACTCGCGTTTGGCATCATAATCCACTTTCACATCAGGATCATGGGGAATATCCAGGAGCCCTTCACCGACGGATTCATGGGGTTCGTCCACTTTTTTCAATTCCAACAAATCAAACCAAATCCCCCCGCATCCATTTTCACAGACATCCACTTCCAAGTCGCCAATGGTTTTCACGGTGAGTGTATTGTTACAAGCCGGACAGATCATTGCAGAACCCTTTCAAATTTATCAAATGCCCGGATTAGGGGCGGTGGATTGGTGATTTTGGCGGCAAATATAAGGGGAGGATGACAATCTGAACCACATTTCTCTTTTTACAATTCAGTTGCGGTCAGCGTGTGAATTCCCGTCTCCGTGAGATAATACACTCTATTTACATGGTGAGATGTTCTATCAATATTTTCACACCCAGACCGATAAGGATGAGCCCGCCTAAGATTTCGAACCGGGAACCGAAGCGGCGGCCCGTTTGGCGTCCAAGATAAACACCCGTGACGGAGAATATAAAGGTAACGACCCCGATGGAGATAACCGGAAGTAGAATGGGCGTCTGAATGAGCGCCAGGGTAACGCCCACCACCAGCGCATCAATACTGGTGGCAATGGCCAGACCGGTCAGGATTTTGAAACTGAAGGGATTTATTCCGGGTGAGTCGGAATGATCCCACAGCGCCTGATAGATCATGTGCCCGCCAATCAGTGCCAGTAATGTGAACGCGATCCAGTGGTCTAGCGGCGCCAGCATTTTCTGCAAATGGGTACCGCCATACCACCCGATCACCGGCATTCCCGCCTGAAAACAACCAAAGAAAAGCGCCATTAAGAGAGCGTCTGGCCAACGAAAGCGGGGATGGCTACAACCACTGGCCAGAGAAACCGCAAAGGCATCCATGGCAAGCGAAATTGAGATGAGCAGTATGGTCAAGCCGTCCATTGGGACGAAGAATAGTGTTTTGTGGGGCGAAAGTGAAGTGCCAATCCGCACGTGATCAGCTACAACAGCGGCCGGCTTTCATAAAGGAATGGATATTCTCCAGGGATGCTTCCAGGGGAATGTCACAACCGGTGCTGAGAATGAAGTTTGGTTTCCCCGCAAACCCTTCCAGCAATGTTTGCACCGCTTCCCGGATCGATTCAGGAGTGCCCTGCACTATTTCCTGTACCGGATCCACATTCCCTATGAGCACAGTGGAGGGGTTTACCTGTTCCAGAATGGACGGTAGATTTATGCCATTGGCTGGAGAATCCAGACTCAGGGCATCCACGCCGATGGCTGCCATTGAGGGAATCAAATGGCGGGTATCGCCACAAATATGTAAAATTACCGGGGTATTCCGGTCCTGACAAACCGTTGCGAGTTTGCGGATATACCGGGCAGAAAAAGCTTCAAATTCATTGGGACCCAGCATCACCGCCGAGGGTTCCAAAATACAAATCATATCGGCACCGGCAGATATGAGGCGTTGCACATATTTGCTGATATTGTCGGTGGCAATTTCACACAACTGACGCAATTCATCCGGGCGTGTTAATGTGGCCAGAGCCGTATTTTCCGCGCCATTTATCAGGGCGGCCAGGGTATAGGGACCCGTGACATAAGCACCCATCAAAACATCGCTCGGCAACCGTTGGCGCATTTTACGGACGGTTTCCGCATAAGCCCAAACCCGGCCATCGCCATCCAGATCCACAGCCTCCAACTGATTCAATTCCTCAAAATCAAATGGCTGCGCAGGTACGGTAGAGGAATCGTCTGTGGGAAAATCCACATAGCGTCCCAGGGCATTAGCTTCGACGGAAAGATCCATGAGCGGGAACAGTGCATCTGGTTTGAATTCACGATAAAGTGCTTCCAAAACCCGTACATGCATGTTCACATTCTGCTGCGCGATCTTGATGGAGGTATTGCATAACCGAACGCCGGGAAATCCCAACAGCGGCACCACCAGGCGTCGTTTCTGCTCATAGGTACGGTTTGTCAGTTCCAGCAGGTGTGTCGGCATACAAATCCCCCGATTATAAGCGTTTACTCCCCTATTTCTGCAAAATTTTAGCCAGCAGATCGGAATCGATAGAAACCGGACATGGACGGTGGAAATCAAAAAGGGCAGTATCTGATACTGCCCTCCCTGTGCCGCGGACAGGAATCGAACCTGCACCTCCAGAGGAGACTGGATCCTAAATCCAGCGCGTCTACCAATTCCGCCACCACGGCGCTTGTTGTTCTACCGATCCGGTGCATTTATCATCACCAGCCGTACGCATCAAGAAGCAGGCTATGATAGAAGTCCGGGCGTGTGGTTCCAACAATTTTCAGGTTCATTTCCCAGGGCAGTGTTTTGGTAATAAGGCGAATAAAAAAGGGCTCCGGTTTTACCCGAAGCCCTTGCGAAAAGTAAGGTGTCCAGGAACGAGGAACTATTTCAGCAGGACCAGTTTCTGTGTGCTGGTAAAACCGGCACTGGTGGTCATGCGATAGAAATAGACACCCGAAACCACCCGGGAGCCATGATTATCTGTTGCATCCCAGACGACCTGGTAGCGACCAGGTGTGTAGTTGCCCCGCACCAGGGAGCGAACTTCCTGTCCCAGGACATTATAGATCCCCAGATGCACATTGCTGTGTTCAGGAACCTCAAAACCAATGGTGGTTGTGGGATTGAACGGGTTGGGATAATTCTGTTTTAATGCGAAGTCTGTGGGCAATCCGCTGGGCTCGTCAGAAACATCGGTGAGGATGGTAACCGTGGCAGAATTGGCATTGGCTGGCAGGGCTACTCCGCCGGCTGCGGCAATTACCAGATCGGTAAACGTCAGCTCAACGGATTCTTCATCGCCGGCGGCGCTGGAAACATTAAATGTCACAGAGACAATCGCACCTTCGCCTGCGGTTATCTCACCACCATCTGTATCGATGCCAATGACCATACTTCCACCATTGACCTCGTTGGTCTCAACGGTAAAGTCAGCCGCACGACCCAAACCGGTCACGCTGGCCACAGTGAGGTAATCCGGGTTGTCCTGGATGGTAAACTGGAATCCTTTGACCGGTTCCACATTAATCATGGAAACTTCATACGTGGCCGTTAAGCCGGAATGAGCGGTTAAATCTTCCGGTATTCTTACCTGGACACCACCAATCGTCAGTTGCCCATTCTCCCAGATCCCGTCCATGGCATTGCCATCGGGGTCGGAAATTACCAGGCCCCACGGAATTTCAGCGTCGGGAATTTCATGGAAACGCAGGTTAATAATGGCGTCACTCACGGTACCGGGAACACCAAAAATCACCTGAGCAATGGGTGCATTGCCAGCAGGGATACTGCGTCCGGCATTGTCAAAAATCAAAATGCTGACCGAGGTATCACGGTTGGTAAACTGTACCGAGAAAGCCGCATCCCACTCGCCATTGTCATTGACGTCTGTGTAGGGCTCACCGGGGGTGTACTGACCATCATCCTCACCGAAATCGCCAGTTCCCGCGACTCCGTCAACACCAACATCCTGGTAGGGTTCTGCAGCCGTGCGTCCGGCGGGTTGGACACCCAGGACGCTCAGCTGGTTGGGGACATCTTTGATACTGAACTGCAAACCACCGACAGCGGAGGCATTGTCCAGATTAATAGCAACCGGTGCAGCAGCCTGGCCATTTTCAGCCGATGTGCTTACAATCGACACGGTTGCCTGACCTAAGGCGACTGTTACCAGCAGTGCTAAACCCAGGCTGAGGGTCATTACTTTTCGCATAGTTCCTCCATTAAAAACCGCGCAAAACGCTTTGTAATATTCATCAGTCGTTCAAGGCCAACCATATCACCTGTCAACAATAGGCCTCAAATGCAACTTTTGTGGTTCCGTTTGGGTAAAATAACGGCTTCCCTATCCTAAACAATCTCTTTTTATGGGCGGGTGAATTGCGTGACTGAAATGTTAACCCCAATCACAGTCTGGGCTTTATTGGTTAGCGCCATGGCATTTCTTATACTTTTTCCCGCTACCACAGGGACAGGGATCATTCCGCCCAACCTTGGGCATGGCTTGAACCGGTTGTGGTTTGGCTGCCGGTTGTGCCGGAGCGCCACTGCCGGGAGCCTGCGGTAATCCACCCAGCAAACCCATCCCCGTAGTGTCAGCGTGCTGCTGGGAAATATTCCGTGCTCTGGGACGGCGTTGCGGTGCACGTTCTTCCACCAGGCGGGCATGGAAAAAGAGCCGCAGCGTTTCCCGATCAACCGCATCCAGCATGTTAACGAACATTTCGAAACCTTCACGCTTGTACTCAATCAACGGGTCCTTCTGACCTACCGCACGTAGATTGATACCCTCCTTGAGCTGATCCATTTCATACAGGTGTTCGCGCCATTTTTCATCAGTTATGCGCAGATTTACCCATTGTAACAGTCGCCTGATATTTTCTTCACCAACGATTTCGGCTTTCGCTTTATAGGCTTGATTGATGAGGTCTACCAAACCCTCCCGCAGTGATTCCGGATTATTGGGATCGTAATCTTTGGGTTTAGCCTGGACGAACGCCACCGTGCCCAACTCAAAATTGAGACCATCCCAGTCCCAACCCTCATCCACTCCCCGATCGGCAGTGTATTTATCCACCAGCGTATCGACAAAATTTTCCACCATTTCCCGGAAATCTTCTTCCAGGTTTTTATTCAACAGCGCATGATTGCGACGATCATAGACGATTTCCCGCTGCTGATTCATCACATTATCATACTCCAGCAAATGCTTACGAATACTGAAATTGCGCTCCTCAACCTTCTTCTGAGCCCGTTCAACCGCCCGGGTCACCATCCCGGCCTGGATTACTTCGCCCTCCTGAACACCCAACTTGTCCATAATGCTGGCCACCCGATCAGACTGGAACAGACGCATCAGATCATCTTCCAGACTCAGGTAAAATTGCGTCGCACCGGGATCTCCCTGCCGGCCGGCGCGTCCGCGTAGCTGGAGGTCGATTCGACGTGATTCGTGGCGTTCGGTACCCAGAATCTTCAATCCTCCCAAATCCGTCACACCCTGTCCAAGCTTAATATCGGTCCCGCGCCCGGCCATATTGGTGGCGATGGTAACCGCGTGTTTTTGTCCGGCCCGGGCCACAATTTCAGCTTCACGGGAATGGTGTTTGGCATTCAAAACATTGTGCGGGATCTTCACCCGTTTCAGCATTCGGGACAGGGTTTCAGAAACTTCAACGGAAATGGTGCCCACCAGGACCGGTTGGCCTTTCTTATAGGAATCGGCAATTTCCTCAATGACCGCGTTGTATTTTTCACGGCGGGATTTGTAGACCAGGTCATCCATATCTTTACGAATAACCTGTTCATTTGTGGGGATGGCAATCACATCTAATTTGTAGATGTCCCAAAACTCCGCGCTCTCCGTGAGTGCCGTTCCCGTCATGCCCGCCAGCTTGGCGTACATCCGGAAATAATTCTGTAGCGTAATGGTCGCCAGCGTCTGGGATTCGGCTTCAATCTGGACACGCTCCTTGGCTTCCAACGCTTGGTGCAGTCCATCGCTGTAGCGCCGACCCGGCAGGATACGACCGGTGAATTCATCTACGATCATCACCTTGCCATCCTGCACCACGTAATCCACATCTTTTTCAAACAGGGAGTAGGCTTTAAGCAGTTGGTTGATATGGTGGATCACATCCGACCGCTCGCCATGCAGACCGTAGAGTTCTTCCTTCTTTTTCAGCTTTTCTTCACCGGAAAGCGATTCATCCGAGTCAATGTCATGCAGGGCTTCGCCCAGATCCGGGATGACAAATGTCTCGGGCTTACCCGGTGCCAGGGTCTCCCGACCCATTTCCATCAGGTCCACCACATTTTGCTTTTCTTCAACAATGTAATACAGTTTCTCATCCAGCTCGGGCATGCGTTTGTCGCGCAAATAATCATTTTCAATTCGCTGTTCCAACTTCTTGATGCCCGGTTCCTGATACAATTTTGCCAGGCGGGGATGTTTGGGCGCACCCCGGCGAGCCATGAGGATTTTTTCACCCGCAGAATATTCGGTATCGGCATTTTTCAGTTCCACCTCGGCTTCTGCCAATAGTCGGTTAACCAACTGCATCTGCTTGCGCGTCAACGAATCAACAGAGGGGCGCAGATCATTGAATTTCTGGGAGATCTGACTCTCAACCATTCCTGAAATAATCAGCGGTGTCCGGGCTTCATCAATCAGCACCGAATCCACCTCATCAACGATGGCATAGTAATACCCGCGATGGACCTGTTCCTCCGGTGTAAT
>JAIPJQ010000111.1 GCA_021734065.1 Fidelibacterota bacterium | reverse complement strand
TATCAATACTGTCAAAGGAACGGAATGCCGCACCACCCTTACGGGCCAGTGTAGCGGTAATTGCTGCCGTCAATGTGGTCTTACCATGATCAACATGGCCGATTGTTCCCACATTCACATGTGGCTTCGTCCGTTCATACTTCTGCTTTGCCATGAAAGTCCTCCAAACCCCTGTTTAGGATTTTTTCCCTTTAACTTTCTCTAAAATTTCTTCCGATACACTGGACGGCACCTGATTGTAGTGATCGAACTGCATGCTGTATACAGCCCGCCCCTGTGTCAGTGAGCGCAAGTCTGTTGCATAGCCGAACATATTCGCCAGCGGCACGTAGACTTTAACTACCTGTGCATCCCGTCGTGGTGTCATACCCTGAATCTGGCCACGTCGAGATGTGGCATCACCCATCACCTCACCCAAATACTCTTCCGGTACAACAATTTCCACTTCCATTATGGGCTCCATGAGCGCCGGACCTGCTTTTTTACAAGCCTCTTGAATGGCCATCGAGCCCGCAATTTTGAATGCCATTTCTGACGAATCCACCTCGTGGTAGCTTCCGTCAATCAATTGAACATGAACATCTTCCAGTGGGTAACCCGCCAGCACACCATTTTTCAATGCGTCCTGCATTCCCCGATCAACGGACGGGATGTATTCACGCGGAATCGCACCACCCACAATTTTATTTTCGAACTGGTAGCCCTTACCCGGTTCGCTGGGCTTGACCCGAATCTTCACATGACCATACTGACCACGGCCACCTGACTGGCGAACAAAGCGTGTATCCTGCTCCACCTCTTTGGTAATGGTCTCCGTATAGGCGACTTGCGGACGTCCAACCCGGGCGTGTACTTTAAATTCGCGCAGCAGACGATCCACGATGATCTCCAAATGGAGCTCGCCCATGCCTTTAATAATGGTTTGTCCGGTCTCATGGTCAACACTCACATGAAATGTGGGGTCTTCATCCGCCAGCTTTGCGAGCGCTGCCGAAAGAGCATCATTATCCGCCTTGGACTCCGGCTCAATGGCTACTGAAATAACCGGCTCCGGAAACTCCATGGTCTCCAACAAAATCGGATGCTTGATATCGCAGATCGTATCACCGGTACGCGCATTCTTCAGACCCACAATAGCACCAATTTCACCAGCATCCAAATGATCACGTTCTTCCCGCTTATTGGCATGCATAACCAATAGACGACCTACGCGTTCTTTCTTGCCCTGCGCGGAATTGATAATTGTTTCGCCTGTTTTAATCTGTCCGGAATAGGCTCGAAAAAATGTCAGTTTCCCCACATAGGGATCGGTCATGATTTTGAATGCCAAACCGGAGAACGGCTCATTCAAATCAGGATGGCGCTCAACCTTTTTCTCCGGATCATCAGGGTCCGTACCCTGAATTGGCGGCAAGTCCAATGGAGAAGGGAGGTAATCAAGAACCGCATCAAGCAATCGCTGTACACCTTTATTCTTAAAGGCTGAACCACAAAAGACCGGGATCATCGCCCCATCCAACGTAGCCTTGCGAATGGCTGCCTTCACATCGTTCGGGTCCAGCTCTTCACCTTCTAAATATTTTTCCAGCAGGACATCGTCATAAGACGCCACCTCTTCCATGAGGTGGTGGCGATGTTCCTTGACGATCTCAAGCATGTCTTTGGGAATTTCACCATATTCAAAATGGGATCCCAGACTGGACTCGTTATACAGAATCGTCTTCTCGGAGATCAAATCCACAAGTCCGTTAAACATTTCGCCAGCCCCGATTGGTAAAACAATGGGGACCGGATTGGCGCCCAGACGCTTTTTCATCATATCCAGGACATGGTAAAAATCAGCGCCCACGCGATCCATTTTGTTCACGAATGCAATTCGGGGAACACCGTATTTATCAGCCTGACGCCACACGGTTTCGCTCTGGGGTTCCACGCCGCCTACAGCGCAAAACAGGGCTACCGCCCCGTCCAGTACGCGTAAGGACCGCTCGACTTCAACGGTGAAGTCCACGTGTCCCGGTGTATCAATAATATTTATTCGATAGTCTTTCCAGAAAACAGTTGTAGCGGCCGAGGTAATGGTAATACCCCGTTCGCGCTCCTGCTCCATCCAGTCCATCGTGGCTGCGCCGTCATGGACTTCGCCAATACGGTGCAAACGCCCGGTATAATAAAGGATCCGCTCAGTGGTAGTGGTTTTACCGGCATCGATGTGAGCCATGATGCCGATATTCCGAACTTTATTTAAATCAATTGCCTTCAATTTCTACCTATTTAATCCCCGCAGGTCGATTCAATTACCGAAAGTGAGCGAAGGCTTTGTTCGCGTCAGCCATCCGGTGCGTTTCCTCGCGCTTCTTCACAGCTCCACCATCACCACCGGCGGCAGCAATCAGTTCAGCAGCCAGTCGATCGGACATGGTTTTCCCCGACCGGCTATGGGCATATTGAATAATCCAACGATGAGCCAGCGCCTGCCGACGATCATGACGAACCTCAATCGGCACCTGATAGGTGGCGCCACCTACTCGCTTAGATCGTACCTCAACAACAGGAGCAACGTTTTCAACGGCTTTGCGAAAAATCTCCAGTCCGTCTTTTTTTGTCCGCTGTTTGATAATGTCCAGAGAGGAATAAAAGGTTCGTTCAGCCAAACCTTTTTTACCCCGCCGCATCAGATTGTTGATAAATTTTGCAACCATCACATCACCGAAAATCGGATCCGGCATGATTCTTCTTTTTACTGCTTTCCGTCTACGCATCGTGTATCACCACTTATTTAGGCCGTTTAGCGCCGTATCGAGATCGGCTTTGACGCCGATTCTCAACACCCGAAGTATCCAGAGTTCCGCGAATGATATGATACCGCACACCCGGTAGGTCCTTCACACGACCACCCTCGATCAGAACGATTGAGTGCTCCTGCAAATTATGCCCTTCACCCGGAATGTAAGCGGTTACTTCCATACCATTTACCAAGCGCACACGCGCAACCTTCCGCAGAGCCGAATTCGGCTTTTTCGGGGTGGTTGTGTAAACGCGTGTACAGACGCCTCTTTTTTGAGGACTGCGCCGTAACGCTGGTGCTTTCGGCTTGCGCGATTGGACCTTCCTGCCTTTACGCACTAGCTGATTAATCGTTGGCATTCATACTCCTTTTAAAAAGCCGCCAATAATAACCCGACACCCGTGGTCAGTCAAGGGCATTTTAGACAGCTTCTTCTTCCTCTTCTTCCCGGCGCATTGCCGCCCGTTTTTCCTCTTCCCGAGCCCGCTGAGCTTCCAAAACCTGCAGAGCCAATTCGTTCTCAGGACCCTTTACTTCAATTCCATCGTATTTATGCAATCCCGTTCCGGCAGGAATGAGACGTCCCACGATGATATTTTCTTTCAACCCACGCAGCGTATCCCGTTTGGCATGGATGGCTGCATCGGTGAGAACACGCGTGGTTTCCTGGAAGGATGCTGCCGAGAAAACACTCTCAGTATTGAGTGAAGCCCGTGTAATACCCAGCAGGAGCGGTGTGTGGGTGGCCGGTTCGGCATCACGGAATTTAGGCGGCTCGCCGCCATCTTTCTTCATGCGCTCCACCGTAGCCGCCATTTCTTCACGATCCACCAACTGATTTTCCATGTACTCTGATTCACTTGGTGACTCAACGAACACCTTTTTCAGGATGGCTTCGTTGGTCATCCGGAATTCATGACGATTTACCTTATCCTGCGGCAGGAAATCGGTATCGCCAGGAGACTCTACCCGAACTTTCTGCATCATCTGACGCACAATCACTTCAATATGCTTATCGTTGATTCGCACGCCCTGCAGACGGTACACCTCCTGGATTTCATTCACCAGGTATTCCTGGACCTGCCGTTCTCCACGAATGTTCAAAATATCCCGGGGTGTAACCGGACCTTCACACAGACGGTCACCCGCATGCACCAAATCGCCATCATGAACAATGACGTGACGGCCATAAGGAATGGTGTATTCGTATTTCACGCTGTCCGGTGTTTCCACAAAAATCGTTCGCACACCGCGTTTCAACTCGCCATAACTGATGACACCGTCAACCTCGGTCACCACAGCGGGGTCAGCGGGATTACGGGCTTCGAAAAGCTCCGCCACACGGGGCAGGCCACCGGTAATATCCCGGGTCTTTACCTTCTCACGTGTGATCTTGGCCAGAGTCTTACCAGCCTCCACCTTTTCGCCGTCATCCACCATGAAGATCGCGCCCACAGGGAGAACAATCTCCTTCATGACCACATTACCATTTTTATCCAACAGTTCGATACGCGGTGACATTTTTTTATCCCGGGCATCAATAATGGTCCGCTCTTTACGACCGGTCTCGCCCGATTCTACGGTATAGGTAACGCCCTCTTCCATCTCCACAAAATGGACATAGCCTTCACTGTGAGCCAGGATCAGGTCAACCCGTGGATCCCAGCGGAACAAGACATCATCTTTATGAATCTCACTCCCTTCCTTCACGGACAGGGTTGCCCCGTAGGGTACCGTGGCCTTGGATAGTGTACGATTGTCATTATCCAAAATCTCAAGAAAGGAGTTGCGTACCAAGGCGATCTCATCATTAGATCCCGGCAACTTGACCCGCTTCAATGAAGGTGCGAATCGGATCTTGCCACTAAATTTGGCGCGCAATTCACTCTCTTCAATAATACGGGCAGCCGTACCACCAATGTGGAACGTCCGCAAGGTGAGCTGTGTACCCGGTTCACCAATGGACTGGGCAGCCATGATCCCAACGGCTTCACCAATATTCACCAGCTTGCCGGTGGCCAGATTGCGACCATAACATTTGGCACAAACACCGAATTCGCTTTCACAGGTGAGTACCGACCGGATACGAACGGTTTCCACGCCGGAGTCCTGGATTTTATCGGCCAGGTCTTCATTCAACAAAGAGCCTGCTTCCACGATCAAATCATCACTCAGCGGATCGTAGATGTCTTCCTGAATTACGCGACCGACGATACGATCCCGCAACGGTTCGATGACATCTTCGCCCTGCTTCAGTGCTGATACATCAATACCATTAATGGTTCCGCAATCTATCTCGCGAATCACCACATCCTGCGCCACATCCACCAGGCGCCGGGTTAAATAACCTGCATCGGCCGTTTTCAGCGCTGTATCCGCCAAGCCTTTACGGGCACCGTGAGTGGAGATGAAGTACTCCAGGACCGACAAACCCTCTTTGAAGTTTGAGGTAATGGGTGTTTCAATAATCTCACCGTGGCTGCCTTTAATTGATTTTTGCGGTTTGGCCATCAGTCCGCGCATACCGGCCAACTGCTTAATCTGGTCCTGGCTGCCACGGGCACCCGAATCAGCCATCATATAGACAGAATTGAAGCCATCTTGATCGGAGCGCATAGCCTCCATCATTTTAAATGCAACCTGGTTTGTGGTGTGGGTCCAGATATCCAAAACTTTATTATAGCGTTCGCCCTCGGTGAGCAAACCGTTTTTCCGTGCTTCCATTACCCGACCCACATCCCGGAACGCCCGGTCCAGCATCTCCTGCTTATTGTCGGGAATAATGATATCAGAAATTCCGATGGACACACCGGAGCGGGTAGCGTACTCAAATCCCAACGTTTTCAGGCGATCCAGGAATTGAACCGTCTGGAAATTACCATGCTGTTTGAATACATCACCAATGACACGCTCCAGGCGTTTTTTGGTGATCAGTTCATTCACATAATCGGCACCTTCCGGCAGACTCCGGTTGAACAGAATGCGTCCCGGTGTGGTTTCCAGAAGAGAACCGTTGCGCCGTACGGTAATTTTCGCATGCAGACTTACATACTCATTCTCCAGCGCCATAATGGCTTCATCCTCGGAACCAAAAATCATTCCTTCACCCAGTGCGCCTGCCCGGGTTTTGGTGATGTAATAGGTTCCCAAAACCATATCCTGGGAAGGAATCGTTATGGGATTCCCATGCGCAGGATGCAGGATGTTATGACTGGACAACATGAGCAGTCGGGATTCCGCCTGGGCTTCTGGTGAAATGGGTACATGCACCGCCATCTGGTCACCATCAAAGTCTGCGTTGAAAGCTGAACAGACCAACGGATGCAGACGAATGGCGCGGCCATTCACCAGAATCGGCTGAAATGCCTGGATACCAAGCCGGTGCAGCGTAGGTGCCCGGTTCAGCAATACCGGATGATCTTTAACCACATATTCCAGAACATCGTAGATATCCGGAACCTTTCGCTCCACGGCAACTTTGGCCTGTTTCGGTGTCTTGGCATATCCGCGCACCAGCAGTTCGGAAATGATGTGGGGCTTGAACAGCTCAATGGCCATTTCCTTGGGAATTCCACACTCGTGGAGCTTCAATTCCGGTCCCACGATGATGACGGAACGGCCGGAGTAATCAACGCGCTTACCCAGCAGATTCTGGCGGAAGCGCCCCTGTTTACCACTGAGCATATCGGACAGTGATTTGAGCGGGCGGCGGGTACCGCTGCGCACCGCGCTCAGTTTCCGGCTGTTATCAAACAGCGCGTCCACCGATTCCTGAAGCATGCGTTTTTCATTCCGCAAAATCACATCGGGCGCCTTGATTTCCATCAATTGACGCAGACGGTTATTCCGGATAATGACCCGACGATACAAGTCATTCAAATCCGACGCTGCAAAACGACCCCCATCCAGGGGAACCAGTGGCCGCAATTCCGGCGGGATCACCGGCAGTACGGTGAGAATCATCCATTCAGGTCGGTTGGGGGTTTCATTGGCAGGCATATCAAACGCCTTGATGATCCGCAACCGCTTCAGTGCGTCAGATTTCTTCTGGGCGCTGCGGGTGGTTTCAACGATTTCTTTCAATCCCGCCATCGTTTTCTTGATGTCCAGTTCCTGGAGCATCTGGCGAATCGCCTCACCACCGGTTTTTGCAATGAACACATTTTCTTCATCGGCGCCCACGGCATCCGGTCCATACACGGCGTCCAGCTCGATGAACTCTTCTTCACCCAGGATATCACCCATCTGGACTTCCGCTTTACCCGGGGTGATCACCACATACGATTCGTAGTAAATGATGCGCTCCAGGTTTTTTGTAGAAATGCCCAGCGTGTGCGCCAATGTGGATGGAATTGAGCGCAAGTACCATGTGTGAACCACCGGAACAGCCAGGGTGATATGTCCCATGCGCTCGCGTCGTACCTTTTTCCGGGTAACTTCCACACCGCAACGATCACAGATAATTCCCTTGTACCGAATCCGCTTATATTTGCCGCAATGACATTCCCAGTCCTTTACCGGTCCGAAAATGCGCTCACAGAACAATCCGTCTTTTTCTGGTTTATAGGAGCGGTAGTTAATGGTTTCCGGCTTTAAAACCTCACCATGGGATTCGCCGAGAATTTTCTCAGGCGACGCCAGCCGAATGGTGATCTCGGAAAAATCGTTGAATGTTTTATTAATCAAAGGACTACCCCTTTTATTTAAGTTCGACGTCTAAGCCTAAACCACGCATC
>JAIPJQ010000110.1 GCA_021734065.1 Fidelibacterota bacterium | reverse complement strand
TTCAAAAGTTTTTTTACATCACGGTTCCGGCCATTAATCCGGTGCTGGTCATGGTACTGATTCTGTCTACGTTGGGAGGATTTTCATTATTCATTGAGCCCTATGTCATAACCGGCGGTGGCCCTATGAATTCAACCCTATCGGGTGTACTCTACATCTATCGTCAGGCTTTTTCATTTTTCCGGATGGGGTATGCTGCCACCATCGGATTTGCTTTGGCGGCGATTGTCATGCTGGTGGTGATTCTCCAACGCAAATATGTTGAGCGGGAATTGTAATCGCTATGCAATCGACCAAGAAAATCATTCTGTTCATATTACTCCTTCTGGTGACCATTATTTTCATCTATCCGTTCTTCTGGATGATTGGTGGAACTTTGAAACCGGAAGCTGAGGTCATGCAATTCAGTCCCTTCGGAAGCTATTGGACACTGGACTCCTATCGCAGCATGCTGGATAAAATTCCCTTATTTAAAGCCCTTCTAAACAGCTTACTGGTTTCGTCCATTTCGACTGCATCGGTACTGGTCCTATGCTCCATGATGGGTTACGCCCTGGCCCGACTGCGGTTTAAGGGTCGCAGTCTCATGACCAACATCATCATTTTTACGATGGTATTGCCCTTTCAATTAACCCTGATACCCCTGTATGTGCTCATGGTAAAATTCGGATGGGTCGATTCCTATGTGGCGTTGATCCTGCCTTACACCATGAGCGCTTTTGCAATCCTGTTGTTTCGACAATTTTTCCAACAGATCCCTCAGGATTTAATTGATGCCGCCCGGATGGATGGTCTGGGAGACTTTGGAATCCTGTTCCGCATTTTTTGGCCGTTATCAAAACCAGCCTTGATCACGGTGGGTATTATTCATTTTATGGGGATGTGGAATGACGCGCTGTGGCCCCTGATTGTGGTGCGCAAAGTTGAGTTGATGACCATGCCCCAGATGGTGGCATTATTTGCGGTCGGTGGCCAGGCGGAATCTCAGGTCGGATCGCAACTGGCGGCGGCGACCCTGATGTCATTACCCATCATCATCGTTTACCTGTTCATGCAGCGACACTTTATCGAGAGTATGGCTTCATCGGGTCTGAAGGGGTAAATATTTTTTTATAACCAAATTACTTTAGTGGTACCTTTAATGAACCTAAAACGACTTTCACGACAACCTGTCATTCAACCTGTTCCGGAACATACCTGGGAAAAATCAGCGGTGTTCAATGCTGCCATGGTGTATTTTGAAGACAAATTTCACTGTATTTACCGGGCGACCGACATTGGCGGACATGAACGGTACGGACGTTATATCAATTCCTTTGGATATGCGACCAGCACCGATCTTTTACACTGGGAACGGCGCGCAGAGCCTATTCTGGCCAATGATGTCCCGCAGGAATTGCGGGGTCCGGAAGATCCCCGGATTGTTCAAATTGGCGATTTATTCTACATGACCTACACCGGATTTGGAGATCGCTTTTTAGATGATTATCGAATTTGCCTGGCTACCTCAAAGGATTTGATCCACTGGGAGCGCCAGGGGATGACCCTGAATGAACCCAACAAGGATGCGTCCCTGTTTCCGGAAAAAATCAACGGTCGGTTTTGCATGTTTCACCGGCGTTATCCTGACATCTGGTTATGCTATTCGGAGGATTTAAAAACTTGGACCGATCACCAAAAAATCATGTCACCCATCCCCCATACCTGGGAATCGGAACGCATCGGCATTGCCGGCCCACCCGTAAAATTGAACGGAAACTGGTTTCTGATTTACCACGGGGTTGATAACCAGGGCTTCTATCGCCTGGGAGCCTGTCTGTTGGATGAAAAAGATCCGGCACGGGTTCTGAAGCGTTATCCGGAACCGATTATCGGCCCCGAACTCAACTGGGAACTGGAGGGCTTTGTCCCCAATGTCATTTTTTCATGCGGGACGGTTCTCAAAGACGATACAATTTATTGCCTCTATGGTGGTGCCGATACGGTTTTGGGTATTGCCAGCATGGATGTGAGTGAAATTAATTTCTGAGCTTAACATGAAAATCCTGAAACCCTTCGCGCTTTTATCGTTCATCTTCCTGGTGGCCTGTAGTGGTAAACCAGAACAACGGAATGTGCAGAAGACTCCGGCTGCGAACCTTCAGCATGCATTGACCCTGATCGACAGCGTTGAGGTCAACGGGCAAATGCTGTACTACATCTGGATTTATGCCGACGCCCCTGCTTACGCCCACACGGAGGCACCCGGTGAAGGGGTGACCTGTGTTGATGATGTGGGGCGATTTATGGAGGTTCTGGAGCACGGCATTTTAGTGGACCACCGTACCAATCTGGTCCCCTTGAGCAAAAGGCTGGTCAGATTTTTACACCACATGTCCCTGCCGGATGGCCGGTGGTATAACTTCATGTGGGCCAATGGTGAGATCAATCGTGAACGAGTAAATAGTCGTCCGGAATTCAGTTGGTGGGCTGTTCGTGGTTTGCGGGGATTGGCATCCGGCTATACGATTTACAAACAATTGGGGATTGAACCGGAATTGTTGGGGCAAATCAAAGCCACAATCCATGCCATGGATACTCACCTTGACACCCTGTTGAGCCATTACGGACAGTTCAAAACCGATTTCATGGGAAAACAGCCAGCCTGGTTGCTGAACGATGGCGCGGATCAAACCAGCGAGTTGCTGATGGCTTTGACCAAACTTCAAAAAACTGGCGATTTTGATTATGGTGACGCCATTGCAAAATTGGGGGAAGGGCTGGTGGCATCCCAGTTTCATTCTGCTAATCATCCCTTGAACGGCATGTATTTCTGCTGGAATAATCTCTGGCATAGCTGGGGTAATAATCAGGCGTTAGCCCTGATGCAGGCGTACGAAATCACCCATATTCAGGCATTTCGGGAATCGGTAAGTCTGTGGGCTGGACATTTCGTACCCTTCATCGTTAGAAACGACTTCCCACATCAGATCGAGATGCAGGCTGATTCAAGTTTTCAAATGATTCCTTATCCGCAAATTGCATACGGGATCAACTCCAGTCTGCGTGGTTTATTAGCCTGGAATCAGCAATTTGGCGATGAATCACAAACGGTTTTAGCGGAAAAACTGTTCGATTGGTTCCAGGGGGGAAATCCGGCTGGCATCAGGATGTACGACCCCCATTCGGGTCTGTGTTTCGACGGAATAAACAGCGCTGACAATGTCAATCATAATTCAGGTGCCGAATCCACCATTGAATGCCTGCTCAGTATTCAGGCTTATGCTTTCGTCGATTCGACGGATAATTAGATTATCATTCCAGATTGATAACGCCAGGATTTAATCTCAAACGGATTCACGCTCAGATCCAGCTTTTCCCTATCAACGAAGCGTTTTTTCCAGTACAAAGAGACCAAATCGCGTAACCGGACGGGATGCTAAGTAGTCCTCCCTGATAAACCCAATTTAGGCAGTCAACGCGATCTGTTCACCACGCCGAATGCCGTATCCAGCATGGTTTTGCAGCAGTCGCAGGATTTTTTCTTGTATAAAAAATGGCCCCAAAAGGAAAGCTCAGAGCACTTTCTTCATATTGAAGCCACAACCGGCCAGAATCGCGTTAATCCGGTCACTCTCTGCTCCACCTAGGAATTCGGTCGATTCTGTGCCCTGATTTCACACCGGCTCCACAGCGTCTGCGCAACCAGCGTCTTAAACTTCGCGACATCCGTCACTTCCCGGCAATATGAACCTCAGTTTCTCCCACATAGTCATGACCCCGATACCCCCGATCCATAAAAACACTTAGGGCAAATTCAAAATATCAAATTCCAATGACCGAAACGAGGTTCGGGAGAATGGAAGATGGAGACAGGAAAAATCCATGATTCGGGTTTTCAGCCCGTCATAAAGACCTTCCCGGATGAAGCCGGAAGCACCGGAGCGTGAAGCAGCAAATCATGTCCGAAGACCGCGCAGCGGACTGAGTTCGATTTGCTGTAGCGAGGGCGATGAACGGCGCTGGAGAAGGCTCCAAGACCTCCGGTGGGGTAAAGCTTTACAGACTAGATTTTTTGGTTCTTTTTCAGACTCTCCGATATCAGAGGATCAAGAAAAAAGAACAGAAGAATTGGGCTAAAATCCTGCTTGCTATGGGTAGCCATTACCCACGGGCTAAAGCCCGTGGCAATGAAATCCTCAGGTGGCTGGATTGAGTGCTTCAAATCCCCGATCTGCCCGTCTGAGCAGGCCGGGGATTCAATTAGACGGACAAATTAAAATAGTGAGATTTTGTCTTTATTGCCTACCGCGAAAAGCAGGAAAATGCGACCGGGCGCTGCCACCACGGGAGCGCCGGCCTCTGCCGCGTCCCCCAACACCAAAACTACGCACTTCCGGTGCTGACGGTTGGGCGGCCGCTTCCGAATGCCAGGCATGGTTGGAGTCGCTGGGGACCGACTTTCCCAAAAGGCGCTCAATATCCCGCAGGGTGGAACGGTCTTCAAAGCTACAAAATGAAATGGCATCACCCTCAGCGCCGGCGCGCGCCGTACGCCCGATCCGGTGGACATAGGTTTCTGCTTCCGTGGGCATGTCATAATTGATTACATGGCTGATGTTATCCACATCCAATCCCCGGGCGGCTACATCGGTGGCCACCAGGACCCGGTATTGTCCCCGCTTAAAGCCATTTAATGCATCGGTACGGGCCGACTGACTCTTGTTCCCGTGGATCGCCGTAACGCGGATTCCGGCAGTCTGAAGTTTCTTCACCACCCGATTGGCTACATGCTTCATCTGGGTAAATACCAGCACCTTGCTGATGTCTCGATCTTCCAACAGGGAAACCAGCAGCGAGTCTTTCTGCCGTTTTTCCACAAAGAGAACTTTCTGGGAAATGCGTTCCACGGCCGGTTCATCCGGTGTAATGGTAACCCGCACCGGATCGTTCACCATGGTGTTGGCCAGTTGCTCCATTTTAGGCGCCATGGTGGCGGAGAAGAACAGCGTTTGCCGTTCAGCGGGAATTTTAGCCATGATCCGCCGAATGTCCGGGATAAATCCCATGTCCAGCATGCGATCAACTTCATCCAGGATGAAAACCTTCAGTTCGTGTAATTTCACCACACCCTGGTTCATGAGGTCCAGCAATCGGCCGGGTGTAGCCACCACGATATCCACACCGCGATTCATGGCTTTCACCTGACGGAACTGATTCACACCACCAAAAATAGTGGTATGGTTGACCTGCAGATAGCGGCCATAGGTGCGGATACTCTCGTCAATCTGTGCTGCCAATTCCCGTGTAGGCGCCAGAATGAGCGCCCGGGGCGTTCCTTTTTTGGGGCGCCGGGTATCGCCGGCCAAATGCTGTAAAAGCGGCAGTGCGAACGCTGCCGTCTTACCGGTTCCGGTCTGAGCCGTTCCGATCAGATCCCGTCCGTTCAAAAGATGAGGTATGGCTTGTTCCTGAATCGGTGTGGGCTCATGGTAGCCGGCGGCGTTAATGGCTCGCTGCAGTTCAGGGATTAATTGGCTAAAGACCCCCTGGAGAATTTTATCCGATGGTTGTTTTTTTTGTGTAAATGTTTGCGCGTGCGCGCCAGAGGCGTTGATTGTTTCAGTCATTTCTTTCCTGGTCCGGGGTTTCTTAATTCAAATCTCTGCCCGCCGGACGCGTGGAAAAGAAACGGCCGCAACCGTTGCGGCAATGGGGTGTCATCTCATCTGATGATCATTTGTCCCCGATTCGTGCGAACTTCCTCCTGAAGTTTCGCGAAAGCGCGGCTATATACACCTGTTGCTAGTAGCATGCAAGCCCAATTATAATTTTTCGTGCCAGTGCAGAATGTCATTCTTCCCACCATAAGTGTGTTCCCGAAGCCCTTCACTATATCAGGGGCTGTCAGCGCGCCGGCGCAAGACCTTTAATGAAGCCGGTTCAGATAATAGCGTGTAATGTTCCATCAGCTGCAGATCCAAATCGTGAAATTGGGTGGTATCATAAACGATCAGCGGATACCGCCCGCTGGTAGCCAAGCCTACAAATTGGAGGGAATCCAAAAGGTGCAGATTCTTCCGGGGGGAATTAGGCAGAACGCGGAGGAGCTGACGACCATCCACCTCCATACCTTTAACCATGGATCGCTGTGCGAACATAGGCAGGATGGAATTTGCAGAAAGGAGCGTATCAGTTACCTGGGTTTGTTGACGAATTTCCTGCGCGGTCTCCCGGATAAGTGCCAAGTTATTGCTCTCATCATTTTCGCGTATCGTAAAAAGAAAAATGACCAGGAAAGGGACCAACCCCAGCAGATAAACGGCCATGAGCGGCGCGCACCACATCCGCCAGGCATTCGCCTCAAGAATTACGAACCAACCAGTGGTGCCACCCAGCAGGAGAAAAGGAACAACCTGTTCAAAATACTGGACCTGAACCGGTTGAATCACAAATACGAAAAAGATGGTGAACACAAGCACGACCATCAGAGCACTCATGCTCATTCGCACCGTTCCATTCCATTGCTTGATCGGTTGAAACCATGCGGTGCGCAGGGTAAAAATGACCGGCAGGAAGAGGATGAGGGTTTGGGGATAGCCGAAGAACTTCACCAGCGTTATCACGCGCTCAAGCCAGCTTTGACTCACCACCTCTATTCCCCAGCGCTGGTGAACGGTTACATTGTGGAGCCATAAAAGCGTGGGGTTTTTGAAGAACAACAGCACGCTGCCCAGAGATGCACACACCACACCCAATATCAGGAGTCCGGTGTAGAGCCATTTTCGCTTAACCGTGGGGAGCGGCCAGAATATCCACACGATCAAAACCTGACTCACGAGCAGCAGCGCATGGGTCAGGCGGATATTCATGGCCACACCCGCCAGCGCACCGGAGATAAATAGCCAAATTTTCAGATTGGCGCTGCGTTTTTGTTCATCCTGCATCAGCAGCATGAGGAGCATGAAAGCCAGTATTCCGAAGAAATCACTGAACACCTGGGTCTTCACGGTGGTTTGCCAGGTGAGCATCAGACCGGAGAAGACTGCCAGAAAATAGACCATGAGGGCGATGCGCCGATTCTGCGTGATACGGTAGCTGGTCAGGCTGATGAGAAATGCGAGTACCAGGCTCATTATTCCAGCAACACACCGAGCGGCAATAAAGCCGCCATACCCCACCGTCGCTGGTAGAAAAAGGGCAAGCAGCCAGGGTAAATAGGGCATCTGCATATAAAAAAAGTCGAAATAGGGAGACTGACCCTGTTGAACCAGGTGTCCCGCACGGAGAAATATCGCTTCATCACCGTCAATCAGTCGAAACCAAATAAAAATGAATAACAGGATAATATGCAACAGCATCAACACCCGAATGGGTTTGTTTTGCCAGAGCGAATGTCCGGGCTGTTGGTTGGGTTTCAGGTTCATGCGGTTGGTCTATTATACTGCTGTGGTTGGGGGATTAAAAAATCATTTCCGACTCCCGATAGTCAAACATATAAAAAGAGCCCCGTAAGACCGAGGCTCTTTTCGAGATATTGAATAAAACTATTTACTTAATCAAACTCATCCGACCACCGAGCAACGCGTTCCCGAAATCCACCATG
>JAIPJQ010000109.1 GCA_021734065.1 Fidelibacterota bacterium | reverse complement strand
CCTGCTGGGCAACTTTCTGAATGGACGCAATGATTTCCGGGTGGGCGTGTCCCAGAATTAACGGCCCCCATGAGCCCACAAAATCCACGTAACGATTGCCATCCGCATCAATGATATAGGGCCCCCGTCCCTTGGTGATGAATGGCGGTGTTCCACCCACACCTTTGAAGGCTCTGACCGGTGAGTTTACACCGCCTGGAATGGTTTGCTGTGCCCGGGCAAATAATTTTTCGCTACTCTTCAAATTTAAACGCATGGTTCGTCCTTTATCTGTTATGAATCCGGCGCAAGTCTAATCCACTCCCTCTGCAGTGGCAAGCTTAGAAGCGGTTTTTACGGAATCTGTGGTTCTAGAGATAGGGCTGCAACGCCTTTAAAATCCGGTCGGTGGCGCCCAGGTAGCCTTGTGTGAAGTGCTCCAGGGTGGTTCGCTTCTGCTGTAATGCCGACGGATCGTCCACCAGTTCTAAAAATTGTGCCAGCTCAACTGCGGAATGAACCACCGTGGAAACGTCTCGGTTCACCAACTCAATGGCTTCATCCAGCAGATCGTATTCCGGACCATGCGCTGCCGGAACACCATAGATGGCCGGTTCCGTCACTGAATGCACACCAGTGGTAAATCCGGCACCCACATAGGCCAGGTGGGCATGTTTATACAGATCGGCCAGATGACCCACCTGATTCCAGATCAAAATGGGTTCACCCGTGTAATTTTTCAACTCCGTGAATCGGGCTGATTTTACATTCCCCCGGAAAAAACTCACCTCCCAGGGGATCAATTCCCGCTCACTCACCTCGTGAGGTACCACCACATGCAGGATGTTCTCCCGCGTTTGCACGCTCTGGAGAATGGCATTGCTCACGATATCCAGATCCGAATCCACCACGCTTCCGTAAATCACCACCTTGCGATCCCGGATCAAATCCGGCGACAGCCAGGTCTGGTCATTCTTTTCAGCCCGTTCCCACACTTGATCGAATCGGGTATCTCCCACAACTTCAATGGGGCCCTGGTAGAGTTGGCGCAGATTTTCCGCCAGCCGCGTGGTTCCGGTAAAAATTGAATCAATCTGGTTGAACATGATCCGGTTCATGTGTTTCCAGACCGGGCGGAGCCGCTTTGAGCTGCCGTAGAGATTGGCATTAATAAGAATGGACGGAACTTTCTGACGCTTTAACGTGCGCAGCAAGTTGGGCCACAGGTCGTGACGTGTATTGATGAAAATTTTTGGCTGCAATTGACGCACAAACCGGTTCACCCGCCAGGGCAGATCCCAGGGCAGATACAGGATGGCATCAAACCGCTTATCGGTAAAAATTTTCAGGTAAATGGTGGGAGAAGTGACCGTTTGAACCAGGTGGTAACGCTCATCACCAGCCAGACGGCAGATCAGGGGCTTCATTTGTTCGAATTCCCCAGCTGAAGCAGCATGGAGCCAAATTACCGACT
Source organism: Fidelibacterota bacterium (assembly GCA_021734065.1). Lineage (GTDB taxonomy): Bacteria > Fidelibacterota > UBA8477 > UBA8477 > UBA8477 > UBA8477. The sequence continues at coordinate 6,168 of JAIPJQ010000109.1, read as the reverse complement.
TTCCTGAAACCCGCCGGGCATTGAATCGGGATAAATTCTCACCGATCTCCCGCTGGCCGGACAAGCCGTCCCGGAGTTTATAATTGAAAAAACTTACCAGCCAAAAAACCGGATAGGCTAAAATGAGCACCAGATTGTAGGCGATATAAAAAAGTCGATTTTGCATGGTGGCAGCCCGCTGCAGTCGCAATCAGGGAAGCGCGTTCTCCCAATTCCGGGCCAACAGGATCAGGTCGGCAAATTCGCGAAAAGCACCCTCACCACCCCGCCGGGTAAGCAAAATATGGGGCTTCAGCTGAGAAAATGCCGGCGTATTCACCGGTGCAGCGGTGAGTCCGGCCACCTGCATGGGGGCATAGTCATTCACATCATCACCGATATAGGCCACGTCCTCTGGGGAGAGTTTATGTCTTTCCAGGATTTCTTCAAACACGGACAATTTGTTATGAATCCCCAAATGACACTCTTCAATCTTCAATTTTTTTGCCCGCTGAGCCACAATGGGCGAATCTTCACCGGTGATAATGGCGGTTTGAATCCCCGCCTGCCGCAATAAATGCACCGCCATTCCATCGTAGTAGGAAAACCCCTTGGACAGCTCACCATCAGCGGAATAATAAATTTTCCCGTCGGTCCAAACGCCGTCGATATCGGTAATGATGAGCTTGATTTTACGAGCTTTGGTGAGAATTTCAGCGTTCATAGGGGTCCTGTAAAATTTAGAGAAAGAAGAAAGAGGAAAGAGTAAGAGTAAGAATCATAGCAATTGGTCGCATTAATTTACATCGAACTTTCGGCTTCAATTTCGTACTCGGGCTTATCTTCTTTAATCTGGGTTGATAAATTTGTGACCAGGCGGGAAAGCATTTTGACAATCTCTATCAGGAGGGACTTTCCCGCTTTCGTGCTCTCGCTATTTAATTTCCCTGTAGCATAAAGGACATCCAAGCAAGCCGCACACTCAAGCGCAGATCCACGCGCAATTTCAAAAAACCGCCGCCGGTCTTTTAAGGAACTTTTCCCATTCCCTTCAGCAATATTCAAGGGGATAGAGATCGCGGCCCGGTCGAGTTGGTTATATACATCTTTAAAGGATTTGGAAAATGTGACTACCTTTGATCTCCACTCAATAAACCCAATGGATGCCTGATATACCTTCAGCTTTTCGTGATCAAATTCCGGTAATTCCGTCAACTTCTTTCCTCTTTCTTCTTTCCTCTTTCCTCTTTCCTCTACACATTCACCACTCAATATCCTCTTCCCGAATCACCACATCCACTTGCAGGTCATTTTTAGCGGTTTTCCCCACCAACTCTTCGATTCGGGCCGGTGAAATTCCAGTACCGGGACCCTTTGTGATAAGCATCTCGCGGGTGATGCGACTCCCTTTGGGAATGGCTATGGTTGAAACCACAGACTTGGTTAATTTCCGGATATAGGGTTTCTCTGACGCCTGAATCACCTTCTCCCCGTTACCCAGTGACTCTTCAATATGACGGATATCCCGGATTAGTTTGGACAAGCCACCGGGTTCCAGCGAGGCCGCATGGTCGCCGCCCTTCATGGTGCGGTCCAGAGTAAAATGGCGTTCCACGATTTTAGCGCCCAAAGCCACCGCCGCTTCCGAAATGGCAATTCCCAATTCATGTCCTGAATACCCGATTACCATCCCCGGGAAAGTCTTGCGATACATATCCATCACCCGCAGGTTGATTTCATCAAATTTGGACGGATAGGTGGAGGTGCACTGAAGAATGGCCACCTGGTCAGTGTACTTTTTTACCAGGGCAACCGCCTGTTTGACCATGTCCAGGTTCGCCATTCCGGTGGAGAGGATAATTGGCTTGCCCTTTTGGGCTGTATGCGCCAGCAATGGCAGATTGGTGAGATCCGCTGAAGCCATTTTGAAGAATGCCACTGGCAGTTCGTCCAGAAAATCCGCACTCTCTTCATCCCAACCGGATGCGGCAAAATCCACATTCATCTCATTGGCGAAGGATAAGAGCTCCCGGTAATCCGCTTCACTCAGCTCCAACGCCCGTTTATGCTCACCGTAAGTTTTGCCAAACGAATTGGGGTTTTCATAGGGCATTTCCAACCCTTCCCGGGTGAGAATGCGGTCCACATTGCGCTTCTGAAATTTCACCGCATCAGCGCCGGCATGAGCCGCTTCGTAGATAAGTTCCCGGGCGATTTTCACATCACCCTGGTGATTGATACCAATCTCGGCGATGATATAGGCCGGGGATGCTTCACTGATTGTGTTATCGCCTAACGTGAGTGTGGGCATAGTTTATTCCTTCGTGTCCGTTACATCATAAATTGATTTTGCCATGCGCTCTAATATCTCAAAATCCAGGGGTGAGTCAATCTCCATACTATACTGCTCAGGGAAGACGACATAGCCGATTTTCCCACCCAGACGATTCCCGGTTTTCAAAAAATGTTGCCGCGTGAAAATGTACACCGAGCCATTCTCCACGTAGCGAATCTCCTCCGGTTGCATATCCTGACGCCTGGGTCGCCGCATGAAATCATATTCCGCTTCAGCAATTTCACCACGTGTCCGCCAGAAAAACCGATGGGTAGGAGAAAGGCTCAGCAAACTGTCAAAGTTTCCGTGTTCAAAACGAACGAGGGCTTCATCCAGGGAATTTTCCGGCCGTAACGGACTGGTGGCCTGGAGTAAAACGATGGTTTCCGGCTCAATCCCCTGCCCGCTTAGCCAACTTATCGCGTGGCTTATGGCACTCTCAGTTGTCGCAGCATCACCAGCCAAATCCATCGGCCGCGGAATCACATCTGCACCTGAATCCCGTGCCACCGTAGCAATCTCATCGTCTTCTGTGGAAACATACACCCGGTCCACCCGATTGGCTGCCAATGCATACGCCACCGACCAGGCAATCAAGGGTTTACCGTTAAAGGATTTGATGTTTTTCCGGGGAATGCCCTTGGAGCCACCCCGGGCGGGAATCATGGCAATGGTTTTGACTGGAGAATCCTGTGTGGTCATCTGGGTGTGTGCTCCCGGTAAAATTTACGCAAATGTCCGCGCGATTGGTAATCATCCGCCCAGGAATCCAGTGTGGACCCCAGATCAATCCCAATGCCGCCGGTGGCTTTGATGTGATTACAAAACGGCTTGGCATAAATCCCGGCTCCCACGAACCACACATCAACATCGTCAGTGTGGGCGTCTATCTGTGCCAGGATGTTCTGGAATCGTTGCTGCGTCATCACCTCCACACGGGAGCGGCGTTTAGGGATTTTCGTCTGAAATACAACTTTTGAGTCGAAATGAGCGAAGAAGTCATCCAGACTGCGATGGGTGATCAAACCAACGCGCCGACCGGTGACGAGCTTTTCCGCTTCGGAAGTCACCAGTCTGTATTGGGAGGGATATTTGATGAAGTCCATATGAAAATTCATGTCACAGTGAACCCGATTTTCCAGCCCGAAGATACGCAATATCTCCTCCTCCTGCGACCACAGTCCGTGTCGATGCTCCGGCTTACTGATCCCCAGGTAATCGGCTTGTTGAAATGCCAGCACAAGCTGGGTCCGCAGGAACAGTTGAAATCGAATCTGCCAGGGATAAACATTGAAATGATACATCTTTTTGTAATACCATTTCCTGGGAATGGTGGGAATAAGTCCATATCCCAGCACCATATTTTCCCCATCACCTTTGCGTATCACACTGGTCGGGATACGCGCTTCCAATCGCTGGTGTAACGCCAGAATCAGCGCTTCCCTTGTGAGAATTTCAGACACGCGGGTCCACCTTTTTTCGCAACCACTCCGTCATCCTGGCCAGGTAGGGGAAGTAAAAATGATAAAACCACTTTTGTTTGAACTGACGACTGTTGGTGCGAAAATGGGTTTGCCAGTCCGCAAGTTTGCTTCCGGAGGTAACTTTACCTTCGTGGATCACCAGCACCCGCTCATCTACCAGAATGTCATACCCCTTTTTCCAGACCGTGAAACACAAATCCGCATCCTCACCACTGGCCACTGAGTACGCCGTGGACCAACCGCCAAATTCATACAGGAATTGGTCTTTGCGTACAAAGAATGCCACACCGGAAGGGTATTTTCTGAATCTGCCGATGGTCTTAACCCCGGTGCCCGGTTCAAACCGGACCGCAGATTTTCGCCCACTGGTATAGGCGGGTGAGACAATGCCCGCATTGAGATTCTTTTCCATGGTTTCCACCAGGCGCTCATCCCAGTGCGGTGGAAATTCCGTGTCATTATTGGCCATCATAAGATATTGACCATCGGCTAAGGCCGCTCCCTGGTTGAATCCACCGGGGAAGCCCTGATTTTCCGCGAAGATCAACGCCCGATCCGCCACCTGCTGCACCCAGTGCTGGGTTTCAGCGGCACTGCCATTATCCACAATAATCAATTCATACGGCAGGGTAGTGTTTTTGCGAATGCTTGCAACGAATGCTTCCGTGAAGGGTTGGTTGTCCCAGGAAAGGGTGATAACAGAGATCAGCGGCTTGTTCATGATGCTGCCAGCTCCTGACACAACTGGTAAATGCGCTCCCGATTGCGTCCATCAGCCTTGAAAGCGGTGTATTCAAAATAGCGCTGGTAACGCTCCCGATTCACGCGCTGCTGCACCAGTTTCTCCAGATCCAGTCGATTCTTGCCCACACCAGGTAGCTTAAACGTGCGATGGAACTGAAACAGCCCTTTTTGCCACCAGGGATAATATGAGTAAACGGGCTTTTCGTAATAGAACACGGGGATTAAAACTGATGTTGGAGAGGTGATCACTGCATCAGCCCGGGCTACCTCCTCAAATAAATTCTCACCCCGGATAATCTCCACCCGCTCAGGAATCCGTTCCCGATTCAGCAATTCTCCCCGCGTGCTCTCATTGGGGTGAGGCTTATACGCCACGGTGTAGCCAAGTACCTCTGCCTGCTCCAAAACCTTTTGCCAAACTTCAAATATTTTCCCCGGAATTTTCCAGGTTCCTAAAAACAGAATCCGGGGTTTGGGGTTGGATTGGGAAGAATAATCCAGCAGCTCATCAAAACGGGGATAGCCGGTGACACGAAGGTTCTCCGGCGCACATTTATAACGCCGCATCATATCAAAATTGTGCTGTCCCCACAGACATTTCACATCAGCAGCCCCGATTTCCCTTCGATAGTATTGGGGACCGCCCTGATAAAACATGGGTGCGCCATGTTCGATGGTCACATGAGGGATTCCTGTAGAATTGGCGCGCTGCCCAATCTCATTTTCCAGCTTCCACCACGCCTGGTTGGAAATGACCACATCCGGCCGGGAATCCAGTGAATCCCAATTGTCTTCCGCTGTGCAAATCACCGCATCGCCCCGGGATTCGAAATAATCCACCAGCGGTTTCAGATTGGTGAGATAGATTTCTGCTGAATATGGCAATAGTACACGCATCACGAAATCCGTATCAGTAGGACGATCGCCGACCCCAACTATGGTTCAAATCGCTCTGTACCCCGGCTACGATACGATCCAGCCAGGTAAATTCATGCACTTTCGCCAGGGCGCGAATAAATAGAAAATCACCCCCACCGCGCTGTGGCCAGGGATGTTTCCGGGCAATTTCCGACCGCACGGCCACACAGGAACCGCCGATTTTCCCCCGCTTGATCTCTGTACCGATTACAGCAAAATCATGGGTCTGTCCCAGTTGGAACTTTCCCACCAATACATCCGCATCCCGTTCCAGAATCGTTGCCACCCAGGTGGGATCCAGCAGAATGTCGTCATCATCCAGATAAATAATGAAATGGCCATCCGGGATTCTGGTTAAGACTTGATTGAAATAGTCATTAAAGGGATTATGATGCCGAATCCACCAGCGGGGTTTGCGAATTATCACCGGTTGAAAAATCTCATGGGGAATGTCGGCCAGCTCCACATAATCATTCGCCGGATCATCCCGGATGATAATCCATTTCGGCAACACGCTTTGTTGTTTCACACTCTCCATGCAGCGCTGGAATTGCTCCGGCCTGTTGTGAGTCCGGGTCAACAGGTAAACTCGCGGGGTGTGGGTCACAGTTATTGTTCCGGTGGTTTGTTGTTGTAGCGTAAATATTGCGCCGTGGCCATTATCCCGCGTGCCAAACGCTGAAGTTCTTCAGACTCCTGCGGGAATGC
>JAIPJQ010000108.1 GCA_021734065.1 Fidelibacterota bacterium | reverse complement strand
GTGAGCCGGGCAGCCATTTGGAATGAGCTGAAACAATTACCCCAGAATGAATCCGGGATCGCAGCCCTGGATGGTCTCAAACGGGTAGAAGTTTCCGAATCGCATGCATTGGTTGCGGAAATCTTTGCCGGGGAGGCAGCAGGTCAAGCCCGGATGACGGAGTTGGATCTGGCCCGGGCGGAGAAGCTGATCCTGCAGACCATCAATCTCCCAAAACCACTGAAATCCACCACCAAAATTTCCCACCAATGGTCCATGGCGAAGGAGACCCATTTCCGGGACCAAATTCTGCAAGTGGTAGGCGAGGCAGATCTGAGCGAAACCTATTTTGCCCGACTAATGGCACCCAATGAGGTGGTTCTGCTGGTTCTCCCAAAACAGATCCGGCTCTGGTCCGATGTACCCGCCCGCCTGACAGCCCCACATCGCAAAGCCTACCGGCGCCTGTTGATTGATGATCAACTGCTGGAGGTGGCGCGGGGAACACGATTGGTGGATGGCGATGCATTATTGCCTGCGTTGATCCGTTTGACTGAAGGTTCCGGCATGGGAGTAAAATTCCAGCTGGACGCGTGGCCGTTGATATTGCGCGCCAAACCCTGGCAATCTGTGATTCTGGGCCAACCTGTGGGTGGCATGCTGTTGACGCTGGCGCAGGATTTGGAGCCGGATGTGCAGACATTGTTAAACCACCATGACCTGGCTGGATTCCGCATCGTCCAAGCCACATCAGATGGCAATATCAGTCTGGTGGACGGCCGACGGGTATTGGCCAATATCCCGGCAGGTATTCTTTTGCCCGGTGGGGGAATGACCATCGCAGAAACGGTGGATAAACCGGAACGGAAATTTGAAAAATCAGCCCCGCTTGATTATGAAACCCTGATTGAACCACGGGATTACGGAGAAGCGTTGCTCACGGTCCTGCGGTCACCCAGGGTACAACCGATTCCCTTCGCTGATGATTACCAGTCTCCATTTCTCGATCTGCCGCTGGTCACCCGTACCAAATCCCGGTCGGATGAAAGAGTTGCCTCCGCGTTGGCTGCATTTCCCATCATTATGCGAATGAATCCTCGACGCGCTGCGGCCATGTCAGTAGCCACTGCAACCCGGCGTCTAACCTGTACCGGCGTGGAAGCACGAGCTTTGACCTGTGCGTTTATGACACCGGATTTGAGTGATGAGGAAAATTTTTACCGCTTTCAGGAAACCGTTAAAGGCGTCTCTGCTGCAGCCCGGGTGTTGAATTTGCCGGTGATCTCGCGACAGGTGGTGGAAGCGGATGAATTGAATGTGGTGGTAGGTGCCGTGGGACGAACAGATGATGGGCAGCGCCCCGTGACCCAACGCTTGCGGGACGAAGGGGACTTCATGGTCATGTTGGGAACGCTGAAAGGCGAACTCAGCGGAGGTGTATATTTAGAGGAAATGCTGAATATTGTGGGTACGGAACCGCCTGAACTGGATATGATCTTTGAAGATCGGGTGCAGCGGGCGGCTCGGGAAGCGCTGGAGGATGGGATTATAAAATCCATTACCACGCTGGACACCGGCGGACTGGTAGCGACCATGGCAAAATCGTGTCTGGCTGACCCAAACCAGGCCAAAGGTTGCGAGCTGCATATCCATCGCAAATTCCGAAACGACCAGTTACTGTTCGGCGAAAGCCAGTCTGTCATTATCGTGACACTGCATGAAAAACACCTGCTGGACCTGGAAAAAATCACACAGGTGAACCAAGTTCCCAGTGCCACAATCGGCCGGGTGCGGGGTGAACGATTTATCGTGAACGAAGATATTGACCTGAGTATGGCAGAATTGCAGCAGGTATTACAATGGCCGCAGAAGGGAAAGCCCTGAGGAGGCAAGTGTGGCGTTAATATTGGAAACGCGTCCGGTACAGACATTTCAACCACGGACCATCTGGTGCCTGGGACGCAATTACGCGGAACATGCCCGGGAGCTGGGGAATGTGGTGGAGAGTAATCCGCTGGTCTTTCAAAAAGGATTAAACGCGTTGGCCGTGTTTGCGGAAGAGGTGAAGCTGGATTGGTCGTTGGGACCGATTCACTATGAGACGGAGCTGGTGCTGCTCATGGCGCGCCGGGAGGGTATACCAACGATAGTGGGGATAGGACTGGGACTTGATCTTACATTGCGCGAGCTGCAATCGGAACTGAAATCGGGCGGGAAGCCCTGGACATTGGCTAAAAGTTTTGACAATTCCGCCATTATATCACAATTCATTCCCACCGCTGAGTTGGCTGATTTGAATGCGCTGCGGTACACCATGCATCTTAACGGGGAACTGCGCCAGACCGGTGAGACCCAAAAAATGATTTTACCCATGGCTCAGACGGTGGAATATCTGGAAACCTATACCGCATTGCAGGCAGGGGACCTGATCTTTACCGGGACGCCGGCAGGTGTTGGAACGCTGCATCCGGGTGATGTGGTTGAGGCTGGACTGGGTGACCAGCTTACGGTAAGCGCGAAAATTGTCTGACCAGGCAATAAGATCGTATGGCTTTAAACACCGGTTGAAATGGAAGCAAAGTCCATTGATATTGTGGAATGAATAAATTTGAAAGCGCACGGTGAAAATCATGACGACCGATACACAAATAGCCCAATCTGAAGCACTCATTATCGTGGATATGAGCAACGATTTTGTCCATGATGATGGTGGATTGACTGCAGGGAAACCCGCACAGGAAATTGTGCCATTCATTGTGACACAGGCCGATGAAATGCTGAAAAATGGGGGCAATGTGATTATCGCGATGGATGCCCACCTACCGGATGACTCCCATTTTGAAGAATGGCCGCCCCACAATGTCATTGGCACCTGGGGACAAAAACTTTATGGAGCGCTGGGGGAATGGTACGAAAAGCATGAGCACCATGAGCGTGTCATTTACGTACCAAAGCCGCAGTACGATGCCTTTTACAACACCAACCTGGAGCAAATCCTGGAAGAATTGGGTGTGAAGCGCGTGAAACTCACGGGAGTCTGTACCGATATCTGTGTTTACCTTACCACTGCCGGCGCTTACTACCGGGGTTTGAAAACACAGGTTCTCGCTAACGGTTGCGCCACCTTCACGGAAAATCACGAATCTGCCCTGAAACAGATGGAATTGTGTTTCCATACAGAAATTGCCTGAGTTTATCCCGCTATGAATAAATCCCGTAACCTGACGCTTCTCACTGACCTGTATCAGGTCAACATGGCCTATGCCTATTTCCAATCCGGTACTGCGGAGAAGCAGGTGGTCTTTGATGTTTTCTTCCGGGATAATCCCTGTGGGAATGGCTATACCGTGGCCGCCGGACTGGAACAGGTTGCAGAGTATATCCGGAATTTCCATTTTGACATTGAAGATTTGGACTACTTGCAAAGCAGCCAGGGGTATTCAGCCGAATTCATCGATTATCTGAAAAATTTATCATTTTCCGGCAATATTGACGCGGTCCCGGAGGGCACCTGGGTTTTTCCCCATGAACCCATTCTGCGGGTAAAAGCTGCCCTGTTGGAAGCGCAGTTATTAGAGACAACGATTCTAACGCTCTTGAATCATCAATCCCTCATTGCCACCAAGACCGCCCGCATCGTGGAGGCTGCCGGAACTGACCCGGTGCTGGAATTTGGTCTGCGCCGCGCCCAGGGACCCGATGCAGGTGTTTACGGCGCCCGGGCGGCCTATATCGGTGGTGCTGCCGCTACTTCCAATCTCATGGCCGGCAAATGCTTCCAAATCCCGGTTCGGGGAACCCATGCCCATTCGTTCGTTCAGTCATTTGATGATGAATTATCCGCGTTCCGTGCTTTTGCAGGAACATTTCCCCACAGCTCCATCCTCCTGGTCGATACCTATGACACCCTGAAGCAGGGAATTCCCAATGCCATCAAAGTTTTCAGCGAAATGCGAAAATCCCTTGGTGCTGAATTCCGGAATTTTGGGATTCGGCTGGACAGTGGGGATTTGGCATACCTGTCTAAATCTGCGCGGAAAATGCTGGATGACGCCGGATTTCCTGAGGCAAAAATCGCCGCCAGTAGTGATTTGGATGAATATCTGGTCCAGGATTTGAAATTACAGGGCGCCAGGATTGATATCTGGGGTGTGGGTACCAATCTTATCACCTCCAAATCGTGTCCGGCACTGGCCGGGGTTTACAAATTAGCCGCTCGGGAGCGGAACGGTGTTCTGGAGCCCGAGATCAAACGCAGCGATAATCCGGATAAGATCAACAATCCGGGTCTGAAAAAAATCGTTCGATTCCGCAAGGAAACGACGCGGGAACCGATTCTGGATTTGATCATGCTGGACGAAGAACCGGTTCCCGCTGACTCTTTCCTGGCATTTGATCCGGTGCATCCGTGGAAGAAAAAACGGATCGAGAACTTTGAGATCGAGTCGCTGCTTAAACCGATTTTCCGGGGCGGGAAATTGGCGTATGCGCTACCCGAACTGGAAGACATTCGCCAGCATGCAGCCAGTGAGAAAGCGACCTTCAGCAAAGAGGTGCAACGGCTCACCAATCCCCATCTTTACCATGTGGATCTATCGGAGAAGTTATTTCACCTGAAACAATCACTACTGGAAGCCGTGCGCAATCACTCCAAATAACTGGTAGAATCCCTTGCAGAACAATCTGGTTCGTGTATTATCACCAGCAAAATAAAACAGGAAATTAGAATCCAAATGTCTGACCCCTCTACTCCAATTCGTGTCCGATTCGCTCCCAGTCCCACCGGTTTTTTACATGTGGGCGGCGCCCGCACCGCATTATTCAATTACCTGTTAGCCCGTTCCCAGGGCGGTTCGTTCCTTCTGCGGATTGAGGACACCGATTTGGAGCGCTCCACACCAGAAATGGTAAACGCCATTTTGGAAGGGCTTACCTGGCTGGGGCTGGAATGGGATGAAGAACCGGTTTACCAGTCAAAAAACCGATCTGCACATGTCGATGCAGCCAATCAGTTGCTGGAGCAGGGCCACTCGTATCGTTGTTTCTGCTCAAAAGAAGTTCTGGATAGCAAACGCCGGAAAGCCGAAGAAGAGGGGTGCGCTTATCGCTACGATGGAACCTGCCGGAATCTGTCGCCTGATGAAATTGAAGATAATCTGAAAGAGAAAAAGCCGTTTGTGGTGCGGTTCAGCGTTCCCCGGGAGGGAATCACCCGCTTCAAAGACATTGTGCGGAAAAATGTGGAAGTTCAGAATTCAGAAATTGATGATTTCGTCATTCTGCGTAGCGACGGCTCTCCTGTGTACCAATTGGCGGTGGTGGTGGATGATATTGCCATGGAAGTGACCCATATTATTCGCGGGGAAGACCACATTTCCAACACGCCCAAACAGATCCTGCTCTATCTGGCATTAGGTGCGAAACCACCCAGGTTCGGGCATGTACCGCTGATCCTGGGAACCGACGGGAAGCGCTTGTCCAAGCGGCACGGCGCCACCTCGGTGCTGGCTTTCGCAGAGCAGGGGATTCTACCGGAAGCCATGTTCAACTTTCTGGCACTGCTGGGCTGGTCTGCCAAGGATAACCGGGAATTTTACCAGCCGGAGGAAATTATCCAGCACTTTCAACCGGCCGGATTCAACAAAACGCCGGCAGTGTTTGACGAGGATAAGCTCCAATGGCTTAACAGTCAGCATATCAAGGTGTTACCGGTGACGGAGTTGTTGAAACGGGTTCAGCCGGTTTTCAATCAGCACGATTTGGGAGAGGCGTTCGACGCTGCCGGTGAGGCATTCAATTTAAAAGCATTGGCGCTGCTTCAGGAGAAAATGCGGACACTGCAGGAATTTGCCACCTTTGGGAAATATTTCTGGGTGGACCCGGTCCAGTATTCTGAAGCGGCTGTGGAACGCCATTTCAAGGCAGAGGGGGTCAGCGAAAATCTGGAGGCTGTCTGGACAGCATTAGCGCAGTGCGGTCCCTTCGAGGTGGGTCAGATCGAGGCGCGTATTCGTGCACTGGCAGATGAATTGGGCGTGAAAGCGGCCGGGTTGATTCACCCGATCCGGGTAGCGTTGACCGGATTCCATGTCAGTCCGTCATTGTTTGATATGATGGCGGTACTGGGGCAGGAAACCTGTTTGCGGCGGCTGCAGAATGCAGTAGCTTATTTGAAAACCTGAAATGCCCATGCAAATGACCACGCACGCCCGGCGACAAAACCTTATTATTATTCTCAGTGTCCTGCTGAGTTTCACCGCATTCGCCAAACCCGGTGCCAATTTACCCTTCAGTCGAACTGAAACCGTGGTGCTGCTGGCTCCCATGGTGGATGAAACACCTGTCCAGTCTCCCCAGTGGCTGGCCGGTGGGCTGTCGGCATTTATCAAAGACAATTTGAAACCCATTCACAACCTGAAGGTGCTGAACATTCAACCGGTGGAACCTGCCTGGTTGGCGGATCCGGCTGAATTACGGCGTCAGATCTGGAAGAATAATTTTCAGAGTCAGCCGCTCCAGGGATACGACATTTATCTGATCACAGGGAAATTTGGGTACCGGCAGGATATGGTGACTGTTCACCTGGATTTGTGGTATGTGCGACTGGGGTACAGGCTGGATGAATTCGATTTCAGCGAGAAATATACACACTTGTTGAATTGGAAGGGCAAACTGGGGGATTGGGCGCGGGAAGCCATGGGTATTTCCCTGTCCGGACGATCCTTCGGTCGGCCGCTGGATGCCGCCAGCGTGAATTATTTTGGCAGCAAGACATCCGGTACGACGGCAGATATTTATCAGGTGACACCCACACCCTATGACGCGGACTCGCTGGGAGGTGGATTATACGCCGATCAGCGTAACCGGGAGCAACGCAGCCGGATGCTCCGGGAGTTGTGGCGCAATGTATTATTCGATCCCTATCTGGCACAAATTCATGATATCCAAACCAAGCCGAGCCCCTATTCACCGGACAGCCTCATCGTCTCTTTTCAAGTCGCGTATGTGGTGAATCCACGCATCGCCAACATCCTGGCAGCTTTTGGACGTACCAACAAGGGCGAGACCAAAATCACCGGTGAGTTTCAAAGCTCCACATTCATTGATTTGGATTATAATCTGCATTTTGTACGGGAATTGATGCGGGGTGACTGGCGGGCGGTTCCATTGGTAACCATCGGTAAGGAAAGTTATGCCCATCGGCGGGTATTTTTCCACACACCGGCCGACATCGCCATTTCGAACAGCCGGGATCGCAGTAATATGGGGATTTTTAAACAAATGCTGGTGGCGCTGCCGGGTGTGAATACGGTGCGGTTTTACACCATCTCCAGGGAAACCACCGTGCGCTATCAAACCACCATCGGGCGCAATGAACGCAAATACCTGGACAAGGTTAGCGTGAATTTTGTCCGTGAAAATCAGATCCTGGATTATTTACAATAGCACTGATTGACGATTTCAGACCGAAATCATTTTAACATCACCACTGTGGTACGGGGCAATTGAATGGAATTAACAGCACTCATCTGGATAATTGTGGCACTGGTATTTGCCGGCATGGCGTTTTTCATCGGGCGCACGCTGGGCACCAGGCAATTTCAAACGCAATTAGACACCGCCAATGCGGATCGCGTCCGCGCGGAGGAACAAGCCCAGTCCTGGCGGGAGCGTCTGGACGAGGAGCAGCGTGAAAAAA
>JAIPJQ010000107.1 GCA_021734065.1 Fidelibacterota bacterium | reverse complement strand
ACCAGCAATCCGGCACAATGAATAGCTTGAAGAATCGGATGCAGCAGTTGGTGACGGACGCGCAACGAAATTTCGGATCAGACTATCCCGGAGCAGGTAATTCTGCCGGTGAATATCCGGAAGCCTATGCTGCCATGCAAGCCACCATTAAACAGTTGCTCACTGAGATGGGCAAACTGCAGGCATCCGTGGTTAAGCGTATCGATGGATTTGCCGGTGAAGTCGGTTGTGATTTTCAAAATGAATTTCAGGTACTGCAGGGCGAAATCACAAAGACTGTAAACGATTTGCAGGCGCGACATTCGGAATTACAGGGGTATCAAAAAGCCTGGGATGATTATGCGGGAATCCTCAATGAGGTGCAACAGATCTGGAGTGATTTTCAGTCGGAACTCCGCAACGGTGATGCCCACGCAGACAACGATCGCCTGCCCAAATACAACACCAGCGGCGAGCAGCTCAAAGGCTTCTCCAGTCTCAGGGGTTATTATCCCGATGAAATCGCTGATTTGAAGCGTATGGTCTACTTCATGGAGATCATGGAGTCCGGGAAATTACCCAACCCGGCCGACAGCCGGGCGGTATTGACCCTGCAGGCCGGCGCCAAGGTGGCGCAGAAGGATGGCGCTGACTGGATTCAGAAAGCGCGAAATGGTGTCATTATTCAGTATGTGAAGAGCGAGTACTTTCCCGGTGGTAAATCCGTTGCTCCCCGCAACAAAGACCTGAAAGATGTTCAGAAATACATTGCTGAACTGGAAAAGGACCAGAAAACAGACACCCGGGATTTCAGTAAACTCCTGAAAGCGCTGGATAGTTATGAGGCGGGGAAATAACATGATGTCCCGCCGCTGCATCCGTCCAGTCATGGAGAGCATTTTCATCATGATCCTGCTCATACCCGCATCGATCCGGGCTGATGACATTATCTCCTTTATCCAATCCAATCGCACGACGCTGGAAAACATCAAAGCAGTGGATGCCAAAGTGGTGTTGTACCAGAAAACCATCGCACCCACCCTTCAAAAGACCAATGATTCCGCGGAAAAGGCCGCCTGGTTTGTACTGGCCGGCTTTGCCACCAGCGACTACCGGCATAATTGCGCCGAAGCCATTGCCTCTTTCCAAGAGGCTCATCAGTTGGTGCAGGAAATGGACCTTGATGGCCGCCGTCGATTGATCGCTATTCTGGAAAACCCGGAATTCATTGATTTTAAGGTGGCCACCCGGTTGCCCATGGGGTATAACGCCTACGCGGTAAAACGATTGGAGCAGGGGGGCGCTGCCGCAGATGTTATTATCCGGCAGTTGAAAGGGTGGACCGACTATTATTCAGCCATTCTGGAATTGCTGTTTGAATTGTCCCAACCACTGGACAAATGTGGCGTTTGCGAGACCTGTCTGGACTGCCCGCTGTACAAATTCAAAGTCACCTTTTACAATTTTAAAGCACTCCTGAATCAGGATGAGTTCTACACACAATTGGTTTTTATCAAACAGGCGGCGATCCGTGCCCAGGATTTGGGTCGCGCCATTGAGAGTCGCTATGATCTACAATAATGCCGTATTAGCCCGCCGTAAATTTCCACAGCACAATCGTCTCTTTATGGTTGTCGTTCTGTTTCTGAGCCTGGCATTTGTGGTACCAGGCAGGGGAATTGCCCAACCGGATAGTCGCATTGACATGCAATTGGGGCTCACCTCCATTCCTGAGACCATGAATCCCTTTTTCGCCTACGATACCGAGTCGGAACAATTGGTGGCCATGCTCTATCTGAGCCTGTACACCTATAACGAGAATTTGAGTCTGAAAGCAGAACTGGCGGATCTGGAGATTCAGTCCCTGGCACCCAAATTTGAGGCCGGCAGCTATTCAGTGGTTATTTCGCTGAAGCGCAATATCCAATGGCTCTGGCCGGACGGCAGTACCACGGACATTCGTCCGGAAGATGTGGTCACCACCTTTGAGGTACTGAAAAAGAATAAGGAAATCGCCTACCGTCAGATCATTGAAAACATCAAAAACATTCAGGTTTACAGCAACGGTCAGAATTCCATTAAAATCACCTGGGAGCCCAACAAAGCCAGTTACGATAATCTGGACTTCATTATTCTGCCCGAACGCATTTTGAAACGCTTTGTGGACCGGGTGACCAATGTGTTGATCCCGGGGCAATTTGGTGCGCTGCAACAGGCATTTCATCTCAACAGCTACCGGGGCGCCCATGCCTACCGGCTTAAAAGCTTTGAGCGGGACGGACGACTCATTGAGCTGGAAGCGGCCCGGAATTACTCCCTGGATGGCAGTCCCATGATCGTTTCGCCCATCACACTGGCCACCTACGCCAATCCCCAGCAACGCTGGCGGGATCTCAGCGACGGGCTGATTAATTTTGTCATCGATCTGGAACCCTCCCGCCTGGCAGAAACGCGCCAGAATGTCATTGATACACAGTCGGAGATCAATTCCCCGGTAGTGGCCGAGGCGGTGAATACCCCAACTGTAACGGCGCTGCTCTTCAATTACCGCGGTCCCAATAAGTCATTCACCAACAACATCAATAACCGCCGGGCTCTTGCTAACATTCTCAATACCCAGGTGCAGGCCGAGATGTTCAAGATTGCCTATGCCTATGAAATGACCTACAACTTCGCTCAAATTGACCTGAAGGGACCCTTTGTCTCCATGGGTGAGACCACCTTCCAGTCCAGCGAATACACCTCCGTCCGGGCATTTCGTCCACCGCGCAAGCCGCTGAAGCTCATGTATCTGGCCTATTCACTGGGATCACCCATCGTGAGTGTAGCCAACCAGATCGCCCAACAGTTGCGCGATAATGGTGTGGACTGCGAGACGGAGCTCTACCAGAACAAGCGCCAGTTCTACGAAGATCTGTCACGCCTGGACCATTACGATCTGGTGCTGCATGAAT
The DNA here is from genome assembly GCA_021734065.1 of Fidelibacterota bacterium. GTDB lineage: Bacteria > Fidelibacterota > UBA8477 > UBA8477 > UBA8477 > UBA8477. The sequence continues at coordinate 4,817 of JAIPJQ010000107.1, read as the reverse complement.
GGAATGCCTCCACCCGGCCGGATATCTCCATGTGGGACCAGGGCAATTTCATGAACTACACCTATACCCGGCCCAATTACAAAGACTACTACGACCTGATTGGCTTGCTGGGTAGCGGCCAGTCGGAAGATTACGCCACTTTCCAGCGTTATCTTTACGAGGATTGCGCAGCCATTTTCCTATGGAATCGGGATTATATCATCGCTTATAACGATGAGGTTCATGACAATCAGTATCGCAAGGTCGTGATGGAAAAAGACCCGGCCCAATTCACCCGCGGACTCAAGTACTGGCGATGGAAGTAAAAGCAACCCTCCGATATGTGATGTATGTTGTCCTGGTGGTGGTGGGATTGAATGCCCTTTACCTCTTTTCCTCCTCCGATGCGGATCTGCGGTACGGAATACTCACACTTCTGGGTTGGAATATTTCTGTGGAAAACTGGCTCAATGCCCTGCTCTATACTTGGAATACCTTTGCTCTGGTGGGATTCGCTATGCTTATGGCGCTGCTCCTCACCGCACTGTGGATCTGGGGGTTTGCCACAGATGGAAATGACGAACGCAACCGGCGGCCCGTCTGGCTGAAACGCCTGGAGCACATCCTGCTGATTTTGTTGCGATCTCTGCCCCTGTTTGTCATTGCGGCCTTTTCCCTGAAAGCCGCTACCTACATCATCGTAGTAGCCCTGATTCTGGTGGTGGGGGATGGTAACCTGAGCTATTTCATCAAATTTTTCAAAGACGAAATCAACTCCATTTCCCAATCCGACGCCGTTCGTTACGCCCGCATACAGGGCTATTCCGGCAGCCATATCGCACTCACCTACGTGCTGCCTCAGATCGTCGTGGAACTGCTGGTGCTTATAAAATACCGACTCATCGCACTGGCCAGTGCCACCATTATTCTGGACTACATTTTTAACCGGGTCAATACCTATGGCTATGAAATGTTCGTGCTGGCAACGGGCATCGGTTACCACCCGGACCGCTTGTTTGCCCTTACCTATGTCTCCATGATCTCCATATTGATTCTGGTGGGCATCATCACACTCATCGAACAGCGCAAAAATCAGCTCATCGTTAAATTCTTACGGTGGGTCACCCGCTAATTCCATATGTCTCAGCGAGCCCTCAATACTGTTTTTCTTGCGTTTGTCATTCTGCTGATAGTGGGACTCACACCCCATTACGCGCCACGGGTCAAATTGTTGCCCCGGGAAAATCCCCACCTCATTCAGGAATGGCGCAGCATTGAAAATCCACTGCAGACTGAGCCGGATAATCCCTTCCCAGCCACACCCGCTGACGACCCGTTTGCTTCACCGGAAGGCCCCGCCACCAACACCACCATTCAGCGCCACGCCCAGTCGGTGAACCTGAACTGGTACAATCTTTCCAAACTGGCGATTCTGAAGGGGCTGTTTTTTACCCTTTTTATTGGCCTGGGTTCAGCGACCCTCATTATTTTCGGAGGTCTTGTGCTGGGTGTCTTCATGGGGAGCACCGGATATGTTCACCGGGCCCAGCGTACGGCTCAACATGTCCGCACCCTGTTCAATGCCACCGATATCATTCCCCGCTATTTCATTGTCATTATCCTGATCCAGTTTGGACGCAATTTACCGGAAGTATGGAAGTTTATCTATTACCTGCTGGTCTTCGCGGTGGTACAGCTACCGGAAGCGGTGAAGATTTTTGAACTGGAGACGCGGCAGATCTGTGCAAAACCCTTTTTCAGCATGGCACGCACGGTAGGTGCCACGGTGCGACGATTAATCGGTGATTACATCCTGGTGTTGGCTAAACCCAAATATGTCTCCCAGTTTCTCAAATATGCCCTCTACACGCTCTTCATGGAATCCGCCCTCTCGTTCCTGCAAATCGGCTTTACGCTGGAGAATTTCTTTCGCTACAAAGTGTACACGCTGGGCTATATCCTGGGGCGTCTCCTGCGGGAGAATCTCACCATTGCCGATTTTGCCACAGGCTTCCCGGTGCTCTTAGCAACCGCTCTCATTTTGGGAATCGTTATTATTCTGAATGCCTTCTTAGCCAGGAGACACCACTATGCCTGATGCCCTCCTGGATGTGCAGCATTTTACCACCACACTCTATCCTGACGTGCGCAATCGGCAAAGTTCCGTCCGTCCCACCAACCGGGATATCAATCTCTCCGTCCCGCCCGGGAAATGGGTCGCCATTATTGGTGAGACCGGCTGCGGGAAAAGCGTATTTCTCCAGTCAATTCTGCGAATTCCATTGCGGGGATTGAGTCCGGAGCAGCAGACCTTTGGGCAGTATGACCAACGGGGAAATTTGATTCAACCCAGCCGGGTGACCTGGAATTTTGGTGAGCAGGTGGTGGAAAATGCATTGGACCCAAAATATTCTCCCGCTGAATTAGGTGCCATCCGGCAACGGCAGGTCTTCTATATCCCCCAAAACTCCATGTCCTCACTCTATGACTACCACAATTTGGAAATCGAATTGCGCCGGCGACTGGCATTATCCCAACAACAGGGACAGATCAACGGGGAAGCTGATTTGGAGCAGATCCTGGCGCGGGTACCCATTGAAAATATGCGCAACCGCCAGCTCACCTTCTCCGGGTACTCCGGCGGGATGAAACAGCTTACCTATGTGCAAATGCTCAACCTGGTGAGCCCCAAACTGGTTATTCTGGACGAGCCCACCACCGCAGTGGATGTGATCAATGAGCGGCTCTTTTTTCAGCATCTACGGGAGTACACCCAGACCAGCGATTTTTCCGTATTACTCATCAGTCACAACATGGACATCCTGCGTTCCTATTTCCGGGATGATGATCTGGTGTATGTGATGTACAAGGGCGTCATGGTGGAAAAAGGTCCCAAGGCTCAGCTCTTTGAAAATCCCATCCATCCCTACACCCAGTCCCTGGTACGCTCGTTCCCCAGTCTGGACCGGGCAATGACCATCACCCAGCAAAATCTGCTGGCTAACATTCGTTATAACCTGGAACAGCGAACCAATCTGGTAGAGAACCTGACCCTGCTTCAGACGATTTTCCAGTTCATCGACTCCATGAGCCGGGAACACCAATTTCTCACAGACCGCATAGATCAGGCACTGCAAAATCCGGAAACAGGACTGGAAGGGATTCTGGAAGATTTGATCCGGCTCCAGACTGCGTGTGACGGCGCGTCAACCTTCGCGGGGATTACTACTGATGTTGCCCGGCAAGAATTGCGGGATTTTCTCAAAACCCTCCAACAGGAACAGATTCGTCTGGGAGATGACTCCTGTCCCTATTTCAATCAGTGTCCCGTGCGGGAGCAGATGTGCCTGCACCTTTTTCGGGTAGGCAAAAACCTGTTTGATGACAATGGCGATCATCAGGCCAAATGCATTTCAAACGATAAGAAAATCTTGTTCCAGTCCTTCTACGCCGAACGCAGCGAGCAGCAAACCCCCATCATTTCTGTTGAGAATCTCAGTGTGGTTCCGGCTGAAAAGGCTGGTCTGCTTCGAAGGAAGAATGGCCAGCAGGATTGGCTCTTACGCGATATTTCGCTCTCTATTAAACAGGGACAAACCGTTGGACTGGCCGGCGGGAGCGGACAGGGCAAATCCACCTTTATCAAAACACTCCTCCAGTTTCGTAACGAGTACGCCTATGATGAATCCGATTCGAAAATCAGCTACTGGAACCAGCGTTACGGTGAGCTGAAAGACTTTCCCCGCCGGGTTCAATATGTACCCCAGGTCATTGACGGCGCCTTCCGGCCGGACCAGACCGCCATTGAAATTTTACTGGAATCCTATTTCAAATCAGAGACCAATCCCCGCAGCATTCAGCTGGTTCTACAGGAGAAGCACTATATTGCCGAACGGTGTCTGGTGGATTTGAGAATGGCCTGGAAAGCGCTGAATGACTGGCCGGTAAAATGGTCCGGTGGTGAGAAACAGCGGCTGCTCATCGGTCGGGCGCTCATTGCCCTGGGACTGTACGAGAATCAAGCCGGTACCCATACGCCGGGTGACCGGTTGCTGATTTTAGACGAGCCCACCTCCTCGGTGGATGTACTGGTGCAGGCGGAAATCCTGAATCTCCTCAATGAGTTTGAAAAGCGTTATGCCTTCAGCTACCTCATTGTCAGTCACAATCTTGCCTTGCTGCGTAATCTGTGTGATATTATTTATGTCATCTATGGCGGAGAAATCATTGAGAAAATCCGCTACGACCAATTCGAATTGACGGGGGAACCCTGGCGGGATATGCATCCCTACACCCATGCGCTTTTTGCAGACCGTGATTTGCGCCCGGTGGAACCGCCCCACCACCAATATTGTGTGTACTATAATAATTGTAACCTCAAAGGACTCACGGATGAAAAATGTAAACAGAAACCGCGCATTGATGACTCGCTGGACGCGTCCATTGCTTGTTGGCACACTCCTGGTGCTCAATAGTCTCTGGTTCGGCGGTTGCGCGGCAAAACAACCAGCGCTGAATACCACCGGCTTTTCCTCCGGTGATTTTCAATGGCAGCAGGCGCAGCAACATTTTCGTGATTTCCTGGTGGCAGAAGTGGCGGCGGTGATTCCCACCTCAAATTTTGATGCCATTGCACGACTCAAGGTGAAGCTCATCGTGAACAGAGACGCGGTATTGAAGCTGGACCCAACCCAAACCCAACGCACTTTCTATGTGGGACCCCGCAACGGGAAATGGATTTTTGAACGGGAGCAAATTCAACCACCCATCACCCTGGATGGACATACACTGACCAAAGGGGATCTGGTGATGCTCTATTTTCAAAAGGATTCACCCTT
>JAIPJQ010000106.1 GCA_021734065.1 Fidelibacterota bacterium | reverse complement strand
GCGGAGGGGCAGGGATTCGAACCCTGGGTACGGAAAAACCGTACAACAGATTAGCAATCTGCCGCCTTAAGCCGCTCGGCCACCCCTCCAGTACTCAAAAAGCGGCGAAATATAATGAGTGAGCCAGAAAGTACAAATGGAATATCCCGGCTGTGAATTCCATGGGAAGGTGTATCGTTTTAGTGAGTCAATATCGGAAATAGCTCTTGCCGATAAATTCCCGCAGAATTGAGGTACCCGGGACAAACCGCTCCGGAATGGATTGAATCAAATGCAACAAAATGAGCAGCCGGTCCCGATCCGGTGAAGAAGGAGCCTTCCGCAACAGGGGCAGAGCGTGACGCTTGAGAATGGAGAGCTCATACACCAGCGCGGAATTGAACATGATATCACACTGTTCCTGATAGGGAAAAATGTTATGCACCTCCCCAAATCGAACCGACTGCCAGCGGGTGAGTGTGTCATGTGCAGTGTATCCCCGGAATTTTGAATCCCGGACGATGCGCCGTAATAGTCGGGCATCTGATGTAGAGACCGGATGATGCTTGTCAATATTCAACTGGGTTAGCGCAGAGATATAGATTTTGTAATAATCCGAGGGATCCAGATTTTCCGTAATGACCGGATTGAGCCCGTGGATGCCTTCAAAAATGAGTAAATCCTCGGCTCCCAGTTTGATCTTTTCCAGAAGGATACGGGATTTACCGGCTCTGAAATCATAACTACGCAGGCTGACCGCACCGTGATTCAGAAGCGTTTTCGTATCACTTTGCAGGTCTGCGAGGTTTACACAGTCGATACTCTCAAAATCCAAAGTCCCATCCGACAGGGGAGTCATTTTATCCCTGTCAATGAAATAATCATCCATGGAAATAGTGCGGGCGTTGATCCCATTTACCTTTAATTGGATTATCAACCGTTTGGTAAATGTGGTCTTACCCGAAGAGGAGGGACCGGCAATGAAAACAAGCCTGGCTTTGCGTTGGGTAATGGCATCGGCAACCTGAACAATTTTCTTCTCCTGCAACCCTTCAGCCAGCCAGATCAATTCTTTGAAATTTCGGGATTTTACCTGCTTATTCAATTCACTCACATTGTGAACATTCAGAATGCGACCCCAGGCTTCATACTCTTCCATTGTTTGAAAAAGTTTGGGGTAATCCAGAAATGGACGCAGTGTCCCGCCTGGTCCACGACCATCCCGTAGTAGAAATCCACGGTTGTAGGTTTTCAGCTCATATTCAGGTAGTTTCCGTAAGTCAAGTTCTGTCTCTTCGTAGGAGGGTGAGGAGAAATTCCCGATTTTTAGTATGGGCGGCCGGTGGTTGGTATGATCAGGACCGCTTAGATGGCGCCAGTCCCGTGGGGATGCTGCTCGTTTTTCAATGCGGCCGTACTGGTGGATAAGAAGCTGCATCCGTTTATGAATTTGCATGAGCTCTGTTTTACTAAGTGGCTGATAATCAGTGAAATGGCAAAAATATCCATCGCCGAAACTATGGTCGATGACAAGTTGTTGCTGCCCGTTATAAATATCGTGAACCGCGCCCGCCAAGACAAAGGCCAGTGCGCGTTGGGTCATGCGTTGTTGGTGTAATCGGTCGTTCATGTGCAGTTATCCAGCAAAAATTGAGCTAAGCAGGTTAATAAGCAAAAAAAGCCAGACAATGGTTTATTATCTGGCTTTTTGTACACCCGCCAGGAGTCGAACCCGGAACCTTCTGATCCGTAGTCAGACGCTCTATCCAATTGAGCTACGGGTGCCTGTTGTCAAGATGTAGCGCGTAGGGGAATCGAACCCCTGCTGCCGGCGTGAGAGGCCGGTGTCCTAACCGCTAGACGAACGCGCCAATGCATTGCTGCCGGGGGAGGATTCGAACCCCCATAGACGGATCCAGAGTCCGCAGTGTTGCCGTTACACCACCCGGCATTCACAAATCTTTCAGAAAGCGCGGCGAATATAACACGCAACCCATGGGGGCGCAATTTATTTCATATTTAACGAAATTTTGTACTTCTATAACGGATTCGTCCATAGCAATTAAGCGGAAAGTGGCATAATTTATTTGGTGAAAGGGAGGTTATGGCTATGCAGGAATTTGGATATGTGGTTCAAACCACCGTGGACGATAAAGTAAAGGCTTATGAATTAGCAGAACATTTGGTTAAAAACCACTTGTGCGCCTGTGCACAGGTGATACCGGGCATAACATCATTTTATTTGTGGGAGCATAATTTAGAGCGGACGCAGGAATATCTATTGTTACTAAAGGCAACCGAATCACAATTAACAAGACTGATGTCTGAAATAAAATCCATGCATCCGTACGATGTTCCGGAGGTCATCGCCAATCCGATTACTCATGTGGATAGCGATTATCTGGAATGGATGACTGATAATGCACAAAATTAAATAGTACCGCTGACATTCATAAAAGTCGCCATACCATGTTAATATATATTATGTCGAGTGCTGAAAGTTTGTAGATAGATATCGGACTACTTGTAAGTTGCATGGGGACTCCCCTGTTTAACTCACTATCACTTGAAGAAGTCGCAACGGTTGTATTGCTTAATAATAAGTTGGCTCCAGCCAAAGCTTGTGAGAACATCTACTGGTTGGCTGCGGCATGAATCCACTTCATACCAATGCGTTTGAGAAGGGAATTTTTATTTGACCACTAAATTGACCAATTTCTTTGGAACAACGATCTCCTTGACCACCGTTTTTCCTTCGATGTACTTGATAATTTTCTCCAGCGATTTCGCTTTCTGGAGAATCTCATCTTTCGTGGCATCGGTGGAAATATCGAAGGTGTCACGCAGCTTACCATTCACTTGTACAGCGAAACGAATCATGTTTTCAAATAAATATTGCTGGTCATATTCAGGCCAGGCTTCGTAAGCCAGCGTTGTTGAATGACCAAGCCGTTCCCATAATTCTTCAGCCAGATGTGGCGCAAACGGTGAAAGCAGTAAAACAAATATTTCAAAACTTTCCCTGGGGACAGCTTCCAGCGTTCGAAAATGATTGTTTAAAATCATCAATTGGCTGATGGCTGTATTGAATGATTTGCTTTCCAGGTCTTCGGTAACCTTTTTGATGGTAGCGTGTAGCTGTCGTAGCGTTCCCTGATCCGGAGCAATTTTGTTGCTGATATGCTGTAGTTGGTCGCCTTCGGAAACGAAATGGCGCCAGACACGATTCAGAAATCGAAATATGCCTTCAATGCCCTTCGTGCTCCAGGGTTTTGCACGTTCCAAAGGTCCCATGAACATTTCATACAGCCGTAGCGTATCGGCACCATATTCCCGCACCACATCGTCCGGATTGATGACATTGCCACGGGATTTGGACATTTTGTCGCCATCTTCACCCAGGATAAGTCCCTGATTGATAAGCCGTTGGAAGGGTTCCTTCGTGCTTACATAACCCAGATCATACAACACCTTGTGCCAGAAACGGGCATACAATAAATGCAGCACGGCATGTTCGGCACCACCGACGTAAAGGTCGACCGGCATCCAGTATTTCTCTTTTTCGGGGTCCCAGCCTGCTTTATCGTTATCGGGATCCAGATAGCGCAGATAATACCAGCAGGAACCGGCCCATTGTGGCATGGTGTTGGTCTCACGCCGATAAACCTTCCCGGTATCCGGATCCACCACACGGACCCATTCCTTCGCATTGGCTAAGGGCGACTCCCCTGTTCCGGTTGGTTTAATCTTTTCAAGTACCGGAAGTGTGAGCGGTAAGTCACTGTCACTCAGGGGGAATACTCCCCCATCTTCATCGTGTAAAATCGGAATTGGTTCACCCCAATACCGCTGCCGCGAGAAGAGCCAATCCCGTAAGCGATATTGGACAGCGTATTCCCCTTTTCTTTCTGCTTCCAACCATTCAATGGTTTTACCAATTGCCTGAGACGGCTTTAAACCGTTGATAGAAAATGTCCCGTCCGGCGTGGTGGAATTGACCATTACCCCCTCTTCAATTTCCGTAAAGGCTTCAGTGGAAATATCACCACCGGAGACCACCTCCATGATGGGGAGCTTGAATTTCTTTGCAAAGGCGTAGTCTCGTTCATCATGGGCCGGGACTGCCATGATTGCGCCGGTTCCATACGACATTAATACGTAATCGCTGATCCAAATGGGAATCTGCTCGCCATTCACCGGATTGGTGGCATAATGACCGGTAAATACACCGGTCTTCTCTTTAGCTAAATCGGTACGGTCCAGGTCACTTTTCAGACCAGCTTGGTTTTGGTAGGCTTGTACCGCTTCTTTCTGTTCTGTCGTAGTGATAGAATTGACCAACGGATGTTCCGGTGCCAGCACCATGTATGTTGCGCCCCAGAGTGTATCCGGACGGGTTGTGAAGACGGTGATGTTTTTTTCAATGACCGGAATGTTAAAATGGACATTGGCGCCTTCGCTGCGTCCAATCCAGTTGCGTTGCATTTCCTTGATGGAGTCCGGCCATTCCACTTCATCCAGGTCCGCTAACAACCGGTCTGCGTAAGCGGTGATCTTGAGCATCCATTGGCGCATGGGTTTGCGAACAACCGGGTGTCCACCACGCTCAGATTTCCCGTCAATCACCTCTTCATTGGCCAGCACGGTTCCCAGCGCAGGACACCAGTTTACCGGGACTTCTGCTTCATACGCCAACCCCTTTTCGAACAGCTTCAGGAATATCCACTGGGTCCATTTGTAATACTTTTCGTCGGTGGTATTGATTTCCCTGTCCCAATCGTATGAGAAACCCAGGGATTGTATCTGTCGCTTGAATGTGGCGATATTTTCCGTTGTTTTTTTCGATGGATGCACACCGGTTTCAATGGCGTATTGTTCAGCCGGCAGTCCAAAGGCATCCCATCCCATGGGATGGAGAACATTGAAGCCTCGCATGCGCATGTAACGCGCCAAAATGTCCGTGGCGGTGTACCCTTCCGGATGTCCCACATGCAATCCGGCACCGGAGATAAATGGAAACATATCCAGGATGTAATATTTTGGTTTTTCGGAAAAATCCGCAGCCTTGAAGGTTTTGTTCTCGTCCCAATATTGCTGCCATTTGGGTTCAATCTGATGGTGGGGGTATTTGTCTGCCATAGGTCCTTATGGTTCTGTTGGTACTTTCATTTTTCAACTCGCTTCTGTCGCCGGGAAGTATACACAATGGCGTATTTGTGTGCAACTTCAATACCCTGCCCATGGAGGAATATTGCGTTTGCCTCAGGTGGTGATTGGGATTATACTTAGCCGCTTTTTTCAAGCATCGGGGTGTGGCGCAGCCCGGTTAGCGCGCTTCGTTCGGGACGAAGAGGTCGGAGGTTCAAATCCTCTCACCCCGACCAATTTTTTAGAAAATGATTCAAAATATCATGAAAGTTAGTTTCGCCGCCCGGTTAGCGTGTCCCGATGGATCGGGAAGGTCGGAGGTTCAAATCCTCTCACCCCGACAACTGACCACAAAATCTATTAAAGATGTAAATGGCAAACATGTCAACCAATGCCCGGTTAGCGCGTCCCGATGGATTAGGGAAACTCGGTGACTTACTCTCGACGCGTAACGTGTATGTATCCGTTTTCCCCCGCAGCGCATCTGAAAGCACGCACCTTCCTGTCCCATCTCACGAATCCAAGACCTTTACCGATATCTACATCAACATTATCTGTCCTGATGGTTCTATCGTGAATTCCGCGACTGTCCCTGGTTTTAACAATTGGAATATCTACAATGTTACCGGGAATATATTGCCTCAATTTTTCAACTAGGCTGGAGATTTCCACATCTTCAACAGCACGAGTAATGGCTACAATTTTCAAATCTTTTTTTGCGTGTCTCAGTAATGATTTCAGCACCAATAAGTGGGGATATCGCCCTCCTTGATTTTTTGTAAATAGGAACGGTTCATAGATTTCTATTAAAGTTGCTGTGGCAATAATCGGCTTAAAAAATCGATCAACTGAAAAAATCTTATTTGGAAAGAGCTCGATTCGCCGTTCCCTGATTAAAGGTGCATCAGGAGCAGGATTATTATATCGCGGAATATCACAACCGATTAAATCTACGTACTGACTTTCAACTTTGTCAAATCCATCAAGTTGAGTTTTCAATACCAATTTATCACGTGAATGGGTCAACGCGATTTTTATAAGACCAATTGTTTCTTTATCCAATCCTGGAATTTGGATATCTGACTTACCCGGTGAATCAGGAATGACTTGTCTAAGTTTATTTGTTGGTAAGTAGGTAATAATATCACGAAGGGCAGCTTTGGCTGATGGGGATGCATTCTCCATGATTTCATAATATTCCTTAAGAAAGCATCGACCATCAACAACCCAACATTCTTCTTCAATCAGATTGGATAAAAGTTTCGCCGCTTCTGATCTAAATTTCCTGTCTTTGTAAAAATCAGCCCTTGAATAACCTGATTCACTAAGAAATTTAAAGAGATCACTTGATATGACGACTTGCTGAAACATTATTGCTGTTCAATTCAATGAAAGCAATTCACTCGCTTGTCGAAAGCCGTCTTCAAATAACTCCCCCGGCCAGTCTGTGGCAAATGTTCCCTTCTCCGACATCTCGATTTGTTCAACTGAGCTTGATCCGTCTTTGTTTTTACCAACATAGTATAGCGCGATATTACGGGATGAAATTATTCCTTTTGCTACCTGTAACTGTAGTCCGCGGATTAAGTGCTCTGAGTGTGTTTCAATGATGACTGTTCCGGAATTTCTGAAAGTAGTATCGGTAATAGGTATCGCAGCTATTTTATCGTACTCAAATTTCCCGATGTAAATAAGGCGTTCTTCAGAGGGATGTGCTATTATTCTAGTCATATCGTTTTCCGCGTGTTTTTTTACGAATACAAGATCATAAGCGAAAAGTAAGGCCAATTTTGATTGAGCCTTTGGGTGCAGATGAAGTTCCGGTTGCTCGATAATTGTTATTCCGCCCTGTAATCTTGAAAAAATGATGGGCATTATTTGACTGAAGCCAAAGCCCATATCTGCATAATTTGAACGATATTTATTTTTTCGATCAACTAACACCAGCGAATGGAGATCATTTGAACTGCTCACCTTCATTTTTTTAAAATCGTACTCTAGTCCCATAATATTCAGGTATTTAGTGACGAGTTTATCCGAATCGTGCACGGATGGATAAAATAGTTCTGTCCAAAGTGCATCTCCAGAATAAAACTTCCGAGGTGCAGGTCTTAGTGGGCCTAGATAACGAAATTGCAGACTTCTCTCAACTTCAGATCTCAATTCATTAAGTGGGAAACGATTGGCGTTTATTAACCCTGGCAGTTTTTGAAAGCATCTGGATACCATTACATTTAAAAGAAATTGTAGTGTTTCCTCGGGCAAGGTTTCTTTTTTCTCAAATAACTGTCTAATCGTATCAGGGTAATCCTCTTGCCATTCAACATTTTCTCTAAGCAATAAGTGATCGAGCGAGAATTCCTCGAGAAGCGGAATGTCGAGAGCCTCTCCCATTTGTAAGGCTAACAATTTTATATTAAAGGCATAGAATGGATTATGTGGAACAAAATAATCTGATGGAGAAATGTCAGACTGTACTCGTAAACTTCCCAATATTTCCGAAACCACATCCTTAAATATTTGATTCGCACCAATAACGTCATAATGGTTATAAAGGCTTGATTTTTCTAGAATCTTGAATATTTCAATATCATTTATACCCTCCTTGTTGGAATAAATACCCTGATCG
>JAIPJQ010000105.1 GCA_021734065.1 Fidelibacterota bacterium | reverse complement strand
ATGGACAGGGTCATGTCCATTTTTTCCGCATTCAACCTGGAAAGCTCGCCGGATGGTTTTTCGGTGGAAGAGTTGATTCCCCAATTACCTGAAACTTCGGCAGAAGTAGCTGCCCTGAAAACACGCATTCGGGACAATGATCTGGCCTATGGCACCCTGGTAGCTGAGGATTTCCGATCACTGGCATTTATTGGTCTGCTGCAGCCTTCCTATGACATTGACGATAATCAACTGCGGGATGATGTAGAGCATCTGGTGGAAACCACACGGGCGGCGGGGTACGAAGTATACGCTTCCGGGCTTCCCATGACCCGCTCCTATATCGCCCTGCACATGGGCACGGATATGCGCCGGTTTCTGCCCTACGGGATCATTATCATGATTCTGCTGCTGGCCATCAGTTTCCGAAGTTGGATGGGCGTTTTCCTGCCCCTGATGATCGTAATCATGAGTATCCTTTGGACTTTCGGATTTATGGCGGTGTTTGGAATCAAATTCACCTTCGTGGCCATGCTGATTCCGGTGATGCTCATCGCTATTGCCAATGACTACGGTATTCACATCATCGCCCGATATTTCGAATCCATACGCAGTGATCCGCAAATACCCAAAAGGGAGAGAATTATTGAGGTGATGCGAAGCCTGGGAATGCCCATTTTCCTGGCGGGGATTACCACCATTGTGGGTTTTCTCAGTCTGCTCAGCCATGTGCTGGTGGATGCCCGTAAGGTGGCGGTGATGGCATCCTTTGGGATTTTCGTGGCATTCATCTTGAGCCTGGGCGTGATTCCGGCTGCAATATTGTTGTTACGAATTCCCAGGGTGGTGGAAAACGGGAACCAGGATCGGCGCTTTGACGGATTTTTACGCGGCTGGGTCAACTTTTTCACCCGTAACGCCAGGTGGGTATTATCGGGCTCGGTTATCGTCCTCATCATCATCGGTCTGGGCATTCCCAAAATCGTGGTGGACACAGATCCCAATCATTACTACAAAGTGCACGATCCGGTGCGGGTGAATAATGAAAAAATCGGCGAGCTGTTCGGTGGCTCCACGCAGCTTTCCGTTATGGTGGAAGGGGATATCAAATCACCTGAAATCCTGAATGAGATGATCACGCTGAGCGAATTCATCGAAAGTCATCGCTCTGTTTCCAATGTCATGTCCATCGCCGACATGATCACACGTATGAATGAGGCGTTCCATGGTGGTGATTCCACCTACCGGGTGATTCCCGAGAACCGGAATTTGGTAGCTCAATATCTTCTTCTCTATTCCTTCAGCGGTGATGCATCTGACCTGGATCGGTATGTGGATTATGACTATGAAAAGGCGCAGATCATTGTGCGCATTGACCGGGTAAGCACTACAGAGATCAACGACCTGATCAATGACATTGAAGCTTATGTTGATGAGCACCATGATCGGTCGGTTTTCACGGCGGTGACGGGATTTGCCACCATTATGGGAATTTTGATCCACCTCCTGGTTATTGGGCAGACCTGGTCATTGGCGATTTCTGTCTGCATGGTTTTCATCATCACTGCTCTGATTTTCCGCTCCATAAAGGGTGGTTTAGTGGCTTCGGTCCCCCTGTCCATGGCAATGGTGCTTGTGTTTGGACTGATGGGCTACGCAAAAATCGAGTTGAATGCCGCCACGGCCATGCTCAGCAGTATTATGGTTGGGGTAGGCGTTGATTATACCATTCATTTCCTGTGGCATCTGCGGGAATCCATCCGGGAGGGATTGGATTTGGAGGAGGCGATCCAGATGACCATGCTCCATTCCGGAAAAGGGATTATTTACAATGCATTAAGCGTCCTGGTGGGTTTTTCGGTGTTGCTGCTCTCCACGTTTCTGCCCATCACCTTTTTTGGGTTTCTCATCGTTTTTTCCATCGGAATGTGTCTGTTCGGTGCGCTGGCCATATTGCCTGCATTGGTAGTGCTCACCAGACCACGATTTTTACTTGATGCCATACCAGAGAAAGGAGCGTAAACCATGGAGACAGCCAAACGAGATGTCTTATTTGCACGAATTGCCGTTTTAGGAATTTTGGCCATATTGCTGCCCTGGATTTGGGATGGCCTGGTCTGGTTGTGGGATTGGTATGTGGGTTATGCTGAAAGCGAAGCCAATTTCTGGCAAGATGTGTGGCGAGGCTTCCTCACCAATTTCAGCATTATCCTGATTGTTTATACAATTATCTGTCTTCAGGTGGCCGGGGTTGCTGAGTTCAAACTGAAACGCCACTTTTTGCCCGCTTTTCTCCTGGCCTTGATTCTTACTCCACCGGGGATGATGGCGGCGTACGGACACCGGAGAAATGCCGCGCCTTAACCCCCTGTTTATCTTAGGGGCATCTGGTACGGTTCCTGCCTATATTCGGGTATGTCCCGATTAGAAAAAAGATTTCGCCGCATCGCCCAAAAACTCACCCATCTTGAGATTCAGGCGGGTCTGTCCAACGATATTGATCTGACGCTGGACGACCTGTTTGCCGACGGTCGCCCTATTCAAAGCAGCGAACTGTTCCTGGGAAAATATTCCCGGGACGGCATTGCCCTGATCATCAAACGATTTGGGTTCGATCGGCTGTTGAAACGCCGGGGTCTGGGACATTTGGATATTGTCTGCGACACATCCGACCCATACCGCCATCTTTTGCGTATTTACCATAACAAACGACATACGGCGGAAAATCTGGTGTGCGAACTGGTGGCGCATCAGGATGTTCTGCGGGTAAAAAACACGCTGGAGAGCACCTATCCGTTCGGCGCCATTAAAGTGGTCAACATTGAGTGGATGACCCTGCAAAATCCCACGGCAAAATTCACCCCCACCCGTCCCCCGCTGCCGGGTCAGCAATATCCCGGGCTGGGTATTGGGGATGAAGTGCTGGCGCTGCTCATCATCATGGGACGGCACCTGCAGGTGGATGGATTGCTCAATGTGCCCCAATACTACCACACGGCACTCATGTTCTCGAAACGGTTCAATTTTATCAATCCCCAGATGCAGGCAACGGTTCAAACCATCACCCGGGATTTATGGAAGCGTCACCGACTGGCTACCATTGCGTGGGCTATTTATTTTGAATGTCTATACGATGAAGTTCGGGAAAAATATTTTGTATGGGAACCGGAAGAGCAGTTAATCCCGGTAACCTCACTGGTACGCAGATATTTTCAATCCCGGGAATACATCACCCGGGTGGAATCCGCCATGGAAGGCATGAAATTCCGCCTGGATGAGGAAAAGCTCACCACAAACCTTAAAAAATCCGGCCTCAATCTCTAAAATCCTGTCTCGCACAGTGTCGGCCGTTTGATTCCATGTGGACTTTCCATGCAGCCATATTTCGTGGAGAAGCAAGAGATGTTATCAAATCAGATTCGTGTGGGATTGGATCCGGCTATTCCAGATCAATGATAGACGATCGCCAGACTTCCGTGGTCCCATCCGGTTGTTGAGCTACCTCATCCCGTGGGGACGTATAGTGGATAATCAGCACAGTAAACAAGCCTACCAGGACGATTGTCCAAAGTATCCGGCTCCCGGATATGGTGTGGCGTTTTGGTTCCCTAAAAGATTTCAAGGTGTGAACCACCCTTCCTGCTTTGCCTGGAGCAGTAGATTTTCAGCGCGTTTTTTTTCATAAAAATTCTCTGGTCCGATAGGTGAGCGTTCATCTACCACGCTGGTAACGACCCGGGTCAGCAATTGGTAGAACAAATTCTCATCTTTGGTCCGGCGTGCGTAATATTGTGCCATCAAGGTATAAGTGCCTAAATATTCAGGTGCTTTGGCAATGGATTTCTCGAAATGCTGACGCGCCCGTAACGGTGCATTCTCATCTGCCAACGGATCAACGCATAACATGGCGCCCATAAATCGGTCGTAGGCGCCATAGTAGAAATTGGCGTCCAGGGCATTGATGTGGTTGATCACCGCCATGATCCAGGGACGCTGTCCCCGCTGGACGATCTCACCCTTTGTGGCAGCCCATTTTGCCAGACACACGGTTCCCCAGTAAAGCACCTGATTATACTCTGGTCCCAGACTCTGGACCGCCAGTTTTGGGTCTCCGGAGGAGGACAAAACTGACTGGTAGGTTTTGGATTGGCCGAGAATCTGGCGGGTCATGTTGTATCCCTCGGCAAACAAGCTGTCCCGCAGGATGGAATCCTGCCAGCGTACAAAGTCCGCGTTGAAGTAATAGGCATGCACCAATTTCGCCCAGACCGGTAATGCCGTGCTGTCCTGTGAAGCCAGGTATTCGTATGCGTAGAGTGCATCCAAAGCGTTGTCCGGATCCTGCCGACCAGCCCATAAACTGTCTGCGAGGTGCTGACTAATTTCAATGAGTTGATTTTTTTTCTGCGGTATGTCTGATGTGCTTGGGGTAGGTTTTGTACAACCCAGAGACAGGGTTATGACCCAGATTACACTGATGTAAAATCGCCAGCTTTTCACCCCATACCCCGTCTTGATAAATCCTTAGCGCTCCTGTTTGGAGCGGGCGCAAATTTAGAGCGGGAAAATTACTCCCTCAAGTGAAAATGATGGGGGCGATGATAAATTCTGCAAGGAATTCTTACTGGAGAATCAAGTCAACCAACAGCACCAGGTCCAGCACATTCACCAGACCATCCTGATTCAGATCAGCGGCGGTGAATTGTGGTGAAGTGAAGGAATTTTCCTGCAGAATGGCGGCAACCACCAGCAGGACATCCTGCACGTTCGGCATACCATCACCATTAATATCGCCGGGGATGAGCGTACCATCCAGCCAGCCGCGCACAGCAATGTCATCCACAATAAAGCCGTCGCCGGAGATATAAATATCACTTCGCAGGAGGAAACCAAACTTGAAGTTGATGTTTGACGAAAACGCAGATAAATCCATGTTCTCCTGCACCCAGGTTGTTTGCTCCCCGTCATAACCCGGCTCACCCAGTGGCTGTGCGGATTCGCCATTTCCAGGCACCGTATATTGTCCGGTCAATGGTTGCCAGGTGACACCGTCATCTGCAGATCCCAGTACCTGAACAAAATCCCAGTTCGCTTCCACATCCCATTTGGCTTTGAATGTGAGCAGTGGATTGATGGTCTGGCTAAGATCAATGGTGGAATCCAGGCGCATGAACAGCTGGGCATTATTGGGATAATCTCCGTCCGGCGAATCGGTAAAGGCGTAGTCCCCGGAAAAGGCCACACCGGTCAAGCCCCAGTCTTGACTGATCCAGTTCGACATCCCGTTTTCCGCATCGTCAGCAAAAATTGTGTTGGGCGTTCCCACCATCCAGGTGAGGGTATCCCGTCTTATATAATTTTCGTTCACCGGAATCTCGGCAACCAAAGTGGTTTGCTCACCGTATCCCGCATTTACCAGGATACCGCTCGTGGAATTGGCGATGTCCACGGTCGTCATCGGGCTGATGGCATTCAATGCAAAAACAGAGTCCGCCAGCAAGAGCGTGTGATCCGGTGAGTAGAAATTAATCTGTTGGGATTCACCAATATTGGAATGAAACCCCTTATTCCGAATCCGCAGGGTCAGCCCGTACTCACCACCCGGTTCTAAAAAATCATCCGCTCCGGTCAATGCCAGTGTATCAATGACGATATGATGCCCGGCGACCAGGGCCAGGTGAATATTGGCACTGAGATTTTCCAGTTCCATTGCCTCAATGTTTCCGGCTGGCGGCCAGAAGGCACCATCAGCATACCCGCCCACTTCCGGCGTGAAATTGATAATCCCTTCCGCACCATACATCCAGTCAACCGCATCCCCATTGGTAAGATATCCCACAGTCTGGTCACCGGTCCCGAACAGATAGCCGTTCTCAGCTGTTAAATCTGCTCCCAGTTCTATGTAAATTGAATAGTCCGGTTCATCAGGAACAGCACCCACTGCATAACCGAACGGCATAATGAGCAGATCGGAATAGGTGTGATAATTGAATACTGTGATAAAATTATGCGCCTGCGTAAAGTCCCGCAGTGCCTGGGTTTCCGGTTCTGAAAATGCGGCCGTACCACGGTATGTTTCAAAACAGGCATCGGGGCTGGAACCAGTATTATCAAAACCCCAGAAGTAGCCGAAATTCCGATTCAAATCCACACCTGGTGTACTGGCACACCCCGGCTGGAGATTTTTCCGGTGCATGCCCCCGCCATTGGGATAGTTGGTCTCATTATAGACATATCCGTCCGGATTCACGATGGGAACGAACCATTGCTCCCGGTTATTCACCAGATATTCATATTCCGGATTGGTCGCGTAACCATCGACCAACTGAAACACATAGTACATTACCGTCATCATGGCGGCCGGCTCCCGGGCATGGATCAGCGCATTATAAAAAACTTCCGGTTCATCCTCGTCCACATTCACATTATCCGATACCTTGAATGCCCAGATATCACGTCCCTGTACCGATTGGCCAATGCTTATTTTTTCACTCACCAGGTCAGGGTGAGCCGCGTGGAGCGAGTCCAATAACCAGCCCACCTCATCATAGGTGTAATAACCACCCATGCTGCCGTATCCGAATTCCCGACTGGGTGATTCCATCAACAAGCGTGCTTCATTGCTGGCGGCCATGTCCGGTTCAATCACATCCAACTGAAAGCCGGCTGCACGAATAGCCGCCACTGCCGATTCATTCGCCACGCCATCCGCAAAAGTGTTCTGTTTTACCCGGGCACCCTCCTGCTCAAATCCCAACCGGACAATCTCCTCCAGCTCCTCCTGAGAATCAACCCAGACCCGTACCCATTGGTGGCGAACTTCGCCTGCGGAAAGGTGTGCACCAGCGGACACGAGCAAAATGATGATCAACAAGCTACGGCAAACTTGCTGCAGGGGAGAATGGCAATTGGACCGGCGCGGCATGGGGATTTCCTTCTGGTGAGGGTAAGAACCTTTAAAATGCATAGGTGAAACTAAACGACCAATCCCCCAGATCCCAGTTGACATTTTCATCACGCCAGTCATACAACACGACCGGCACATCAATACGGAAATGAATGGGTGCCAGGCTGGCGGTCAGCCAGTTCGTTCGTACCCAGCGATGGCGCAGCAGGATACTGAATCCGCCGTCACCCAATGTGTGCCAGGTACCGGGTTGCTGAAATGCAAATTGCCCCACATCAGCAAACAGTGCCGCGGTTACATCCACCGGTAGCGGTACACGCTTCAATTCACGGTCACCCTGCAGATTGATGGACCACAAATAGGGTGCATAAACCGGATTTCCAATCCAGCCCCGCAGATTTCCGCCACCTGGCAGTGAATAGTGTCGCGCCAGCTCCGCCAGTTCATCGGTCAGACCGAGATACCGGTTCGCATCCGAATTAAACTGGTCAATCCGGGCAGCGTTACTGGTGGCCGGAAGCAATTCAACCGGGACACTGCCATCGGCTGCAAAACCGGTGAAACGCGACCTCAGGGTCATGGACGACCAATGTTTCGTCCAGTTCAGCCCCACTTCAACCTGGCTGAACGACGCATTCCGGTTTCCCAGCGCTGTGGGACTGAAGGCTGTTTGAACATACATGTCTGTGTGCTTCAATTCCAATTCATACCGGGTTAAAAATCGCGCATACTGGGAGGACACCGGTAGCAACGCATTGGTGTGATTAATGTTGGTGTAATCCATCGCCAATTTCAGGGCATGGATGGGCTGCTTCCATAAAACACTTGCCCAGCGCTGCTTAATTGCAAGCTCGACCTGCCCCACACCTTCCA
>JAIPJQ010000104.1 GCA_021734065.1 Fidelibacterota bacterium | reverse complement strand
ACCCATCAGTCACTTGACAGGATGACACCAGATCAAGTATACTCACAACGGCCGGAAGAGACTCTGGCAGCATGATGAAAACCAGCAATATGACACCTAAGAATTTCCAAATGCTGTCCAAACAATGGGGTCCACCTCAGTTACCAGGAAACCAAACCCTCAGTAGGATGGATTTTTTCAGATAATTCCTGCTTTGCTCGTTTTCTGAAGATCTATGCTTTCCGTAAAATCTTCTCCATCGCCTTGCCCTTGGCTAACTCGTCAATCAACTTGTCCAGATAACGTATTTCGCGCATGGTCGGTTCTTCGATCTTCTCCACCCGGACACCACAAACGACACCCTTAATAAGCGCCGGGGCAGGGTTCATCCCCGGTGCCTCCGCGAAGAATGTCTCAAAGTCGATTGGCTTCTCCAATTGGGCGTTTAACGCTGTCTGGCGATAGCCGGTCAGCCAGCGAATGAATTCATCAACTTCCGCTTTGGTGCGCCCTTTTCGCTCCGCCTTGGCCACATAGTGCGGGTAAACACTGGCGAAGCTTGTTGTGTATATGCGATGTTTTGTCATTTTGCTTTATCCATTTGCTTCGGTTTCAGCCAAAAGCTTATGAAGATTTTCTCTTACGCCAAAGGGAATCGCTCAAAAATAGTTTAGCGAAAATTCAATTTTGATTGTCCCTAACAACCGGTAAAAGCTGCAGCCGATCGTAGCGGGGATAAAAGACCGCAAGTCTTGCTCTCAACTTGATACCATGATTAAATCCATTCCGGGCTTTATTCAATATCTTTTGAATCCGAGTAGTATTTTTCATAACAACCGGGGCAAATGCCATGGCTGAATATGGTATCTGTATTCTCAGAGATATAGGCTTCGATTGGCTTCCATGATTCTTTCTTTTGCGGGTCAGTACCAGGGATTCGTATTTTTTTACAGTTCGCACAAATTGATAAAAACGATTCTAATACCTTTATTTGATGTAACGCCCTGCTCAAGTGCCTGAAAAATATTTCTAAAATAACGAGGACAGCAACGCTGATTAAGCCAGCAACAAATCCTACAATTAAATGTTCCTCATCAAAATAAGGGATATCAGGATGTTGAAACATATCAACCACTGCATTGACATTGGCAATGATTAAAACAATTCCAACATAGATCAACAGTCTAAAGGGAAACAGAAGAATTTTAATCGGTTTTTGGAGAATATCCAGATCCATTTCAATACTTCATTTTTAGCACCTGATGGCTGGTGCTTTTGCTGTTTCCCGTAGATTGAAATGCAGGTCGCATATTCGAATATTCGTATTTCATCTTTAAATCACCTAAGCCTTGGCAGGTCAGCTAAAGTACTGGTCAGAGGGAGCTGGTTCACAACTCACCTGGTTGAATATTTCTCTGTCAATTTTTGAAGAAGCGTGATTTTCTCACCTCTGCTCATCCCCTCCAACCTGTGCTCCCATCCAATTGAACGTACTTTCGCACCCACACCACCTAATATTCCCCCAATTAATGCGAACTGAAATATCACCTTAGTTCTCACAGATGATTCTACAATCACATATTCCATCGGGTTTAACTCATCTTCCGGATCCAGATCAATGGTAGACCCAACAATCAGACCAAGAAGGATACCGGCACCAACCAATTTTGTGGTATGTGCCACAGGGTGCGTTCGAATTGAATGGATGTTACTGAGCGCGATAATCCGGTACATATCTTCGTCTTGAATTGTAATACTGTCTGCGCCAAACTCACCCAGCAGGACATTACCATACACACGACCATCGGACATGTTTACAGTCAGAAACTGGGCGAGTGATGTGGAATGCATAAATACCAAAAGGAGAATTAGTTGGAATAGTCGGAACATCTGTAGCCTCCACTTATGACAGAAATATTAGGCAATCGTTATGACTTTAATTTGTACTTCAAGTGCTCTAATGGCAAGCGCTTTGGCTACCTTGCCTAGATTGCAGGCTGATTCGTTTATATAAATTTTCGTTACTCATATGGAATACCCCTGGAGGTCATGGGATCGAGTTCCCTCCACTTCACTTCGTTCCGGTCGGGATGACATGGTTTCTTCTGTGATACCGATACCCACTCCAACCTGGCTTCGCTTAAGCTCCGCCAGCCAACCCCTCAAGGAGGGGGATTTTCTCATCCTTCATTCTCCATTTCCCTTTTCCCTTCTTCCTGCCTCCTGCCACCGGGTTCCCGACCCCCGCTACAGATACAACCCAAATTTCCACTGATACCGGAACGCCCAGGGCTCCTCACCAGGAACCGGATGAGACTGCCAGAATGGAAAATAAACACCCAGGAAAAAGAAGGACTGGTGCTCAATGCCAACGCCTACCGCCTTCTCCAAAGGGGCACTGGCAAACGGAATCTGATTATCGCCGTAGATCATAGCTGACGCGAAAACTTTGGGCTGAAAGGTTCCCAGCCAATACCCCAGCGAAACCCGGGTACCCAAATAAGTATAGGCCGGATCTTCACGCGTCGCCTGTCCCTGCAAACCGGGAATCCGGGCATTGCCATTCACCCAGCCCCGGGATTGGGTAAATTCAAACGGATAGGGAACCAATCCACTCTGATACCCACCAACGCCGGAAAATTCCGTGCGCAGCCAGTCCCCGACCAGACCACCCAGCGCGATTCGCCCCCGATACAGGGTAAAAGGCTGCCCCCAGAGCGACTTTCCATCCCAGCCGCTGAGAATTGTCCCCGAATAATGAAGCTGATGACCCCCTTCCGTCAGGGTAAACCGCGTGGTATTTAACGACACATAGGGTACCCGCAGCCGATCACCCCAAACCGCGGCATTATCATAATACAATAACCCACCAGAACCGGTGAAGCGGTGATATTCCAGACGAAATCCCTGAAACGGATAGCGGGAATCGCCCACATATTTGGTTAAGCCCAACTCCGCTTTTTGAAAATCCTGAAATATTTCCGTCTTCACCCGAACAAATAATCGCCGTGGCCAGGAAAGCGGATGCCCGTAATCCAGACTGATCCCCCACTTTTCAGGTTGATCTATGGTTTCATAGGCCGACACCTCCACCATCCAGCGATGGTGGTAATCGCTGGGATAAAGCGGCATCAAATCAATGCCAATTCCGCCGGTGGCACGCAGGCCGTAGCGCTTCGCCTCATTCCAGTCCCGCCAGGAAAAAGGCGTCACAATCACCTTATAGTATTCCCAACTGGGCAATCCCCAAAATGGCTGAACCATAACGGATTGGGGAAATCGGGGCCAGAAATTATTGGAACGGTGGATCTCTACCAATTCTTCCCTGGGATCCGCGATCACCCGTTTAATGTCTGCAGAACCGGGCAAAAGGATGGGCTCTTCATCGGGCCAGATTCCACGAAAATCCACGGTATCACCCACAGCGTCAATAAGTCGCAGGGTCACAGGAAAATTCCATCCACCCGCCTGTTTTAAATAAACCAGGGCTGAATCCCCCCGATTTTGTACCTGCTCAATGTATGGGTCCGTCCGCTCGGTAGTTTTCAATGCTTGAAAAAAAGCGTGAGCTAACCTTGGTGAGGCGGTTGTGGCGATTTGCTGGATAAGGGTGTCCGTGAGTGCCTGGCCATTTACACCGCTGTTATCAGTATTCTGTACAATAATTTCAAACAGGCTGTCCCCCACCGTATAGCGCAACATTTTCAAATGGCGCATGCCATTGAAAAAGTTCACCAACCGCTCTTCCGGCATCTGAATCTGGAAAGGTCGTTCCGGACGATAGAGCGGGACAGTCACGCCGTGGGAAAGGACGGCGTCCACCTTCCGTATAAGGTCATCAACGGTGATATGGCGGAGATCCCGCCACAGGACAGGAATGTATTTCTGAAGTTTTCCCAGGGGATATTGACTCACTTCATTCGAGTTATCCATCAGAAGCAATGCGTACGCACCATAGAACCAACTGCTGGGCGAATCATCCTCGGTATGGTGTCGCACCAGCGCCCGTCCCAAAGCATCCAGATACAATGAAATATTATCGGCGAATTCCTTCCGGGGGTCGGGAACATACTCGGGCAGCGGATAACGGCGCTGAAAGAGCTGATTTTGGGTAGAATCCACGCTCTGCCCCACACCCGTTCCCACCAGAATCAATAACAGAAATACCGCCAGGAAAAGCCATTGAGACCTGCGAACCGTCATCACATCCTATTTCCCGGAAGCTTTGATATCATTGGAAAAAGATAAGCGCCGAACGCAAAAGAAAAAATGCCACCATAGGTTTTTTTATGGTGTAATTCAGTTGCACTCCAATTCCTGCGGGTATAGATTGAAGCTCAAGCCACGGGCGGATTGAGAAGCGTAGTGCCATGAGCGAGGGAGTGTTGACACAACGGTTTGATGGGTAAGCAAGCCTGCCAGAAAAAGACATTTCCAAGAGGTCCCCACAGAGGACCTTATTTTATATCTGCCCGCTCATTCATGTATAACAACACCATCTTAACACATGCTCTGGCCCTGTCCGGGTCAGGGAAAAAGGAGACCTTTAATGGCTAAATATCGGATTGCATGGCTCCCCGGAGACGGCGTGGGAAATGAAGTCATGGAAGCAGCCCGCATCGTTCTGGACAAAATCAATTTTGATGCTGATTATGTCCACGGTGACATTGGTTGGGAAATCTGGAGGACCGAAGGCGATGCCCTTCCCCAGCGCACCATTGAGATGATGAAAACCTGCGACGCCGGTCTCTTTGGCGCCATTACCTCAAAGCCCAAAGAGGAGGCTGAAAAAGAGCTGGTACCTGAACTGCAGGGCCAGGGGCTTGTCTACTTTTCTCCCATTGTGAGAATGCGGCAGGAATTCAACCTGCACACCAATCTGCGTCCCTGTAAAGCCTATCCGGGTAACCCGCTGAACTATAAAGACGGAATTGATATCGCCATTTTCCGTGAAAATACGGAAGGGATGTATGGTGGTGTGGAATTCTTCCCCCTGCCCCAGGATGTCTATGACGCCCTGGACCGCAACCATCCCAAAATGAAGAAATTCAAAGACAAGGGTCTGGAAAATATCGCCATGTCCACCCGGATTATGACCAAGCAGGGTTGCGCCAGTATCATTACACAGGGATTTGAGTACGCGAAAAAATTCGGGAAAAAAGCCGTAACTGTGGTGGATAAACCCAATGTGCTGCGGGAAACCGGCGGTCTGATGATTCGCACGGCGCGGGAAATCGCCAAAAACTATCCCGGCATTGAATTATGGGAAACCAACATCGATGCCCAGTGTATGTGGCTGGTGAAAAATCCCCAGGATTACGAAATTCTGGTGGCTGAAAACATGTTCGGGGACATTCTCTCCGACCTGGCTGCCCAGCTTATCGGCGGGCTGGGGTTTGCCTGCGCCGGGAATATCGGTGATGGATTTGCCGCGTTTGAACCTACTCACGGTTCAGCGCCCAAATATTTTGGCCAGTACAAAGTCAATCCCATCGCCACCCTGCTGGCGGCTAAAATGATGCTGGAATGGCTGGGTGAGCTGGAAAAGGCGGAAAAAATCGAGAACGCCATTTCTGCCGTCATCAGCGAAGGAACCGTCCGCACCTATGACATGGGCGGAAGCAACACCACGTTGGAGATGGCGGAGGCTGTGGCGGGGAAGCTTTAGAAGAAGTAGAAAAGAATAAGAGTAGAAAAGTAGGAAAGGGGGTCTTTTGGCCGACGGTAAAGCTTCAAAATTTGAAGATCTGATTGTTTGGCAGAAGGCACATCAGTTTGTTTTAGAGGTATATAAATTGACAGCAATCTTCCCTGATTCAGAGAAGTATGGGCTTACCTCGCAGTTCAGACGCGCTGCTGTTTCAATTCCAGCAAATATTGCCGAGGGTTTTCGAAAACGAGGTACAAAAGACAAATCGCGGTTCTACAATATTGCCCAAGGATCCTTGGCTGAATGTCGATATTACCTCATTTTGGCTACGGATCTGGATTATGGTGATTGTAAAAAACTGCTGTATGATTTGGATGAAGTTCAGCGCTTACTGGACGCTCTCGTGAACACGATCAACAAACGAATATGATAGCCTCCGATTACCCTCTTATGCTTTTCTACTTTTCTACTCTTCTACTTTTCCGGTATCCATCTCTCATCAAATTAACAAGGATCACAAATGACACCTACAAACGATAAAAGTCTCTCGAGAACAATCTCCGAATTTGCCGTCAATTTGAAATACAACGACCTGCCGGCTGAGGTGGTGCACGAGGTAAAACGCTACCTCTACGACTCCATCGGGTGTGCCTACGGCGGCTATCACACCAAAGATGTGAATATCCTGCGGGACATTTATACCGAAATGGGCGGGAAAGATGAAGCCATTCTCATAGGATTTGGGGATAAAATGCCTGGGGTGAATGCCACATTGGTGAACGCCCTTATGGTCCGGGCACTGGATTTTAATGACATTTACTGGAAAGAGGACCCCTCCCATCCTTCTGATCTTATTCCGGCCGCATTAGCCGCGGGCGAAATGGTGAATGCCTCCATGGAAGAGGTGATTGTGGCCATTGTGCTGGCCTATGAATTTGAGCAACGGATGTGCCTGTTCGCCATACCGGGTGTCCGCGAGCGGAAATGGCATCACGCCACCCTGACCCAGTTCGTCTCACCCATCGTGGCCGGCAAACTATTGGGTCTTACGGTGGACCAAATGGTGAACGCCATCGGCATTAACGGCAGCCATAACCACACCATTGGATGCCCCACTGCCGGCAAACTCACCATGATGAAAAACACGGTTGATCCCATGGCCGTTCAATCGGGTGTTTTTGCCGCACTCATGGCCCAAAAAGGCTATTCCGGTATGGAGAAGGTTTTTGAGGGCAAAGAGGGTTTTATGGATGCCTTCATCGGCTGGGATGCCAAAGCTGAAGCGGTCAAACCTACCGACATGGAAGGTCGCGATGGTATTTCGGCTTGGGCCTGGGATGTGAATGCACTGGTGGGTGGTTTAGGTGAAAGCTGGAAAATTCTGGAATGCGGCATGAAAGCCTTTCCCACCGAAGCCCTGACCCACACCCACATTTCCTGTGCTCTGGAGGTGATGGTGAATAATAACCTGGATTATTCAGATATTCAGGAAGTAAAGGTGACTGCTTTTGCCCAGGCTTATGACATTCTGTTTGATCCGGCAAAATATCGCCCGGAAAGCCGCGAAACCGCGGATCACTCACTGCCTTACTGTTTGGCAGTGGCTATTGTTGACAAAAAAATCACCACCCAATCCTTCTCTGACGAAAAGCTCATAGATCCGGCGATTTTGGAAGTCATTGACAAAATCAAAGGTGAACCCTCGCTGGAATTCGAAAAGATGTTTCCCGCCAAACAACCGTCAAAAGTGGTTGTAACCACCAAAGATGGAAAACAATACGAGGCGTACCTGGAATATCCCAAAGGCCATCCCAATGAGCCCATGACCATCGAGGATATTGAGAACAAGTTCAATGGATTGTCAGCCGAAGTTCTGACACCTGAGCGTCAGGCAGAAATCAAAGCCATGATTTTTGACGTGGAGAAATTTTCCGCCCGGGACTTCATGGCCAAACTGGTGGTTTAAATCCTTAAGAAATTCGTCCCGATCCCGGGTTCGTTGTTCGTTGACACACCTGGGGTCGGCGACTATATTCGCTTGCTTTTTAAATGTCTAGCTGACCAGCACCGCTAGCTCAATTGGTAGAGCAGCTGACTCTTAATCAGTTGGTTCGGGGTTCGAGTCCCTGGCGGTGTACAAGTGCAAAGCCCTCCGGTAACGGGGGGTTTTGTGCTTGTAGAGACGTCGTCGGATGAGAACCCTGCCAAGTAGAACAGCACTGACTTGACTTTTTGCCTCTAACCTTGGACAAATCGGGTT
>JAIPJQ010000103.1 GCA_021734065.1 Fidelibacterota bacterium | reverse complement strand
CAGCCGTGCTCACAGCCACGGTAGGGATTCAGGCTGGCATTGTAGGGAATATCCGGGCTGGTATTGTACGAGATGATGTTTTTGGATGTATCACGAAATAGCTGGGTTTCCGAAGGTATTTCAATGTCTTCATCGGGAATGTAGGTGATGCGCTCAAAGCGTCCCGTTGGGTTAATGGTCGTCCCGCGACCTTTAATGATTTTGCGATTGTTGTCTGACATTGGCCATTAGTATAGAACAAATCGGTCTGGAAATGGATAAAAAACGCCCCCATGAAAACATGAGGGCGTTAATTGTTAAAGGGCTCAATTGTCTGTTCGGGTTAGAAAGAAAATCCCGTTTCAATGGAGGTGGTTTTCACCGTTTCATTGTCTCCATCAATCAGACCATTACCATTCAAATCCCGATAGGTCTGGCGAAAATCCCAGGTGATGGTAACACCACCGGCCAGATTAGCGCCTACACGATAGCCCATGAGGGTGCCTTCACTCTTGAAGTCCCATGGATCGGAAACATTCATGCGGGTAATATAAGCCCGGGCTTCTTTGATTTTAGGTATCACATCCGGGGACAGAGCGATGTCACCGTAAATACCCTTCACCGGATCCCCGCCTTCCTGACGCATATCCTGATAGGCACCGCTGACGGTGACAATATTCATCACGTTCACGCCCAAACTACCAAAAATGCCTTTCAGCGGATCGCTGCTGAACAGCTTCTCGTAGCGGGTTACCGGTATCAGTTTGACGCCGGCTGAATCAACGAGCGTTACGCGCTCAATATCGTAATTTTGCCCGAACAGGTTATAGATGAAGTCGCCGCCCGTCATACGCCATTCCAGACCCAGATTCACGAAATTGAACAGATTGGCCCGGAAACCCGGCGCGGCCATACCCCAGCCATACTGAACGTCAGTAAAACTGCTGGTAGAGCGGTCGTAGAATTGGATCTCCTTCCCGAAATATTTCCCGAACTCCCCGAACAGGGTCAGGTTCAGCCAGGGCATGTTGAGAATCGGATAACCGGCGTCCACACTGGTGGCTACGATTCCCCGGGCATTCTTGTGAATGTCAAAGGGGTCACCTTTTAGCCGTTGATCAATGGTGGCGATGTCCGGGTCATTATTGTCCACGGTGCCGGGGTGCTGGGTATTATCGGTATAACCGTTGCCATCCCGGTCCGGATCAATGGCATCCGGAATACCGTCCCCGTCCGAATCCACATTCATACGCGGATCGTTTGGATAAGCGTCATCAGGCGAGCCGTCAACATAATCCGGGTAACCGTCGCCATCCGCATCCTTCAGACCCAGGTACTGGTTATAATCGGTAATGACCGTACCACCGAAGGTGAATTTACCCAGTTTATAGGTGCCGCGTAATCCCGTCAGGCCAAATCCGAAATTGGGTGTGTTGGTAATTTCTTTGAAATTAGCCACCATGGTTTCCACACCAAAACTGCCCATGGTAACACCCAGATGCATACCGGACTTGCGAATACTGGGATACTCCATCATGTTGGAATAGCCGCTCATGAACAGACCGTACCCCAGGGTTACATTGTCCAGCGCGCCAATTCGGAAGAACAAGGGATCGCCCGGCTGAGCCCAGCGGACATAGAGAACTTTATCAACGAGATTTTTGGGTTTGGTCCACTGTTCGGAAAGAATATTCCCATCCTGGTCAATGTAGAGGATCAGGTCCAGACCAATACCCAATTTGCCAAAGGAGATGTCGGGACGAAGTGCCAGCTGATTGTAAAGCTGACCATCAATGGTCACCGCGCCAAATGCCGCGTCCATGGCCAGATTATCACCAAACAGTCCGCCGCCTTCTTCTTCGTCTTCACCTTCAGGTGTTTCGCCGGGAGCCCCGGGCATTCCGGCACTGGGTGGTCCGGTGGTGGTCACTTCACCCGCTTCGGTGGTGTCACCAGGGGCACCCAGGCCCGGTTCCTGTTCCGGCATTGCCTGACCAAATTCATCTTCCGGATCCTCCGGTGTCTCATCCTCCATGGTAGGGGAATTGAGAATGCCACCGGTGCTGGTAGAGGTTACGGTTTCACCGGCCTGAGCGGATGTGATGGCTCCTGAGATACTGTTTTCCACATCCACAAATCCTTCGGTGACGACCACCCGGTCCACGCCATTGGGGTCCGACATGGTCCAGAATTCGGTGCCTTTTACAGACGCCACCGAAGTGGGTGTTTGAACCTGAAAGGCCATATCCGGTCCACCTTTGTAGCGGCTTAACGCTTTCCCATAATCCAAGTGAACCGTGAATTTTTGTCCCAGGATATCCTCTTCCAGGGAGAGGGATAATTCGGTGTTGGGACGCAGTTTGACCTGACTTTTATCATCCAAAAGTAACAGAACGGCCCAGCCGTCAGCACCAACCTTGATTTTGTCACTGTCTTCCAGACTTGTACCCATGGTTACATCGGCAGACCAGTCAACTGAGTCTGACTTCATTACCATGACTTCGCCACCGGCTCTTGTGACGACAGCCAGCTTATCAGCCCGGGCAAACCCTAGTACAAGCGGTATCGCAAGGGTGATTTGAAGTAATTTTTTCAACATAATAGGCTCCCATTTCTCCCAGAGAATTTCACGGGGATCAAATTGATTTTCTTATTAAAAAAGCAACCTGAGCACTCAGGTTTGAGGTTATCACAAATCGGGTTGTCGTCAATTGAATGTTTACCACCACCAGCTCCATGGCAAAAGATATGTCATTTGGTAAAGCACGCAAAACTACGCTGTCATTGCCGTGAATTCAAATACAAACCATCAGTCAAAGATGTCTCCGGCCTAGAATTGTCTTAAAAAATGATAAGGAATAGCGAGCTATGGAAAGTCAGTCCTTATCCAGGTCTTTCAGCTCTTTCTCTACTTTCTGGAGGATTTTGTCGTTCACCTTGCCGGTTTTCTCTCCCGGAGTTGAATCACCAGCCATTTGACGACGGCCCAGAAGTTTTTGTAGTGCGAACCAAAGGACAAAAATGCCCAGGACAGCAAATACGGCTACCATCCAGTAACTCACCTGTCCCACCAGTTCATCTGATTTTGGTGCAGCCAGAATACGGTTGCCATAAGGCTGCCCGGTACGGGGATCGATTTTATTGCGGAAATGATCCAGTATCTCGCTATTGGTTTTGCCTGCCATGATCAACCGGCGGATTTCAACGCGTTGCTCCTCCGTGTAATCGTTCCGGCCATGAGAGTGAACCGGGCTTCCGAAACAGCAGGCAGCCATGATTTCTTTTTCCATCTGAACCACGCGGCTCTTTTGCGCGTCGGTCAGCTGGTCATCCAATTCGGTAACCTGATCACCGAACAGAGCGATGGTGAGCAGAAGACTTAAGGTAAATGTGATTGCTTTCATGCGCCTAATTTAGGCGTGGTTTCAGGTGAACCAACGGGGAAATGCGTTGCGGATATTGGCGTGACAAGCTAAACTCCCACAACCCCGCCGGCTGACAGCTTTGCCCGGAAAAGGCAAATAACCGCCGGGGTATTGAAAATGCAGGAGAGCAAAGGGATGAATATGGACATGATTATTGTGGGGTCGCTGGCGCTGGATACCATTGAAGCACCTGCGGGTCGGGTGGAAAATGCCGTGGGCGGGTCGGCTACCTACGCCAGCCTGGCGGCCAGTTATTTCACCACACCGGGTCTGGTGGGTGTGGTGGGTTCGGATTTCCCGGAGGAACAAAAGCAGGCATTCCGGAAGAATGGCATTGACCTCTCCGGTCTGCAAATCGTGGAGGGCAAGACCTTTCGCTGGGGGGGACGCTATTCTCCTCAACTGGATCAGCGGGAAACGCTGTTCACCGAATTGAATGTGTTTGAATCATTTTCTCCTGAACTGCCGGAGGCGTACCAGAACTCAAAGTATGTGCTGCTGGCCAACATTCAGCCGGATTTGCAGCACCAGGTTTTGGATCAGATTACCGGCGAGCCCTTTGTGGTGGTGGATACCATGAATTTATGGATTAATACCGCTCTGGAGAGTTTGAAACGGCTGTTACGCCGGACCCATTTGTTGATTGTGAATGACGAAGAAGCACAGATGCTCACCGGCGAGATGAGCCATGGTGCGGCCGCCCGGAAATTGCAGCATATGGGACCCAAACTGGTGGTGATTAAAAAAGGGCAGCACGGTGCGCTATTATTTGGTTCAAAGGGTGAAGTTTTTTCCGCCCCCGCATTGGTCTTTTCCCGGGTCACGGATCCCACCGGCGCTGGTGATGCGTTTGCCGGCGGGATGCTGGGTTATCTGGCCAATGAGCAAAGTACCGATTTTGCCACATTGCGACGCGCCGTAGTCTGGGGTAGTGTCATGTCATCATTTGCCATCCAGAAATTTTCGGCTACCGGGCTGCTGCAGTTAAAACAATCGGCTTTGGATAATCGGTACCATGAATTCAAGTCAATTTCCATCTTCTAACTCTGTGCTGCAACCTGCTAAAAACAACGGGAAACTATTATGAGTTCATCCGTATTCAATCCGTCCACTCAACCAAAATCCAGACATTTGTGGTGGGAGGATGGCACTTTGATTCTGCTGGATCAGACCAGACTGCCTGATGAAGAAATCTGGCTGCGTCTGGATAAGCTGAATGATGTGGTGGAAGCAATATATGCCCTGCGCGTTCGGGGTGCGCCGGCCATTGGTATCGCGGCGGCGTATGGTGTGCTGGTGGGAATGAAGGGAAAAGTAAATCTGCCATTGGAAGACTTTAAATCGCATTTGCAGGCTGTAAAAGAACGCTTGTTCAATGCTCGTCCCACTGCCGTTAATCTGGGATGGGCTTTGGGTAAAATGGCTGAGATTGTGGCACAATTCAGCGCTGGAGATTCAGCGGTGCTGTACGACCGATTGGAGATGGAGGCTTTCACTATTCATTCGGAGGATATTGAACTGTGTGACAGAATCGCAGCGCATGGAGCGGCATTGTTCCCACAAAATGCACGGATCATTACACATTGTAATACGGGATTTTTAGCGACTGGTGGTGTGGGAACAGCACTGGGTGTGATCGCGGCTGCGCACAAGCTTAACGGGGTAGAAATGGTGTATGCGGATGAAACGCGTCCACTGTTACAAGGGGCGCGACTCACTGCCTGGGAATGTCAGCAGCTTGATTTGCCCTGCCGGGTCATGACCGACAGCTCCGCCGCGTACCGCATGGCGTCCGAGACAATCCACGGCGTGATCGTGGGGGCAGACCGCATTGCTGCCAATGGCGATACGGCCAATAAAATCGGGACATACGGACTGGCCGTGGCTGCTCGGGCTCATAAGGTTCCCTTTTATGTGGCGGCGCCCTATTCCACCATTGACTCAGCTTTGGCGGGGGGTGAGAATATCCCCATCGAACAACGGCCGGAAACGGAAGTCACCACGTTGCGCGGGATAAGTCTGGCTCCTGAAGGTACTGCCGCGTGGGCGCCAGCCTTTGATGTGACACCGGCGCAGCTTATAACGGCTATCATCACAGAGGCGGATGTTTTTCGATACCCGTACGATTTTTCTTAGGGAGGCACTCTATGATCAAGCAGGGCTTAAAAACAATAAGACACACCCAATTTTTGGAGATTACGCCACAGGTGCAACAAATCGTAAATCAGGAAAACTGGCAGTCCGGCGTACTCACTTTATACGTCCCACATACAACCGCCGGGCTCACTATCAATGAAAATGCCGATCCTGATGTGATTCGGGACATGACCAACGCGCTGGAACGGCTGGTTCCCTGGCAGCACGAGGATTACCACCACTTTGAAGGTAACACCGCCGCCCATGTGAAGACCAGTTTATTGGGGTCATCACAGCAAATTATCGTGGCGAATGGAGAATTACAACTGGGACGGTGGCAGGGGATTTATTTTGCTGAATTTGATGGTCCGCGTACCCGGGAGGTGTGGGTAGCGTTTAACGGGAAGTAGGTTCTTTCCACAAACGATCACGGAGTTTGGCGCATTACCGGGTCTTCGATCACCCGGCTAAAGCCGGGTGCCTCAGACAGACAAACAAGCATTTCGCCTCGAGATGAACCCGTCACGCTGAGGCGAACGCAGTGAGATCGAAGCGCGACTGTAACCATCTATTTCTTGCGTCTACTCCATAAATCACCAAGCTTCTTATACTCTCCTTTGATCAAAGCTACTTTCTTTGCCTGCTGCCAACCTTTGATTTTCTTTTCCAGGAGAATTGCTTCATCAATGGGCATTTCATCTGAATTCCATACGAGTTCTACGGGCTGTCTCCGCTTTGTGTAGCCACTACCACCTGATGTTTTATGTTCGAAAAGGCGACGTTCTAAATTATTAGGGACACCTGTATAAAATGTGTCGTCAGCACATTTTAAAATGTATACATACCCTGTTCGCATGAATAAATCCAGAGACAAAAACTGTAGCTGTGAAATGCGTGAAACAAGAAAAAACTTATTTTTAGTCTTCGATCACCCGGCTATTGCCGGGTGCCTCAGACAGACAAACAAGCATCTTGCCTCGAGATGAACCCGTCACGCTGAGCCTGCTCTGAGCTTGGCGAAGAGGTGCACACAGTGAGATCGAAGGCAGACAAAAATGTCTTAACGCAATCCCAGCTCCTTCAACTTCCGCGATAGATTTGATTGCTGTAGCCCCAGAGAACGGGCCATGCGACTGATGTTACCGTCGAACTTCTCCAACTG
This sequence comes from Fidelibacterota bacterium, assembly GCA_021734065.1. Classification (GTDB taxonomy): domain Bacteria; phylum Fidelibacterota; class UBA8477; order UBA8477; family UBA8477; genus UBA8477. The sequence continues at coordinate 1,244 of JAIPJQ010000103.1, read as the reverse complement.
CTGCTGTAAATAATAGGTCTCAAATTCCTGCCTGGCTTCCTGAAAAGATTTGGTTTCCAGAAACGCGAAGTCCCCTGCCATGGCTTTCCCTGAGATTTCCAGATGCGGTACAATATCATTGCGGCGGATTGTGGTCTGGGGAACCAGAATGTAGAGCCGCTCCATGAGGTTACGTAACTCACGGATATTGCCCCGGAAGGAGTAGGTTTTCAATAGCGCCAGCCCCTCTTCGTCAACTGTCTTCGCACCAAGCTTCAATTCCCGGGATAATTCCCGTAGAAAATGATCGGCCAACAAGGGAATATCATCTACCCGCTCCCGCAAAGGCGGTACCTGGATGGGCACAACATTGAGCCGGTAAAACAAATCCTCCCGGAATGATCCATCCCGGACCATTTCCTCCAATGGCTTATGGGTCGCTGCGATGAGACGCACATTAATATCCAGGGTTTTGGTGCTGCCAACCCGCTCGAATTTACCCTCCTGAATGACCCGCAGGACTTTCGCCTGAGCAGACAAATCCATGTCACCGATTTCATCCAGAAACAGCGTCCCCTCGTGAGCGCGCTCCAATTTTCCCGGCTTGGCTTTTGTGGCACCGGTGAAGGCACCTTTTTCGTAGCCGAAAAGTTCACTTTCCACCAACTCGCGGGGAATGGCGGCAGAGTTGAATTTCACGAACGCCCCTTTTCGGCGATTGCTCTGCGTATGGATGGCGTGGGCCACCAGTTCCTTACCGGTTCCACTCTCCCCACGAATCAATACCTTGGCGTCGGTCTGGGCTACGCGTTGAATCATTTTCGCCAGTTGCTGCAGGGCGGGTGAGTCGCCGATCATGCGGTAGCGCAGCTCCTCGTTGTCGGAAAATTCCTGTGAGCGCCGCGCTAAACGTCGTTTTTCTGCCAGATTCTGGATGGAAATGAGAATTTTTGGGAGGGACAGCGGCTTTTCGCAAAAATCGTATGCGCCCAGCTTAACCGCCTGGACCGCAGTACTGATGCCGCTATGTCCCGATATCATAATAATATCCAGATCCGGCATCAATTGCCGGGCCACATCCAAAAATGTCATGCCGTCCATGCCGGGCAGTTTCACATCCACCAGCGCCACATCAAAAAGCTGCTCCTGCAAGGCGTCCATACCTTTTTCGGCTGTATCCACTGCCACAACTTCATACCCGGCGTCTTCCAGAATACCCGTCAGAGTTGCTCGTATGTTTTTTTCATCATCAATGACAAGAATCC
>JAIPJQ010000102.1 GCA_021734065.1 Fidelibacterota bacterium | reverse complement strand
CCGACTCCCGATAGTCAAACATATAAAAAGAGCCCCGTAAGACCGAGGCTCTTTTCGAGATATTGAATAAAACTATTTACTTAATCAAACTCATCCGACCACCGAGCAACGCGTTCCCGAAATCCACCATGTAGATGTAGGTACCGGACGGTGCGGCACTGCCATCCATCAGCGTTCCATCCCAGGTTAGTTGGTATTTACCTGCCGAATCCACATAGCGAGTCAGCACACGCGCGAGTTGCCCGAGTGCATTGTAGATCTTTACCTTCACCAGACCATGGTAGGTGGTGCTGACTTTAAATCCGATGGTTGTAGTAGGATTAAATGGATTGGGATAATTACCCAGCAATTGGAAGGTTTGAGCAGCCGCCATCTGTTCTCCATCGCCCGATTCGTCAGTGATCCCGGTGAACAAATTGTCGGGAATGCTGAGGCTGGTGAAGGGACTCACGATGTTATAATTCAGGCTCAGCCAACTGATCTGCTCCTCCAGTGACTGGGCAGTGGCCGCATCATCCCCATAGAGGAGATAGTCAAAAAGCAGCGATTCGATCTTCTGCTTGGCCCAGATTTTCATGAGAAACTGATTTTCCGGCGCTGGCGAAGAGGCCAGATTGAAATTGAAATCCTGGGAGAATGGCATCCCAAAGGCCGTTCCTGTAATGGTGAGGGAAATTGCCCCCGGATCGGTGTAGCGCCCGGAAACCAGCACCTGTTCGCCTTCGAAGAAATTGGGCGTGACAGCCGGATTCAACTCAGTGAGCGCGTCAGCTGGTGTGAAGGTCAACTCCGGCCGGATAAGAACGGGAGAGCGCACTGACTGGTAAAAGCTGCTGGCGGTGGCGATAATGTCCGAGGGATCCACGAATTGGGTAAAGCCATTGTGATTTTGTGCCAACGCCGTGCAAAATTCCCAATCCACATCCTCCCCAATGGCCAGGGTATAAATGCAGATAATCTCCCCGGTCGCCGTTATCAGTTCATCCACCCGATTCAGGAGCTGATTGGTAGCGGTGATACCGGAGGTGGGCAGGCCGTCGGAGAAGAACATGACGATATTTGCGCGGGTGGAATCGGCACCGGTGTAAGCCGGAATCACCTCCTCAAATGCACCACTGAGGTTGGTGCCACCGCGGGCATCCAGAGCAGCGATGAATGCCAGCGCCTCGTCTTTCGCGGTGGGCGTAAAGGGCACCAGCGCGGGACGGAATTTCCCGATTCCGTCCGATATATCAATGACATTAAAATGATCCGCGGTATCCAGATTACTCACGATATAGGCCGCGGCATTTTTGGCATCAGCAATTTTCTGCCCGGACATACTCCCGGAGCGGTCAATCATGAGGGTAAAATTTTTAGCCATCGCATCAATCGTGTCATATGGCGTGGGCTCAATCTGCAGGGCAAAATAGCCCGACCATTCATCAGGTAGATCAGCCGGGTCCAGATAAGTGGAATAGGCAAAGACACCCAATTCATCCCCACTCAACCGGTACAGAACCCGGTAATCATCAAACGCGGTGGTGTCGTCCGCGGAGAGGCTAACTGATGCGGCATTGTCTGAATAATTCACCAAATCCTGGGTCTGGGAACTAAGTACCGCCAAGGTGTCCAATGTTCGCAGACTGGTGAGTGACCACGAAAGCTCCTGCCGGGTTAAAATGGAATCCTGGATCAGGGAATATTGATTGGGGAATTGATAAATTACTACACCGTGACTGTAGTCCAGCAACTCCACATAGGTGAATTCCACAGTGAGAGTTTGTCCTGCAGGAATTGAGTCCGGAATGGCAAAATAGAAGGGCGCGTATCCAAGATAGGATTTCAAAGGAGCCGCAACCGGACCGGAACGCGGTAATGTATCGGTGGGAGCCTGGGAAATAATCGTGGCTTGATTCCAGCCGGCCCCCGCGTCCCAGCGAATACCCGTGGCGCTGGCATGATAGTCTATGGGAAAGGCGAAAACCGCCACGGTATCGGTGGTATCGGTATTGATGAACACATTCCGCACCGTGGTAATGGCCACATCTCCCTCCACCTCGGAGATAACCACACTGGAGTCCAGTTGAAAATAATTCTGTGTGGCAGCATCCACTACGGCTACGCCATTGGCAAAAGCCCAATGAACGGAGCACAGCAGTGTAAAAATAACCAGGTTGATTTTCTTTATAGTGAGCATCATTCCCCTCTTATTTCCCATTTCCCATGTTAATCCAGGATGACTTGTCAGATATTCCAGTGTGACATTTCCAGCCTGGTTCATGCGGCCGGATGGTGGGTTCACAATTCATTTTTGATGAGGCAAGTTTAGAGGAGAATCCCGTAGGATAAAATAAATTTTCCGTGACTACGGTTTTGACTGAAAATTGTAAGGAATTGCTTTTCACAACCGAAATGCCGTTATAGCATCGATTAATTTATTGCATTCAAATTCAGCCTTCATTGCAAGTTCATATGAAATACTCCGGCGGCCAGTGCTTTTTCACATCCTCCTCACCTTCAAAATACTCTACCTGGTCTTTGGTCTGGTAAATTTCCTGATAGGGCAGAATATTGATCTTTCCCGAATCGGGATACTCACACACATCCACACCCGTGGCGGTACGCAAATCCAGGTAAACGCAAGGTTCGTCTCCGGGATTATAAAGTTGGTGAGCACCGTTTAATCCGGGTTCGAAGAACAGGATATCGCCTTTTCGCACCGTTTTGAATCCATCCGGAGAACGCAACACAGCCTCACCCTCCAAAATCATGAACAGCTCCTCCGCAACCCGGTGAAAGTGGTAAGGGAAGCTGAATTTTCCGGGATTTAACGAACGCACCTCGAACTGGAGCTGTTTGGAGCCCGCCAATTGAGCCAGCCGCGGACTGGACGCCCAGGAAAACATTTCCAGGGGTGTGGATTTGGATTTGAATTCAAGCGTTTTCAGGGAAAAAATCTTGGGCATAAATTCCTCGCAGGTAATTTTTTTATGTGGTAAACTGAAGGTCGTTTGTCAAAAGTCTATCCGGTGATAATCTGAATATTCAGCGCGCCTGAAGCAAGCGTTCCAGGCCGATGCGAAGATTTTTTCCCCGGGTTTCCGGCGTTTTGGCCCTATCAAGCCAGCGAATAAATTCACGCCGTGCTGCAGGTGTGAGCTTTTCGAACAGTGCCTCGCCATTGGGTATCAATTCTAATGCTTCCCGGACATCAACCGGAATTTCCATAGCCCAACCCAGGGGATCACGCCAAATGGTCAGGCTTACCAGATCTCCCTTGTCAGCACCCACCAGATTCAGAAGACGTTTGGGTATAAAGACTCGATAACCCCGTCCGTCCACTGGTAACAGCGTGGTGCGATGACGATTCCCACCCACCTCGATCACCACGGGCAGTTTGCCGCTGGGCTGTAGCTCTGCATATACCGATTCAGGTACGAAAACACACCGGTTGATGCCGATGATTTCCACCGTGCCTTCAAATGAATGTTGCTTTGGATTAGGAACCATACCCCTCAAAAAGTAAATCGTCGGTTCAGCACTGGATAGACACCATTAATCAACATCGGTACCGCCCAGTTGCTGGCATTGGAAAGGCTCATGTGCAAATGGGGTTCAACAGTGTTCCCCGAATTCCCCACCAGTCCCAATGGCATCCCCGGGACCATTGAATCGCCCGGCGCTACCCAGACCTCATTGGGCTGGAGATGGGCTAAGAAAAGGGTCAAACTGTCACGTAGCGCAATTTCCACAAAATTCCCGCGGGTGTTCACCGTGTCAATTACGCCCGGTGGAAGATCCGGCAGGGAATCACAACTGGCAGTGACAATTCCAGTCACCGGAGAGAAAACCGTGTCACCATAAATATGATAGACGGCTAATTCGGCTGGTTTTAAACCAGCTGCCCGGCGACCCCAATCATCCAGTTTCACCCAGTCAACGGCTAACCTTTCTCGTTGAATTTTCCCTGCATGACCCGGATTGGTAGCACCGTTACTGCCGCCCTGCAATACACTATATTTTCCATGCCGAAGAGGACTTTCCAAATTGATCGCGTGAGGTTCGGGCGGGTACCAGCGCCCCAGGGCCTGACCCAGTACTAACATGAAACCCAGAATAAAAACCGTGTTCCAACCGATTTTCTTTAGCACCGGCAGCGATTCCCTTGACTCCCGGGTCTTTCGAAGAATGGTCACGACTGTCATGACCAAGACCAGAATCAGCCACAGCCAGCGCAGACCAAACCCCAAAATTGGCCAGGCAGCGCCCCACCACACACCCCAACTCCATAATCCCGCTGTTAACAGACGGCGCCAGATTCCCAAATGGTGCCGGCTCAGAATCCAAATCGGGATGGTGGCAACCAGGAGTGACCCCAGTGTAATTTTATAGATCAGCAGAACATGTCCTTTGGTAGATAGAACCTCCCGCGAAAATCAGACGAGACTTCCATTTCACGGCATCGTGATGGACGCAGGGAAGTTGGGTGCAATACGTTTGCGGCTGTTTTGCTCATAACTGTAGGCAATCCGCAGGAGAATGGGTTCGCTGAAGGCGCGACCGAAAAAGCTGATCCCGATAGGCAGGCCGAACACATCTCCGGCGGGCACAGTGATATTGGGATAGCCCGCCACCGCAGCAGGCGAGGAACTACCGCCCAGAAAATGGTCGCCATTCACATGATCCGTGAGCCAGGTCGGGCCATTGGTGGGCGCGATAAGGGCATCCAGATTGTGTTTCTCCATTGCGGCGTCAATGCCCTCCGGACCGGCCAGTCGTTGGGCTTTCTTCCGGGCATCTTTGTATTCTTTGGAAGCCAGAGGACCCTTTTCCTGCGCCATTTCCAACAAATCCTGCCCAAAGAAAGGCATTTCCCGGTCAGCGTGAGCTTTATTGAAAGCAATCAACTCTTCCAGGGAATGAATCTCCGCGTTCTTCCCTAATCCGGACAGGTACTGATTCAGGTCCGCTTTAAACTCGTACAGCAAAACCTGGAAGGAGGCAGCACCAAAATCGCTATAGGTCTTAATCTCCACCGGGTCCACAATCACGGCACCGGCTTGGGACATGTCCTCAATGGCTCGTTCCATAACTGCATCGACCCGGGGATGAAATCCAAAATATTGTCGTACCACACCAATTCGCGCACCGGACAAGCTATCCGAGGAGAGGAATTTGGCGTAGTCGTTTAGCTGTTTCCGCTCCTTTTGTTTAGTGACAGCATCCCGGGGATCCACGCCCACCATCGCTTCCAGAAGGTGGGTGGCATCCTTCACCGTACGCCCCATGGGACCGGCGGTATCCTGACTGTGTGCTAAGGGAACAACACCGGAGCGACTCACCAGACCCAGCGTGGGTTTTATCCCCACCACCCCATTGACGCCGGAGGGACAGACGACAGAACCGTTGGTTTCTGTGCCCACGGCAAGCATGGTGAGATTGGCGGCCACAGCCACTGCCGAACCGGAACTGGATCCGCAGGGATTTCGATTCAATGCGTAGGGGTTTTTGGTCTGTCCGCCCCGGCCACTCCAGCCACTGGAGGATAGACTGTCCCGGAAATTGGCCCATTCACTGAGATTGGTCTTCCCCATGATAATGGCGCCGGCCTGCCGTAGTTGCTGAACCAAAAAGGCGTCCTCCTTCGGCCGGGCGTTCATCAGCGCCAAGGAGCCGGCGGTAGTCTGCATCTGGTCAGAAGTTCCTATATTGTCCTTGAGCATGACAGGGATCCCGTGTAACGGACCGCGGATCTTCCCCACCTTCCGCTCAGCGTCCATGGCTTCCGCCAGTACCAATGCTTCCGGATTCAGTTCGATAACGGCATTTAACCCGGGACCGTTTTTGTCAATTTTGTCAATGCGTTCCAGGTATGCAGCGGTCAATTCCCGTGCAGTGAGTTTCCCCGACTCCATTAAGGTCTGAATTTCTGCGATGGTGTATTCGGAGTAGCGAAACGGACGGATTTTTTCCGCTGTTTCCTGTGCCGGTTTGCTTCGCTCGCATCCACTGAGCAGGCTCCCCAGTCCCCCGGCTGCTGCGGTGGCGGTCAAGATACTCCCCGCGGCACCGTATTTAAGAAAATCCCGCCGCAGGATACCGTGCCCGGGCTCTTCCGATTTTGTATTTGGTTCTGAGGGATTGTTTTTGTTCGAAAATGCGTTCTGCGGGGTCATGGTACCATTCCTCCGTGCTTATCTGCGTGGGGTTTCAATGTTCACCGGGAAATTAATCGTCCCCTCCCGCAGAAAGAAGCGGGAATCACACCCCATTCCAAAGCTTCAGGACCGGATCATCCCCTGTTTTGACGGCGCTCCCATCCCATCACTTTTCACCCGGTTTCAATACCGGTGGTGATTTGGAGAATATCCCCTGCTGCTTTTGACAATTTCGCCACCAGCGGTCCAAATAGGGTGTCACATACCAGGCAAATACGCACAGAGCGAGTCCGGCGATAATGTCAATGACATAGTGGTGTCGCAGATAAACCGTGGCGGTGATGAGGGATATTCCGATGGGCAGAAAAGGCCAGAACAAGGCTCTGTGAAATCGCCAGGCCATTCCCAGTGTCATGAAAGTGATGGCGCAGTGGAGTGATGGAAAAGCACCCCGGGCCGATGAAGCGCTGATATGCACCAGCGCCCGCGCACCATCGGAAAGCAGGGATGTGCCCTTGTAAATATTAATGGTGTATTGATCCGCCAATGCCAGTCGCGGTGGCGCTGCCGGGAAAATGATGTAAAGCAGGTAGCCAAAATAGTAACACAGAATCATGGTGAGCATGATGGTGCGAAACTGGCGGTGCTCCTTTTTAAAATAGAGTACCAGCACCAAAATCACCGTAATCCAGAAATAATTCATGTAGGCAAACGACAACCAGTCGGTGAGCCAGGGGCGGTAAAACCGTTCGGCCCATACTGTGGGAGAAATGCCGCTAAACATCCATTCATCAATGGCATTCAGCTGGTAATGCACATCGTGAGGATTGACGAAGTGGATGGTATCGTGAAGGTTGGTGTAGATGAGAATGGCAAACAAAAATGGTGCGATATCCCGGATGAAGCGAAACATGCGCTTATCCGGCCGATACCACAGGAACCAGTAAAACACCAGCAACAAGACGATGGTTATCCCAATCCGCCAGAGCCCGCCCTCAACCTTCACCGAGCGTTCACCCGGTGTGGTGTAGAAGTACCAATTTGCTCGCAGTGTAATGATGAGGGAGGGAATCAGGAAGACCAGGAAAATGACCTCCTCGATGCGCAATCCCTGAATGCGTCGACCCAAGGCTTTGAGGTGATTCGTCATCGTATGGAATTATTTCCCGAAGGTTGGATCAGCATGGCAGGATATTAGAAATAATTAAGGAGCGTTCAAGTTGTATTACACGCTTTTGCGCGCCAGGTAGTGCTCCAGTTGCCGGGCAGCCCGTTTCTGAACCTTCCGTTGCAGCCAGGGCGCCCAACCCAGCATGAAACCCGTCACGCCCAGCGTCATCCGACTCCAGCGCCAAAAATTAAAATCGTCTTTCTGGCGGATAATTTTTCCATCCAGAAATTCAAATCGCGATGCAATGCTGTTATGCACCTTCCGCCCGGTGGAAAACGTGTAAACCGCCTCCACATGTCCTTGTCCGGTATTGTCATTCGCCCGGATATCCCGGAAAGAGACCGACAGGTCGGTGGCTGATTGACACAACATGCGCCACATGCCGCCTACGGCAGCCCCTTTCAGATCGGGAAATACCGGATCTGAAAACTGTGCCTGCGGGTGATAACAGGCTGCCATGGCTTCACCATCCAGATCCTGTAAGCCGGTATATAATTGGCGGATTAAAGCTTCATTGGGATGCATGAGTATCCTTTCCGCCCCCCTGTTTTTTGAATACCTGGTAAAATACAACTGTCATGGCCACGGTAATGGCAATCCCCATAGGCAGACTTTTTAGTGCCGTTCCAATGGCTGTACCCACACCGGTTCCCAG
>JAIPJQ010000101.1 GCA_021734065.1 Fidelibacterota bacterium | reverse complement strand
CCCTGGGTAATGATTGCCTGAGCCAGAACCGTAGCTGTGGTGGTACCGTCACCAGCCACATCTGAGGTTTTGGATGCCACTTCGCGCACCATCTGTGCGCCCATATTTTCCCGGGGATCTTCCAGTTCCACTTCTTTTGCTACAGTTACACCATCTTTGGTGATGGTGGGAGCGCCGAATTTCTTATCGATGACCACATTACGACCTTTGGGGCCCAGGGTCACCTTTACGGCGTCTGCCAGAATGTCCACACCAATTTTTAGTTTTGAGCGGGCTTCCTGATCAAATTCAATGTACTTCGCCATTAGAGGATTCCTCCTTCGTTTAAACTTGTACGATTAGGTTGGGTTGTGTTTTGTTGAGTTGAAAAAATTCTGTTCCCGAATGCGTTATTCTGCATACTGTTTTCTGGTCTTGGCAACTTCTGTTTATCAATTAGCACTCGTTCTCTTAGAGTGCTAAAACATATACGGGTTACACCCATCGCGCAAGGGGATTTTATAATTCAGAAAAAGGTTATAAGATATTGTAAATATAAGAGATATATCGCGTATTATTGAATGAGTTAATACCTCACCTTATAAAAAACTGGGCCGGGATTAACGCCCTGTGGAGCCGAATCCGCCGCTCCCGCGGGAGGTCTGAGAAAGCGAATCAACCAACTCAAATTCGATTGGGGAACCATCCATTGCCACAATCTGAAACAGCCGATCGCCCGGTTCCACCGTATAGTCTTTATCTTTAATGTTATCCACCACCGCGATGATTTCTCCGCGATAACCGCCGTCAATCAATCCCACGGAATTGGCCTGGCGCAACGGCGTTTTGGAGACACTGGAACGGGGCATGAGGAAATAAGCCTTCCCATCCACCGGCTCGCAACTGATTCCCAGGTGAAGAGCGACCGTCTCGCCAGCATTAATGGTGACCCTTTCCACGATGAACAAATCCAACCCCGCGTCTCCGGGATGATGATGACCGTGGTACTCATATTGCGCCCGAATGGCATCACTAAACGGTTTAATTTTTATTCTCATGCACTTCCTTTTTAAACAGGGCGGGGAATGTCTCCAACGGCAGGGGAATGACCTGGCGTCGTTCATTCAGCCAAACCACCGTGACCCGTGCCTCGGCATACAGCGTGCCTTCTTCATCAATAATCGTCTGGCTGAAGATTACTTTCCGTTCCGAGCGCTCCAGCTCCTCAACAGTTACTATAATCTGCTGACCGTCAGTGAGTTCACGCTTATAATTAATGTTGATGTTAACCACAACCGGATAGGTTTTGGTGCGCTGGAAGTCCAACGCCGTAATGCCGTGGGAGTAGAGCCATTGCATGCGGCAATGCTCCAGATAATTGAGGTACACGGCATTGTTCACATGCCCCAACGAATCCATCTCATAACTGCGGGTAGTGAGGGTAACCTGAAACATGGACTTTAAGTAAATGGGGAGGCTTGGGATTCCAAGTAAATTTTTATGCCATCCATAACTGCCGATCCAGACTCCGGTACTGGACCGCCTCGGAGATGTGTTCCACCTGAATGCTTTCAGCCTCCGCCAGATCCGCGATCGTCCGCGAAACCTTTAGAATCCGGTCATACGCCCGGGCACTTAACCCCAACTGTTCCGTTGCGGTTTTTAACAGTTCCGATGACGCAGAATCGAGACGACAAATACCCCGTATGTCCTTGGGCGACATATCCGCATTGGCATGGAGGTGCTTACGGCTTTTAAAACGCTGCTGCTGCCGATCTCGGGAAGCCTGTACCCGTTCTCGGATAGAGGTGGAAGTCTCTCCCTGTTCCTTCCCCGAGAGTTCTTCAAATGAAATCGCCGGCACCTCAATGTGAATGTCAATCCGGTCCAGCAACGGACCCGAAATCTTCCCCATATACTTCTGAATAACCGGTGACGAACAGGTGCAGTCGTGAGTGGGATCAGTGAGATACCCGCATGGACAGGGATTCATGGCCGCAATGAGAATGAAATTGGCCGGATAGGTAAGGGACAAAGTAGCGCGGGAAATGGTCACCTCGCTATTTTCCAACGGTTGGCGCAATACTTCAAGGACATTTTTCTGGAATTCGGGTAATTCATCCAGAAACAAAACCCCATGATGCGCCAGACTCACCTCCCCCGGGCGCGGAATCCGGCCGCCACCTACCAACGCCGCATCCGAAATGGTATGGTGGGGAGAACGATAGGGCCGTCGCGCAACAACCCCTCCGGTAGCATCTGCCGATCCGGCCACCGAATGGATCTTGGTGGTTTCCAGCGCCTCGTCCAGAGTGAGTTGGGGCAGGATGGAGGCAAATCGTTTGGCCAGCATGGTTTTTCCGGAACCGGGAGGACCGATCATGATCACATTATGCCCACCGGCAGCGGCCACCTCCAACGCCCGTTTCACATGGGTTTGACCTTTTACATCCTGGAAGTCCAGCGGGTAATTCTGTTTTTCCGCGAAAATGGCATCCGCATCCACCGACAGCGGTTCGATTTCTTTTTGATGATTCAGAAACTGGATGGCATCCAACAGATTATTCACCGCAATCACCTCCACTTCATTGGTTATGGCTGCCTCCCGGGCATTCTGAGCAGGCAGAATAAGCCCGGTGTGTTCCGACTCGCGAACACCCACTGAAATGGGGAGCGCGCCCTTCACATCCCGCAGTGTCCCATCCAGCGCCAGCTCACCCAGCATCACATAGTTGTGCAATTTTGCCTGATCCACATATCCCAGTGCCGCCAGAATTCCCACCGCGATGGGCAGATCAAAGGCCGAGCCCTCTTTCTTCACATCCGCCGGCGCCAGATTCACGGTGTAATTTTTTGGTGGAAACCGGAATCCCGAGTTTTTAATGGCTGAAATGACCCGTTCCTTAGACTCCCGGACAGCCGCCTCCGGCAACCCCACCGTGGTATACCGGAAGGCTTGGTATTCAATGTTCACCTCCACCTCAACGATATAGGGATCAATGCCTAATACAGAACTACTATACACGCGTGCCAGCATATGGATTTCCTTGATTTCAGTATTTACGCTTTGCTCAAAATAAGCAGTAAAAATATAGCCCTGAATCCAATAAAGGGTAGCGGAAAGTCTTTCCCGAAAAAATCGGGCGCAGCGAAACTCAGGAATTTAAAATGGTTCTGCCACACCATGGGGGAATCCGGTTAGGGCACACTTTTTTCCCGGCGACACCCGGCTTGCATCGCGAAAGGTAATGCCATGGAAGAATGCTTTTAAATCTGTGACACGGGCGCTTCTTTTTCATCCGGCCAAAAAAGAGAGACCACCACCACAGCAATGAATGCAATGACAAATGCACTTAAACGCGCCGTGATCCATTCACCAAACACATCCACCACCGTGAAAAGGGTGCCGGTGATCATTCCGGCGATAATGCCCTTCCGGCTGATTTTTTTCCACCACAGACTCAGCACCAGCGCCGGTCCAAAAGATGCACCCAGTCCGCCCCAGGCGTACGAGACCAGCTCAAACACGAGATCCGTGGATTGCCACGCCAGATAAAATGCTATCAATCCAATGCTGATCGCCAGGTAGCGCCCGTAGCGTAACAATTGCTCACTGGTGGCTTCCCGTTTGATATACCGCTTGGTCACATCCTGAGTCAGCACCGTGGTGGTCACCAGCAATTGGCTGTCGGCGGTACTCATCATCGCCGCGATGGCGCCTGAGATCATGATTCCCGCGATCCACGGATTCAACAGATGTGAGGCCATCTCCGGCATGATTTTCTCCGAATCCACCAATCCCGCGGTTATCAACTCTTTCAAATGCCCCAGGGATTGGATTTCCTGCCCCTGTAGCAGCATTTGCCCGGAAAACAACAGTTGCCCACCAATAATGCCGATAAATAATGACCCGAAAAATGCGGGAATCGCCCATGAAATGGCAATGCGGCGACTGATTTTAATATTTTTGGGGTCATCAATAGCCATGTAGCGCGTGATGAGATGGGGCTGTCCCATATAGCCCAATCCCCAGCTTAATCCACCCAACACGCCGGCAATCGCACCCCAGCCGATTTGTCCGCCATACAGGTTGGATGCGTCTAATGAAACGCCATGTCCGGTGAAGGCCTGGTATTCAATCAGTCCCACGATCGGTAGAATCACCAGTGTTCCGATCATGATAATACCCTGCACCAGGTCAGTCCAGGCTACCGCGAAGAAACCACCCATAATCGTGTAAAAGACAATAATGATCGCCCCCAGGATCATGCCCTGCATCTGGGTCATTCCAAACGTGACATTCAAAACCTTGCCGGCACCGGAAAACTGTGCCGCTACGTAAAAAGTGAAAAAGAATGCAATGATAATCGAAGCCAGAATTCGCATGATACCGTTAGGGTCACCGAAGCGTTTTGCAAAATATTCCGGGAGTGTGAGCACGCTGTAGTCCGATGTGGCCTGGCGTAATCGCTGAGCCACCACATACCAGGAGAATATGATACCCAGAATGCAGCCCACAGCCGTCCAGAGTTCAAACAACCCGGCCACCAGACCCACACCGGGCAGTCCCAGAATGATCCACGCCGACTCACCGGACGCCCGCTCGGAGAAGGCAATGACCCACGGACCCAGTTTGTGGCCGCCCAGGGCAAAATCATTCAAATCACGGGTGATTCGTACGGTATAAAATCCCACGAACAGTATCATGATCAGGTAGAGTGTAAAACCAATCATCACAGGTGTCATAGGCTGACCTCATTCCTTACCAACTATTTCAAATCATTATGGCGTAAGATACATTTGAATGATTATCAGAAAACCATTTTCACCGGAAAAAGGATGGAAATCAGACCCAAAACCCTAATTTACCAGCATGTGTAAAGCCGACCCTGCTCGTGGGAAAAACGAAATATGTGCCGCCATTCTTGCCGGCGGTACCAACACCCGCATGGGTCAAAACAAAGCCATGCTTCAGGTCAACGGAATCCCCCTGATACAACACATTCATTCTCAGCTCACTGCCCTGTTTGACACCGTTGTCATCAGCGCGAACGACGAGAAAAAATTTGCCTTTCTGTCCTGTGATGTGATTCCGGATGAAACGCCGGATCAGGGACCCCTCATGGCAATTTATTCTGTTTTGAGGGCGCTGGGAAAACCGGTATTTATAGTGGCCACGGACATTCCGGAAATCCCGCATTCCATCCTGGACAGTATTCTGAACCTGGCCCGGGAATATCCGGAATCCCAGGTGGTCGTTCCGGTCACTGCGAAAGGGGATTACGAACCACTTTTTGCACTGTACCGACCGGAACTCATTCCGGTTATACAGCCGGCATTGTCAGCTGGGCTTCGCCATATCTATGGACTTTTTTCGCGTGTGCCGATTACCCGCTACACACTAAAACCCCGTGAAATACTTTTAAACCTCAATCATCCCCAGGATTACCAGCGATACATTAAATCAGGAATTTGAATCAGTAGCTCACATCCGGATCATAACCCGGGGACGCCGGTGCAACCCGGGCAGATACTTTTGCAGAAAAGTGTCCAGCTCATCCAGCAAACCCGGCCTGACGGTGATTAATACCTGAGACGGGATTTGCCTGACGCTAAAAATCTCCATGAGCGCCGGCATGTAGCCTTCACCCTGCATCTCCAATGGACCAATTTCGTCCAGAATAACCCATTCCTGCCCCGGTGCGGCTTCTGACAACTGTTGGCTCGCCCAATCAAAAGCATCCGGGTAGAAGCTGTATTTACCCACCGAAAAACCACCGGAAATTGCTTCTGTGGTATTGAGCGCATGCCGCTCACCGGTAGCTATCCGCTGATTCACCTGCCGCCAGTGGTTTTCCCCGCGGTTTTCCCGCAGTGATAAGAGTCCATCTACGGAGATATTTGCTTCCAGAAGTGTGGTAATGAGCCGGGTGAGCCAGGTGGTTTTGCCCGAACCGGATTCACCGGTGAGGATGATCAGCGATGGCACCGTCTGCACCTGTTGGATCAGGACTGCCGGATCGCGGGAGCCTGTCATTTGTGTTGGTGTTTGGGAGAGGGAATCCGCCAGACGCACGAAATCGGCCAGAATATGGGTAAACAAATCAATGATCTGCCCCAAAGTCCCGGCCCGTCTGCGATTGGTTTTGAATTCGCCGTACCGGGCTTGGAGAATGCTTTTCGCTTTGGGAACCGTCTCTTTGGAAACACCGTAAATCCGGTCAAACTGGGGAATGCCCAGTCGCCGGAAAAACGCAGACAATTGGGACTGATGTAATTCCCAGGTGAGTACCTGGAACAGTAAAAATACCAGAATTCCCCGAATCGCCATGAGGCTGGTTTGATGCAACAACGTTTCATTATAGGGAATTTTCCAGAAATGGGCATCCGGTTGCCGGCCAAAAATGGGAATCAGAATAACCAGCAGGACAATCGTAATCCAGAATTTCCAGTTTTTCAGGGGACGCAGGGTCTGCGGGTAGGTAACGAACACCAATCCAAAGCTCAGTAACGGAATTAGCCAGGGGTGGTAATTCAATGTGAGAATTGCCAGAAACAGGGCGAAGGTTACCCTGGCCCGCCGGCTCTTGAGCCATTTAAACATGGTCACGCTGCTGTTCCAAATGCAATTTTACGCGCCGGTTCAGACGCCAGGCCAATTCAGCAGCCATAAGCCCGATTACCAAATGAATGGCCACGTATGCACCCACCAGCCACCAGCCCAGGGCGTAGCCGAATCGCTCGGAAATTCCCGTCACCATATCCAAGAGCACCGGCACAAAGCTCAATCCGAACAGTATCGTCTTGGTGACCAGATTCTGCAAAATGGGGTAAATGCCCACAATCAGTCCGGAGAGATAAAAAGCTAGCCTTCCGTGGGAAAATAACGAGAGGATGAGTTCTACAATAATGCCTTCCATGAGAATGCCCACAAACGGCCCCAGTTTTACTGTAGCAAAACTCATGATTTTGATAAACGCGGCAATGAGTGCCATCATGGCTGTGCTGCCACGTACCGGATTATAGACACGGGCGATGAGGATGATAATCAGGCCAATCCCGGAGAGGATGGATCCCGAAAGTGGAACGCTTAACAGATGCAAAACATTGCCCAGCGTGGCTTCCGAAAGCCCCCACAAGGTGCCAAAAACACCAATGAAAATAATGCTGCGCTGGTTGAAGGGTTGTTGTGTCTTCATGGCTGGTTAGTATGCAATCCGGGAACCGGTTTTGGAAGCGAAAGCCTGTATAAAGGACATTTTAAATCGGGTGGTAAAGACAGATTGAATTTGAATGCAATTTTGTGGGCTGTGGGTGTTTGGATATCATTCAGAGGAGATAAAATAACTCCCGCTCATCTGCTCGGACGAACGGGAGTTATTGCTGAACCGATGTTGGCTGGTCTAACACCCGCCCTGGGGTGCTTTTTTCGCTTTCCGCGGGACGATTTTCGGCTTCTTAATTTCCGTATCCGTGCTGGCGGTTTTGGCTGTGACCGCACCACCGCCCAGTGCCTGACTGGCGCCTTTGCGAAATTCGTATTTGGCAATTTCGTCGTTGGGTGAGGTGGTTGGCGGCGCTTGCGGATTCATGATGGTTTCCGTCCAGTAATTCAAGCCACCCATGAGCACCCCCAAGTTCTCATAACCCAATTGGCGCAGAATCATCCAGGCTTCATTTGATGCGGTAGAACCGTTGGAATAGAGGACATTGAATTTTATGCCCTGATCCCACACATCCCCGTATTTGGGATTGAGAATGTCCGCCAGCGGGACATTGATGGCATTGGGAAGATGATACGTGTCATATTCATCCGGTGAGCGCACATCAATAAGTCGGATGCCGGGATCCTTGTTGATCAGCCATTCAGCCAGATAATCCGGGTGAATTTGATGGCTTCCCGTGTTCACCGAGTGAAGCATCTGTTCAGCCGTCAATTTATACGGCTTGGTGGTGTTCTCCGGGACCATGGCAATGACCAGGCCCAGGAGTAACATGATTCCCACAGTAAGATTGCGTGCATTCATATCAATATTCCTCCCGGGGGAATTTTTTCTCCGCCC
>JAIPJQ010000100.1 GCA_021734065.1 Fidelibacterota bacterium | reverse complement strand
TCATGCTGAATTTATTTCAGCATCTTGCTTCGTACCGTAGATTCTGAAACCAGTTCAGAATGACTTTTCACTTTACTTATCTGTGGAATCTGTGAAATCTGTGGTTTCTTTGTGAGCCATTAGTCAGGTAGGAGAAATCCCAAATCGCGAGCATGCAAAACACAAACATCGAATCAATTTAATAGTAAGATTCAAGAATCTCAAATTTCATTGCACAAAACGGTAATCCGCCAAATCCACGTCATCAGCAGCTAAAGGGTGAATGGGGGCCGGGTATGGTTATCCTGATCTGTGAGCGGGTGAGGAGTGATGTGTGACAGATGTTTAGGGTAAGTCAAATTGGCTAGGAAAGTTCTAAAAATGCAGTCTCAGTCGATTCTCCAAAACTTTGAATGTCTTCTACATGTGTGCGCAGGATTGCAATAATATCATCTGTCGAGCAATTGCCCCGTTGAATCCAAATGACTTTCGGTGGAGGGCCAAATGTCAGACTGCGCTGGTGAAAATCCGAGTCCTTAGATACAATCGCAAAATTATGGGATTTTGCATAGTCCCAGATGTCGGAATCACTGGCAACGGCTAGTCCAATATCACGTACATGTTGTGATTCGGGGAAATGTGCTGCTAACGCGGCCACGAGTCGATACGATAAATTCTGGTCGAAAAGAAGTTTCACGCAGGAATTTTGACTAATTTTCTTTCACGGTCAGCTGCAAAGGCATAGCAAGCTTGAATATCTTCCGTCGTGAGTTCAGGAAAATCCTGGCGTATCTGGGCCTCCGTCATGCCACTGGCCAGGTATTCCAGAATATCATAAACGGTAATGCGGGTGTCACGAATACACGGTTTTCCTGCACGGCGGTCGGCTTCAATTGTGATATACTTTTTGTAGTCAATCATGCAGCGAGGTTATAGGATAAATCAGGGTGAAGCAAGAAAATTAATTTGGTTATACACTGGGAGACAGCCGGGAAATGTGTACCGCTGTGTTCTGGTCATTGCTGCATTGATCCACAAACCCTCTGTTATTCTCCCCTTGGAAAGGGGAGAGGATTTCATCCTTTCGCTCAGTGACTCCGGCGTTCTGCTTTGCGCCATTACGGTTTTCTTCTCAATTAAGCCTCGGCTGCACCTCACCTCAGAGTGACATATTACAGGGATTCATAGGATTTCTCTGAGTTCTCTGTGCTTGCTCTGGGGACTCTGTGGTTAAAGGGATTTTGGTTTTCCAGCGCTCTCGGCGAGACCGCCCTACCATATTTACGCTTTGCGGTTTCTCTTCAATTCACTCCGGTGTTCATTACGGATAACCTGATGCGAATATTCAATAAATCCCCGGGAAAACCGGGGATTTTTATGAGACCATCCAGGAGGAAGTCAAAACGGGTCTTGCTACTTACACCCTATTTATACGCGTTGAGTATCTTCATGTAATTGGCCCGCATGAGGGCTTCCGGGTCGGCAATGTTGCGGTAATTCATACTGCCTTTTAACTGCTCCACACTCTCATATTCATGCTCATCCAGCCAGGCAATCATGTCATTCAGGACCTGGGTGATATGCCCGGGACCATTTTTCAGCAGGGCCGAACACATCATGGTTGTATCAGCACCCGCCAGCAACAGTTTGATGGCATCTTCTGCCGTATGCACACCGGTGGTGGCGCCCAGATCAACATTCAGTTCGGCTGAGAGAACCGCGATCCACCGCAAGGGCAGGCGCAGTTCATCAGAGCTGCTGAGATTGACGCTGGGTTCAATTTCCAGACTCTCCAGATCAATGTCTGGCTGGTAGAACCGATTGAACAGAGCCAGCGCATCCACGCCGTTGTCAACCAACCGTTTGGCAAAGGCCGGCAGCGAACTGAAATAGGGTGATAATTTCATGGATACGGGGATTTTCACCTTACCCTTCACCGCTGTGAGAATATCCACATAGCGTTTTTCGATGGATTCGCTGGTGCGTTCCAGATCGGAAGGCAGCAAATATACATTCAGTTCTAATCCGTCTGCACCGGCTTCCTCCATCTTGCGGGCATGGTCAATCCAGCCACCGATGGAAATGCCATTGAGACTGGCGATGACCGGAATATCCACCGCTGCTTTCAGCTTACGGATATGTTCAAGGTACTCATCGGGTCCGCGGGTGAATTCCTCCGGTTCGGGAAAGTAGGATAATGCTTCTGCGAAGCTGTCAGTGCCGTAGCTGAGAAAATGATCCAGTTCATTGGCCTCGTGATGAATCTGCTCTTCGAAGAGGGAGTACATCACAATAGCCGGTGCGCCGGCATCTTCCAGTTGTTTCACAGTATCCACTTCCCGCGACATAGGTGAGGCGGAGGGAACCAGGGGGTTTTTCAAATCAAAGCCCATGTATTTTGTATTCAAACGCACGCTGATTCCTCCTTACGCTTCCGGTTCTGGTGACAGGTTAGCCAGTTTACTGTAATGGTCGTATCGATTCTTGGCAATTTTTTCAGCCTGCTCCATGAGCATTTTTGCCCTTTCCGGCATGCTCTTGGTGAGCATTTTATACCGGGTTTCATTATAGGCATACTCGCTGAAATGGCGTGTAGGCGGTTTGGAATCCAGTTTCAACGGATTCTGTCCTTCAGCGGCCAGTTGCGGGTTGTACCGATACAACGGCCAGTGCCCGGTCTCCGCTGCCAGCTTTTGCTGCTGCATGCCCTTGGCCATGTTAATGCCGTGGGCAATACAGTGGCTGTAGGCAATGATAATTGAGGGACCCGGGTAGGCTTCCGCTTCCATAAACGCACGCACGGTCTGAGCGTCGTTAGCGCCCATAGCCACCTGCGCCACATAGACATTACCATAGGACATGGCCATCATGCCCAGGTCTTTCTTGTTCACCGGTTTTCCGGCAGCAGCGAATTTGGCAACGGCTCCCAGCGGTGTGGCTTTGGATGCCTGACCACCGGTGTTGGAATAGACTTCCGTGTCCAGCACCAGGACATTTACATCGCGTCCGGAAGCCAGAACATGGTCCAGACCACCGTACCCAATGTCATAAGCCCAGCCGTCACCACCCATGATCCAGACGCTTTTTTTCACCAGATTTTCGGAGATACTCAGGAGCTGTTTGGCGCGCTGGTCATCCACTTTCTTCAGGGCTTTCTCCAGTTGCGCCACGCGCTCACGCTGTTCATGAATGCCCGGTTCATCGGACTGCTCGGCATTCATAATCGCTTCGGCCAACTGGGCGTCAACCTTGCCGTCAGCCTGAAGTGCCTGGAGTAATTCCAGACCATAGGCGCGCTGTTTGTCGATGGTGAGTCGAAATCCCATTCCGAATTCGGCATTGTCTTCAAACAGTGAATTTGACCAGGCCGGTCCACGACCATCCTGATTCTTGGTCCAGGGTGTGGTGGGCAAGTTTCCACCGTAGATGGAGGAGCAACCGGTGGCATTGGCAATGACCATGCGATCACCGAATAGCTGGGAAGCCAGTTTCACATAGGGTGTTTCACCGCAACCGGCGCAGGCGCCTGAGAATTCAAACAGGGACTGCAATAATTGTGAACCCTTGACCGTATCGTGTTTCAGTCGTGAGCGATCCACTTCCGGGAGTTCCATGAAGAAATCCCAGTTGGCGCGCTCGGTCTCCCGCAGCGGAATCTGGGGTTCCATGTTAATGGCTTTCCGACTCACATTGGTCTTGTCCTTCACCGGACAGACATCCACGCAGATTTCGCAGCCGGTACAATCTTCCACCGCCACCTGCAGGGAGTACACTTCGTTGTCCTGCCATTCACGGCCACGGACTTTGGTCCATTTGAAGGTGTCCGGTGCATCTTTGGTGAGTTCCTCGTCATAGACCTTGGCGCGAATCACCGCATGGGGGCACGCCAGGATGCATTTGTTACACTGAATACAGATATCCGAATCCCAGACCGGTACTTCTGCCGCGATATTCCGTTTTTCCCACTGAGTGGTCCCGGTTGGCCAGGTGCCGTCAATGGGCATTTTGCTCACGGGCAGGCTGTCACCTTTGCCGGCGATCATCGTGGCCGTCACATCCTTCACGAAGGCCGGGGCTTTGTCAGAAACCACGGAAGCCTTCCGTGATGCACCATTGGCCGCTTTCGGCTCGATTTTGTGCAAGTTTGCCAGAGAGTGGTCTACCGCTTCGAAGTTCTTTTTAACAATTTCGTCGCCCTTGCTGCCATAGGTTTTCTTGATGGCACTCTTGATTTTGGCGATGGCCTCATCCCGTTCCAGCACACCTGACAAGGCAAAGAAGCAGGTCTGCATAATGGTATTAATACGCACACCCATACCGGTTTCTTTCGCCACCTTCAGGGCATCAATGGTGTAGAAATTCAGTTTCTTCTCAATGATGGTTTCCTGGATCTCTTTGGGCAATTTATTCCAAACCTCATCCGGACCGTATGGGGCATTCAAGAGGAAGGTTGCTCCCTCTGCGGCGCGCTCCAGGATGTCCTGTGTTTCTAAAAAGACGAACTGATGACAGGCCAGGAAATTGGCTTTGTTAATCAGGTAGGTGGAATGGATGGGATCTTTCCCGAATCGCAGGTGGGAGACGGTCATGCTGCCCGATTTTTTGGAATCGTAGACGAAATATCCCTGGGCATTGAATTCCGTTTCTTCACCGATGATTTTAATGGAGTTCTTATTGGCACCCACGGTTCCGTCAGCGCCTAAGCCGTAGAACATTCCGCGGAACACATCCTCCTCATGAGCAGAGAAGTCCGGGTCATAATCCAGACTGGTATGTCCCACATCATCCTGAATACCAACCGTGAAATGGTTTTTGGATTTTTCTTTGGTGAGTTCGTCAAACACGCTTTTAACCATGCCCGGTGTAAACTCTTTCGAAGAGAGTCCATACCGACCGCCAATAATTTTGGGCATTTTTTCGAAGGGTAAATCACCACTGGCAAAGGATTCCATCAGCGCGGAAACCACATCCAGGTAGAGCGGTTCACCGGGGCCACCGGCTTCTTTTGTTCGGTCCAGAACGGCGATGGATTTCACCGTTTTGGGCAGGGCCTTGATGAAATGGTCCATGGAAAATGGCCGGTAAAGGCGCACCTTCAATACGCCAACCTTTTCACCGGCATTAGCCAGGTATTCGGCAGTTTCCTGAGCGGCTTCCGCACCGGATCCCATGATGATAACGACCCGCTCCGCATCCGGCGCACCAACATAGTCAAACAAATGGTAGGCACGGCCGGTGAGTTTGGCGAATTTGTCCATCATGCGCTGAACGATTTCCGGCGTTTTATCATAGAATGCATTAATGGTTTCCCGGGACTGGAAAAACACATCCGGGTTCTGGGCGGTTCCACGCAGGACAGGGCGATTGGGGTTTAATCCCCGCTGCCGGTGAGCAAAAACCAGTTCATCATCCATCATTTCCCGAATGACCGAATCGTCAAGCTGCTCGATTTTCATGACCTCATGACTGGTCCGAAAACCGTCGAAAAAGTGAACAAAGGGTACCCGGGCTTCCAGTGTGGCTGCCTGGGCGATGAGCGCGCTGTCCATGACTTCCTGTACGGAATTGGCTGCAAGCAGTGCAAACCCGGTTCCCCGGGTAGCCATCACATCGCTATGGTCGCCAAAAATTGACAGCGCATGGGTTGCCACCGAGCGGGCTGAGACATGAAACACCGTTGAGGTGAGCTCGCCGGCAATTTTGAACATATTGGGAATCATGAGCAGCAAGCCCTGTGAGGCTGTAAATGTTGTGGTGAGAGCTCCCGTCTGTAATGCGCCATGCACAGCACCCGATGCACCACCTTCACTCTGCAATTCTACCACATCAGGCACGGTGCCCCAGATATTCTTTTTACCAACGGCCGACCAGGCATCCGCCCATTCACCCATATTGGATGAGGGGGTGATGGGATAGATCGCGCAAACCTCATTGGTTTTATGCGCCACGTGTGCCGCGGCTTCGTTTCCATCAATTGTTACCATATTTTTGGGCATAATGAAAAAACCTCCTGTTCACTCATCCCGTAGCGCGTTACCATCATACTCCAACCATCTCCACGAGAAGCGCCATGCGTAAACCATTCCCGAAATCGGCTCAAAAATTGACTTTATGGACTGTTTTTTCGGAATTCGCTTATGGAGTAAATCGCGCATACACAGGCCATTAGCACAATATCCGTGCCAAAATTGATTGTTAACACTTATTAACGAACTGGCTTCCGGAAACCCGCAATTTAACCCCCTATAATGTATGACTTTAGTTGTCATATTAGCGTAACTCTTAACTGAACTACTAGAGGTGGGTGGCTGGACACCTGGAATCTTCCGTTCGCCGGGAACTGGTGATTCTCAGATTGGAGAAACAGAAGCTTTGGATGGTCAATTTTTTATTGTGATGGTGGTTGATTACGCTGATTTTCAGATTAAATGAAAAGCGTCTCTGCATTGGATAAATTCATCCGTGAAGTAAAAGAATGCCGTCTTTGTGCGGGCGAAATCCCCGAACCGCGCCCCGTATTTCGGTTTCAACCCACCGCGACGATACTGGTGGTGGGGCAGGCGCCCGGGCGGAAAGTGCATGAAACCGGCATCCCCTGGAATGATCCCAGTGGTGAACTGTTGCGGGACTGGATGGGCATTTCCTCGGCGGATTTTTATGATGAAAGACGGATCGCCATTCTGCCGGCGGCATTTTGTTTCCCCGGAACCAGTCCCGGGAAAGGTGATCTGCCACCACCGCCTATCTGTTTCCAAACGTGGCACCATCGGTTTCTGGCGTGGTTCCAGCCTGAGCTCACCCTGGCCATCGGCCGGTACGCCATTCAGAACTATCTTCAGACCAGCGAGCCGGTGGGCGATGTGGTTGCTGACTGGGAAACCTATTTGTCCGAACAGGCTATTTTTCCCCTGCCCCATCCTTCCCCGCGCAACCGGAAATGGCTGCGGGACCGTCCCTGGTTCCAGGATGAAGTACTACCTGTTCTCCGGCATACCGTCACTCAGTATTTATAGTGATAAAAAAACCACCCGGCGGGGTGGCTTTTTTAAAACCGCGTAATTTCTGCAATTACTTCAGGTAGATTATTTTTTGGGTCTGGATTTCGGTTCCGGCGGTGAGTCGAACCAGATAGATACCCGAGGACTGATTCACCGGCTGCCATTGAATGATATGTCCGCCCGTTTCCATATCCCCGCGCACCAAGGTGGTCACCAAGCGTCCATTCAAATCGTAAATGGCTAATTCCACGCTCTCCTGCTGATTGAGTGAAAATGGAATGTGGACCGTTGGATTGAACGGGTTGGGGTAGGCGGGTTTCAGAGTCATATCAAACGGCTGATGATGCACAGGCATTTCCCGGATACTCACATACGGCTCGCTGGTGAGCGAAAAACTGCCATTCTGTAACGGAACGAGAACGGGTGTGACACCCAGTGGAAACATCTGAGCAGAGAAAATTCCCTCCCAGACAGCGGGAGTGCGGGTGAAAGTCACCTCTCCCGATGTGGCGAGGTAGATTTCCGTTGTACTCAGACTATCCAATGTTTCCACAGCCGGATTTGAGATGAGCATGAAAAGATCTGCGAATGAGGCATTGCGGACAAAAAACATATTGGCCTGAGGAAAATCAACGGTACCGGGTTGGACAAAGGGGACAGATCCGGAGGTCATCTCCTCCGTATTCAGGATCGTCATGCCCAGAATATCATAATTTTCCGTGTTATTCAGGCGATAAGTCATGAAGGAATAACTGATGGTATCCCCGGATGTGGTGGTGATACCCCCGGCGCCGTCTGGATCCTGAATGGGGTTGAAATTTCCTGCCGCGCTGTACCATTCACCGCCGAAGTCAAAATCCACCGCTCCAGCCACATAATCAGGTGTGGGTAACGAGTTGTTCAGATTGATCAAGCCGTTGGCGATGACAAAGGTCTCCAGAGTGGTGGGGTCCAGCATGGCGCCCTGAAAGCCCAGACTCAAACTGGTGGGCGAAACAGTGTTCACGGTGATGTGGCCGGCGGTGGCTATCCGGACATTCAGGGTGAGCAAGCTGTCAATACTCACATCAC
>JAIPJQ010000158.1 GCA_021734065.1 Fidelibacterota bacterium | reverse complement strand
GAAATTGATGAATACAACGGCAAGCTGGAGATCATCCCGGCCGCCGAGAGTGATGTCATTGTACTGGCCAGCAATGTGACACTACCTGAACCGGCGCTGCTTACCATCGCGCAGTTGAATACCAATGGGGAAGATTACGAGAGCCAGCTTATCCGTATTAACAATCTCTCCAATACCGGCAGCGGTGATTCCTGGCCTTCTACCGGCTCCGATGCCAATCTGGATATGACAGACAACGGTTCCGATGTGGGGGTCATGCGCATTGACAAGGAAACGAATATCGATGGTTCCGTGGAACCGGCCTGGCCGGCGGATGTGATTGGCATTGTAACCGAATACAATGGCACGTACCAAATCCTGCCCCGCATGCTCACCGACCTGCTGGTGGAATCCAACGCGCCCACCTTTGAAAATCTTGCCGTCTCACCCGACTGGGTCACGAGCCAGAATGAGATTGAAATCAGTGTGGATATGATTCCGCCGGATGCGGAAACCAGTGTGGTCTCCGCCAATATCCTTTACGGTACGGACGGGACATTTCTCAACAGCGCTGAAATGTGGCTGGATCAGGGCAACACCTGGATGGGCATTATCCCGGCCCAGAGTGCCAACAGCAAATTGCAGTTCAAATTCGAAACCACGGATAACAACGACCTGGTGAGTTCATCTGCCATTTATACCCAAATGATTGCAGCCTCCACGCCCACCGATATTGCCGGCATTCAGGCGAATCCGGTGGAAGGTGAGATCTATACAATCACCGGCCTGGTGACCATCGGCTCCGGCGTCCTGCAGAATGGTGTCACCAATGCCTACATTCAGGATGAATCGGCCCGGGGAATCAATCTCTATTATCCGGAAGATGTAGGTTTTACCCGGGGTGATGAGTTGAATGCGGTGGGAGAAATCGCGTTCTACGGCAGCCGGGTGGAGTTGGCCTATTTTAATTATCAGGTTATCTCAACCGGAAATGACCTCCCCGCACCACCTCAGGTGAGCGTGGGTGAGGCTAATAGCGCTGACTGGGAAGGCACCTGGATTCAGTTCGAAGGTGAGGTGGTTGATTTTTACACGGCCGGTGGCGGTACGACCTTCTTTATCGAAGAAGGCAGCGATACCACCTCGGTTCGCATCTGGGAGTCCACCGGTATTGATATGTCCGGGGTGACCAATGGTACCTCCTGGCGGTTTTCCGGTGTAGGCAGCGAGTACAGCGGGACTTACCAGTTATTGGTCGGGTACGAGGAAGATATGGTTCTCCTTACGGCCATCGGGTCTGAAGATATGAGCATTCCGGCTGAATTTGCTCTGAATGCACCCTATCCCAATCCGTTTAACCCCAGCACCACAATCGGTTTTGCACTACCGCTGCACAGTGATTACGCCGTAGAGATCTATGATATCCGCGGACGGTTGGTCACCACATTGGCTGAAGGTACTGCACCGGCTGGTGAATATTCATTGCAATGGCAGGCGGAGGGCATGGCGTCGGGACTTTACTTCGTGAACTTGACCACGCCATCCTTCACGCAAACCCAAAAAGTAATGCTGTTGAAATAATGTCTGTCCATCCGGCTCCCCGGGTTAAACCTTCGGCGCCGGGTGACGTCACCTGAATTGGTAGGAAGTATAATTTGAAACGAAAAATCATCACCCTTGCAACGCTGGTTTTGGCCTGGTTGCCGTTGGGATTATTGGCGCAGATTGACCATCTGGTGTTTGTGGAAGTGGTTCTGCAGCCCTCTGACGGTGAATATGTGCGCATTGAAAATCCCACCAGCCAATCGGTGAATCTGAGTAATTATTACCTCACCGATGCCACGGATCATACCACTGGTAAGTATTACTACAATCTGCCGTCAGGTGCCGATTATTGGTCGGGCGGATCCACGGACTTTATCGTGCGATTCCCGGATCAGGATTTGGCGCCGGGAGCGGTCCTTGTCGTCGGCCTCAGCACGGCCAGTCGCTACCAAACTGCCTACGGAAGTCTCCCGGATCTGGCGTTGAAGGAAGATCTATTACCTGCTGAAACCGGTGAGACCACTATCGGTGGTGCGCCTTATGGATTTCTAGGGAATGCCAGCGAGACACTGGTTCTGTTCGCCTGGGATGGCAGCAGCGCGGTGGTGCAGGATGTGGATTATCTCATTTGGGGAAATACCGATTTTGCGGTGGATAAAACCGGTGTTGGCAGTTACCTGCCCGACACGCCCATTGCCAATCAATCTGCAGCACCCATTCATCTGGATGGTGAGAAACTCATTCGTGCCGCCAACAATGAGGGTGCGGAAGTATCGACCGGCGGGAACGGCATCACTGGTCACGACGAAACCAGTGAAGATCTGGCCAATACCTGGGTCGTAGCTACCCTTTCCGTGACAAAACCGGTGATTTCCAATATCCAGACCTCTCCGGCAAATCCCACACCGGACGATCCCCTCACCGTATCCGCCACCGTGGTGGATACCAGTGGATTAGCCACCGTGGACCTTTATTACATTTTTGCCGGAGATACTTCGACGCTGGCCATGACCAATACCGGTGGTGATACCTACTCGGCCCAAATTCCGGCTATTGGTGCTGAAGGGCAGTTGGGTTTCTATGTTCTGGCCACCAATACCAGCAGCATTTCCACGAAAAGTAATACCAACGGCATTACGATTGCCGAACCCCCGGAAGCGCTTACTATCGGGACGGTGCGGCAAAATATTGACGACTATGTGGGACAAAATATCACCTTCAACGCAGTAGTGACCATTGGTTCGGGCGTCATCCGTACCGACCGCACCAGTATGTACATCCAGGATGGTTCGGGATTTGGCATTAACCTGAATCAGGCCGGATTGTTGAATCCGCCACTTGTGCGTGGTGATTCGGTACAGGTCACCGGTGTGGTGGATGTGTATGTGAGTTCTTCCACCGGCGACGAAACGGTACAGCTTTCCGGCTTTACCTACACGCTTCTGGCTCAGGACCGGCCTATTCCACTGGTGCGGAGTATTGACGTGACGCAGTTGAATACGCTGGTTTATGAAGGCTCATTCGTGAAAATGTCCGGTGTGGTCACCAGCCGCAGTGATGATATCGGCGGCGGTTCCAATATCATTCTGGAAGATGCCTCCGGTGCCACCACCGTGCGGGTTTGGGATACCACCAATATGCTGGATGATCCCACCGCCGACAGTCTGCTCCAGGTGGGTATGATTGTGGAAATCGGCGGAATTGGCAGCAGCTATCGTGAGGAGGGCCAATTGCTGGCCGCCTATCCCCAGGATGTGCGCGAAAAACCGGAGGGGGAAGCCGGTACCGGTGCCACAACCCTGCGGGTGCGTCCCTATCCGTTTGTACCTCAATTGGGTGAACGCATTCAATACACCTACAGTTTTCCGGCCTATTCCCGAATCACATTGAGAATCTTTGACGCGTCCGGCCGGCATATCATCACGCTGTTCGACGATTTCAGACCTCTGGCGCTGGAAAAAACCGAGTATTGGAATGGCCGCGATGCCACCAATGCCATTGTCCCGGCGGGTACATACCTCATGCATTTGGAAACAGTTAATCGCAATACCGGCGAGCGGGCATCTGACATGGCACCGGTGGTTATCGGAACGAGGTTGAAATGAGACGGGTAATTATTTTGCTGTTCATGGTGACAGGGCTGGCCTGGTCTCAGGTGACCACCGATGTCATGTATAAAACCGCTCGTTCCACTGCGTTGGCCGCCTCGGATATTGCCCACGTAACGGGTGGGAATGCCCTTTTTACTAATCCGGCTGCCCTGGCGGATGTGGATCGCCGGTCTGTGGTGGCGGGATATCAAAACCTCTTCGGCCAAAGCTGGCTGCCCTACACGATTTTTGGACTTTCATCCCAGCTACCGGGCGTCTGGGGAACCGTGGGGCTTTCTTTGGAAAGCAGCGGTGTTTCCTACCAGGATACCAGTTTATCCAATGAACTGGCGGTGGGTTTTAGTCATGGATTTTACCTCATGCAGGATCGTTTATCCGCCCTGGCGGTGGGCTACACGATAAAATATTACGCCATTGATCTGGGACAGTCGGCGGGCTATGCCGGCACCGGTTCAGGTGGATTGGATTTGGGTAACGGTTCGGCCATTGGGGTGGACATTGCACTGCGTGCCAATCTGTCAGCGCGTCACTGGGGTGCGGTGGTAGTGAAAAACATCAATCAACCCCGCATTGGTGTAAACAGCGCCAAGGTGGATCTGCCCCGGGAAATTCAGGCGGGTATCGGCTACACCCCGTATAATCGCGTCTGGACCACCTTTTCACTGGTGAGCAGCGTGGGACACGATACCCAGTTCCATGCCGGTCTGGAATACGGCATCAGCGATATGTTCAGTCTGCTCACCGGCATTCAATCCAGTCCCAATCGGGTAGGTTTGGGATTCAATGCCCATCTGGTGGGCTTTGATCTGGGCTATGGGCTGTTAACCCATCCGGTATTGCCCATGACCCACCAATTCACCCTGCAATACCGATTCTGAGACCGTTAGCGCATGTTTAAACCAAATCAAAAATTATTTAAAGTAATCCTGCTGTCCTGTCTCATGATGGCAGTCAGTTGGGCGGCTGTGGAGCATCGTGTGGACATCAACAATGCCACACTGGATGAAATTCTGGAACTGCCCATCACCACCCAACAGGCGCAGGCACTCTATGACCGGGTCCATTATCAGGGACCTTTTCTGAGTCTCTATGAAATGTCTCTGGTTGAGTCGATCGACGCTGAAACCCTGGAGCGACTGAAACCGCTGGTGGTGATTCGTCCCCTGGTGGTTACCGGAGAGAAGTCCCGCCTGCAGGACACCTACCGCAAGGTGGAGCAGTGGAGCAGCCTGGAGGGCGCCAACGAGGGCTTAATTGAGGTTTGGCTGGACCGTCTGGCTGAGCCGATTAATGTGAACCGGGCGACCTATGATGATCTCACCGCTTTGCAAAATGTGAGTCCTATTGACGCGGTGGCGGTTCTCAAACTCCAGGATGAAATCAATATCGGTAGTGTGCGGGCGCTACGCAGCGCC
Source organism: Fidelibacterota bacterium (assembly GCA_021734065.1). Taxonomy (GTDB): domain Bacteria; phylum Fidelibacterota; class UBA8477; order UBA8477; family UBA8477; genus UBA8477. Next base: position 3,046 of record JAIPJQ010000158.1, on the reverse strand, counting down.
ATTGGACTGTCCTATTACGGCTATCGCAATCTTCGGGATTTCGTCCGGTATTATGACCCGGATGAATCAGGCAAGGTGCATTACTGGTATAATATGACCCTGAATACGGCACCGCCCGCCGGAGGCTCCGCCGAAGAGGGTGATGTGGTGGTGTTGTTGCGGAATTATCCGCCGGCCGTACGCCACAAATTTCTCATCACCTACGGCCAGCATGTGAATTTTGGCATGTCCTATCACCGCCAGTTAGCCGAAAAAACTCAATATGTAAACGATGGTGATTTCAAAATTCCCGATGGGAAGTGGGCCTTCACACTGAAGGATTATCGCTGGGGACCACTCGCCATGGAGCGGCTGGTGGCCGGAAATTTCAGCGCCACATTCGGGCAGGGTGTGGTCATGGAGACCACCGATTATTTTTCACCACGCCGGGATGGCTACGGCTGGTCCAAGCGCGTACCGGGCATTTTCGCCGATCTCTCCGGCACCCGCAGTTATGCGCTGCGTGGATTGGGACTACAACTGCGGCTGTTAAACAAGCTGCGTTTTATCGGATTTCTGTCTAAAAATTCCCGGGATGCGGTACTGAATCCGTCCGGTGAAGATTTCACCACCCTTATCAATATGGATTCACGCCAGCCCTACGGCTGGTACGGACTTTTGCCCCAAAATCTCATGAACAGCGTGAATGAAGTGACCTATGGTGGAAATCTCCAGCTCACATTCTGGCCCGGGACTTACCTGGGATTCACCTCCTACGAAAGTCTTTATGACAAGGAATTACGGCCTGACCCGCTGGGCGCCATCATCAATGACGATGGGGATTCGCGTTACCTGACCACCATTGGAAACACGGCGGACACGGAAATTGAAGCCATGTATGCCTCCAGTGCAACCTCGCCATTGTGGGACGCCGCCAGGGCTAACCGGCGGATTCAGGGAATTGAATTCAGTACCGTTATCCGGAATATGGCACTCCAGGGCGAATGGGGTGTACTGGACCGTGATTATGATTTGTTCAGCGTGAAAACCGATCCCCAGGCACTGGTGGTAAATGCCTTTGTTCAGTTTGATAATTTTAATCTGTTGGTGCTATTTCGTGATTATGACTTGGCGTTCGATAATCCCTATCAGCGCTCGTTCTCCAATTACCAGCGCTACAAAGGCTCCATTCTGGAAGATTATTACTACCTGGAAGACCCGATTTTTAGCTCGCTGTTTTCCAATGCTGCCCAACCCCAGGCTGAGCGCGGCTGGTATATCTCCAGCCGGTATCAAATGCACCGGGATGTGGTGGCGAATCTGGATTTCGACACCTGGACCCGGGCGGCCGACGGTGCGCGTTATTTTCGCACCGTGGCGCGGTTGGAGTACCGGTTTGCGTTTAACTACCGGTTCCGAATCCGGCAGAAATGGCAACAGCGGGGCGATTTCGATTACCTGAGTGCCTCGCCGTTCGATTCCCGCGAAACCCGGGTGGATTTTCAATTCCGTCTGTCTGATTACGACAATCTGTCGCTCATCTATGCCAATTCTTTCACGCGTTTCTCCCAGCGCAGACGGCTCACTGTGGACCTGGGATCCGGTGGTGACAGTTATTCCATGGTGGGCAATGCCGGTGCACCCAGTGAAGCACTGGGATTTACCGCCACACATAATTTTACCGACCGCTTCAAAATCTTAGGGTCGGCATTGGTGTATAAAGGCTTTTTCTGGAATTTTGAGGACACGGATTTTCGCATTTTCGATTCCCCGGTGCACAGCCTGCACTGGTGGGTGACAGCGTTCAGTCGGATTGGTGACAACTGGGCGGTACGGCTGAAGGTGTCTCATGACGCGGGAGCACCGGTAACCAACTACGCATTCTCACCAGAGGGATCCACAGCCTACACCAGGCTTTTGTGGGAAAATATTACCTCGCGGGCGGAAGCGAATCATGTTCGCCTGCAAATTGACTATGCTTTTTAATTCAAGATGCCCATGCATAAAGGTGGCAATACGATGAGAAAATTGATTTTACAGTGGATATCCCTGAGTTTGACGGCGGGGTTGCTTTTCACCGGCACCGCCCGGAGTCAGTCCTGGTTTAATGCCAATATCACGGGACAAACCTGGCAGGGAAATGCCCGGGCCATGGCGCTGGGTCATGTGGGAACGGCAGAAGCTTTTGGTGTGATGAATCTCTTCACCAATCCAGCCCTGCTTGCAGAGAAGCCCGGCTTGCGCCTGGAAGCCAGTTCATACAGTAGCCATCGTTTGGAATCACGCGCCTATCCGATGATTGATCAATTTGACGATGTGGTGACGGATAACATTTACAATATCACCGAATCCTGGCAGACACTGTACAACGCCGGAGGCGTATGGTCCACCAGACATGTGGCGCTGGCAGTGGGTACCGCGCCCTACTGGTCACCATTTTTCCGCTACAGCGAAGATGTACGGGGGAATTTAAGTTCATCCAATTACAACCGTGACCCACTGGTAGGCAGTTTTCAGTGGGACCGGTCGGGTGTGGTTCAGGAAACTGCGTTTGGATTGGGATCCAGCTTCAAAAATTTGAAGACCGGTGTTTCTATTGGCTTGTTCACTGGTCGGAATTTGAATGTGACGAAGGGAACAGTGGTCATCACTCCCGACGCGGCATTGGATACCGACACCACTAATGTGACCGCGTATGATTATGAGTTGGATGACGCAGCGATTCTGTATCGCATCGGTCTGAGTTATGATGTGACGCCCCGCTTTCGGATTGCCTGGAATTATGAAAGCGGTACGGAAATGACATTCTCCACAGCGAATGAAATGCCCTATTACCCACAAGCGGCGTCCACACCCGGATATCTCAGTTCGGACACTACCCTTAGCTATACCCAGACGCGTCCCGGGCGAATGTCGCTGGGTATGCGGATGCAGCCCAGGAATTTGCTGCGCACCAGTGCTTATTTCGAGGTGGAGCGCCAGGATTGGAGTCAATTCAAGTCCACTTACCCTGATTCAATCGCGGGCGAAATTGAAATGACCAGTCCATTCTCAGAAACCATCACTT
>JAIPJQ010000007.1 GCA_021734065.1 Fidelibacterota bacterium | reverse complement strand
TCACCCGGATATGATGCCAGCCCGGTGCATCTAACGTCATGGTGTAAGTTTCGCCCTCCAGGTACACCTCAACAGCAGGACAAATAGTCTCATAATCAGATCGCTCACCCCAAACGGTGAACTGAATCAATGAATCAGACAGCGGCTCCATCTGAATGGTTTTGAAGTCATGACAGCCGTCGGGTCCAACAAACCCATAGTATTCAATATCAACTTCCTGCGATACCATTACCGTGGCCGGATGAGCCAGACTATCAATATGAATTTTAAAGCTGGAATAACCCAGATCCTCGCAGCTCACTATGGCGATGAGAAAGAGAATCAGCGGCGATAGGATTGCATTTACGAAACGCATACTACCCTCGCATTTATATCCTGCACGTTGGATAGGAAGAGATGGTTGGATCAGTCATTTTTCAATACCGTGTTGATTTAATGTCTGCCTCCCGATTTGTTCCGGGCACTGGGTTCACCGGCCTGATTTTCATACTGCCGCAGCACCATCCCGGTGGCGCGCTGCAAACCAAGTTTTTCATAAAATGGCTGGAGGTCTGCATCACAGAACAGATCCACCATGTAGTATGGTTTTAACTTTTCCAGCATCCGCATAACCAGTTCCCGGCCGATTCCCTGTCCCTGATAGTCCGGTAATACTTCCAAAAGCGGAATATACGCAGCCAGGATGCCATCGGAGATCGCGGTGATAAATCCAATCACGTCGCCGGTATCCTGTTCCCGCGCCAAAATCACATAAGCACTGTGCTTCAGTAGCCGCAGGTGGGTCTCTGACGAAGGGGGTGCAGGCCATCCCACGAAAAATCCCTGCAATTGATCAGAAGTAATCGCATCAACCGTATCCTGATACGTTATCACCGCATGTTTCATCGTCATTCTTCCTCCAATGCAACAAAATAGGAAGAACCACTCACAGGCAATAGCAATTTTTCGTACACCGGCACATCAGGGTTTTGTATTGTTAGAAATTCACGGAGAATTTTTCCATACCGTAAGCAAAAAAAGCTTCGTGATTTAAAGGGTAGTCTGATATAATGTGACGATTTTTCCATACATGGGGAAATGGAAAAATTTTGCGGGGATGCTGATAAAATGACATTTGATAAAACATGGACTTTCCGGTTTATTTCCAGCTTGATTGGTAGAACGATTGCGCTACTGGCACTGAGTGGAATCGCAATCGCTGAAGATACACTGAATGTCTATCACCACCAAAATTATCCACCACTTGAGTTTGTAAATGAAGCCGGCACCTCGGCCGGGTTCGATATTGACGTGTGGAATGCCGTTGCACGGGAGGCTGGTTTTACTTACCAACTGAAGGGCGTCAGCTGGGACTCACTGGTGGCAGTAACCCATTCGGGAGATTTCCATGTCCTCACCGGGATGTACTTCCGCGTGTCGCAAAAAGAGACACTGAATTTCTCCCGCCCTTATCTCACCATCAACTACTCACTCTTTGTGCCCAGCGGTAGCCCTATCCGGGAATTGCATGATCCGATAGAGAAGAATGTTGTGATTGTGGGCGGAGGCGTATCTTCCAAACTCATTGACGATGTGTACGCCATTCGTGATGTGGAAAAAGTCAACGGGATCGAGGAAGCCATTGCCCTTTTGCATAACAAAACCTTTGATTGCGCCGTCCTGCCCACCCTGCAGGCCAGCTATTATCTGAAAATAAACGATTTGGATGATGTGGTTACTGTGGGTGGCAATCTGCTCTCGCGAAATCTCTGTTTTGCTGTACCAGCCGGGGATTCCCGCTTACTGACTCAGGTGAATGCGGCTTTGGAGACCATTCAGAACAATGGTGTCCTGGCTGATTTGCGCAAGGAATGGATTGCGCCGTATGAAGAAAATGTTCTGGCATGGCGCGTGGTGAAACGCATTGTCTGGATTCTGGTCATCAGCCTCACCATCATCGGATTTGGTGTGGTGATTTGGACCCGCAGTCTGCAGCGCAGCGTAAAAGCCCGGACCCGGGAGCTGCAACAGGAGATCCGGGACCGCAAGCGAATCGCCCATCAACTCACCCAATCCAATGATCTGAAAGCACTGCTCATTGACATCATCAGCCATGATTTGAAAAATCCCGCTGGTGTCATCAAAGGGATGACCGAATTGATCGAACGGCAGGGACTAACCGAGGATATGCTGCCGGTCATTCGCCAAAGCAGTGAAAACTTGTTGAATGTCATTGAGAATGCCACCGCACTGGCCGATTTGGCGCTGGGTGAAAGCATCGAAAAAGAGCCAATTGACCTGCGTACACTGTTGAGACATATCGTGGAGGAATTCAACCACGATTTGGAAGCAAACGGTATGAGCGCGGAGATAGATTTACCTGAAGCCTACACCGTATCGGCAAATCCCATCATTGCCGCTGTATTCCGAAATTATCTAAGCAATGCCATCAAATATGCCAGTGATGGTAAGCGTGTTGTCATTGATGCGGAAAAATCAGATTCGTTTCTCACCATTCGGGTAAAAGATTTCGGAGAAACATTACCTGAATCCGCCCGGTCCCGCGTGTTTGAACGGACATTCCAAATGGACACCACTGCCGGTCACGGTAGCGGTTTGGGGCTGGCCATTGTGAAGCGCATTGCGGAAGCGCATGGTGGCGAAGTGGGCGTGTTTCCCAATGAACCCACCGGGAATGTGTTTTATCTCCGGTTACCTGTATAGCTCACTTTTACACCAAACTTTCCAGATACAGTGGGTTTTTTGCCCAAACCATTCCAAACCGGTTTTGAAGAAACAATTATAGCGCGAAAATTATGGTTCCAGCTTTTCCAGGAATGTATCCCGTATCGCACTCATCTCTGCCTGAATCAGGGAATCACTCTCATCCCATTCATTTCCAAAATAGACTGGAGCACCGGCCACCTCTTTAAAATAGTGGGCTGTTGGAATGAACATTGGATTTTCGTTAAACAGCACGGCAAAAGCCGTATCCACCCACCCAAAGAAGAGCGGTAGGTCTCCTCCAAAAAAAATCAGTGGATTTGGTACCGCTCTGGATATGCCGGGTAGTTCTTCAAAATATTGACACATGACCACCGGCTGAAGATTGGTTTCAAAATAGACTGTTGCCCAATCTGTTTGATCAGAAATGTTTAAAGAATCAGGTTGATAAAATTCCGGTAGCGTAGAGAACCCGGTGTAAGTACCGTTGCGCACCTCCTGGGCGGTGGTACTGTCAAATCTGATTTGGGCAATTCCCGGCATCCAGGGCAAGAGAAAACGCTGATCCGCGATGAATGGCAGTGTATCCTCCCAGGCTTGGCGTAGCAGCTTCATGTGATACAGCAAATAATCTCGGGTTGAATCGGTGGGTGTCATCCGGCGGTCCCAGTACCAGGCCATCTGAAATGCCTCGGTACTGTCGGCAGTGGTATATTCCAAATCCGGGTAGGGCGAATCATCAATACCGGTGATTGAGGCGTCTTCGCAAGCGAGCATCACGATGATCAGACTCACCACCGGTATTAAATAGAAGTGAGTACGGATATTTTTCCTGTCCATGGATTACCTCCCCTACACTTGTTACCTGATTTTCCGGAATGGCTTTCATGCAGATTCATGAAATCTACATCCCAGGTTTTGGTCATAATCTTACCGATATATGTAGAAGATATTCAAATGAGGTTACAACTCAAATTGTTTAGCGTAGCAACTGTGGAAGAGAAAAACCGGAAGACTGGATTTATGACTGGAGATTTTGAGCAAACGTGAGTGTGACCGTGGATCCCGCCTCCACTGTACTGCTGACGTCAATTGCCACACCGTTCAATTCCAGATAACGTTTGGTGAGTGCCAATCCCAGCCCCACACCCTGAAATTTCTTGCTGTAACCACTGCTCTCCTGGGTAAATGCCTGAAAAACATTCTCCAGAAAGCGGGGCGACATGCCAATACCCGTGTCTTCAATGGACAGAATGATGTGTTTCTGCGCCCCCTCTGCCCGGATGGTAATACCACCCGCGTCGGTGAATTTGATGGCATTATCCACCAGATGCCCCAGAGCCTCCTCAATGCAATACCGGTCTGCTTTGACAAGGAGCTTGGATGGCTCGCACTGGATGGTGAATGACAGGTTTTTCGCGGAAGCACGCTCTTGCCACTCACCGGATTGGGCTTCCAGTAAATCACCCAGGTCAATTTCCACCGGATCCAAGTCCAGTGAATCGGCTTCGATCTGGGCAATATCCAGCACCTCATGCACCGTTCGCATGAGACGCTCGCTGGATTCCCGCACCAGTCCAAAGAAGGAGCGCTCCTCCTTATTGATTTTTTCCGCTACCGCTTTTTCAATCAGGGAGATAAATCCCAGGATGGAATTCAATGGTGTCCGAATTTCGTGTGACATATTGGCCAGAAAGAGATTTTTAACCTGCTCTGATTTTTTAGCCTTCTCCAGAGCGCGCTCCAACCCCTGACGAGCGCGGAATCGCTGCAATGCCTCCGCAAGCAGATTCACTACCACCGCCAGGAAAACCTGTTCATCCCGAGTGAATGGACGCGGAGCGGTGTGGAAGGCAAACAATACACCATAGGGGGTCTGATCCTGGGGTATGGTGACACAATGCAGCGCGGAAATCTTATTCGCCTTAACCCAGCCGGGCATGCTATCCGCTGTTTTCATCCGTTTCACATTCTCAATAGTCACAGGTTTTGCCTGATTCAGGACGGAGCGGATGAAGGCCGTTTCGCGCGGATCATAATCAGGATTTGACAAGCCCTCTGCGGCCACCATTTCCACCTCGTCGGATTTTACCGAATACCTGATAATACAACACCCAGCAATATCCAGGGTTTCGTGGACCAGCCCCGCCGCATGGCGAAGTAGATCGTCAATGGGTTTTTCGCGCAGGGCTTGATGACCCAATTCTACAATCGCTGCTTGTCGGGTGGTTTGTTGTTCCAACAAGACCTGCGAGCGCTTGCGCTCCACGGCATAGCGTACAGCCCGGACCATGATTTCCCGGGTTACCTGCCCTTTGATGAGGTAATCCTGGGCACCTATTTTTACCGCATTGATCCCCAGCAATTCATCATCATGACCTGTGAGCACCACGATAGGAATAGCCGGCCAATGCTCCACAAGGTTTTCTACCGCGTGGAGACCACGGCTGTCTGGCAATTCCAGATCAACGAGCATGACATGGATGGAATTTTTGGCAAGCACCGCTTCAGCCTCTGCCAGGTCAGACGCCATTTTTAAGGTGAAATCTGCAACCAGTGCGTGTTTAAAAAATTGCTTGATGAGTTTCTGATCAGCTGGATTGTCTTCCAGCAGGAGTACACATAATTTTACTTTTTCAGGAGTCATGCGATTCGAAAAGTCTCCGAGCATATCATCCCCGGAATGGGGAAATCTGAGATCAGCGTAGATTTTCCTTTGTCGGCCGCAATATTAATAAAATAAACTGACTTTTCGGAATAGAAGATTTGCTTCTAAAAAAATTTTATCAGTTACGATTCCACCTCGTCAAATTTTGAAAGAATTTTTTCCGGAGTTATGGGCAGCTCCCGAATGCGTACACCACACGCATTAAATATGGCGTTGGTCACTGCCACTGCCGGTCCGTTGATGGGAATTTCCGCAACCGCCTTCGCCCCAAAGGGACCATTGGGCTCATGGGTATGGATAAACCGGGTGATAATGTCCGGCATATCAATGGCGGTGTAGATGTGATAATCCCGGAAATTGGTGTTCACCGGGCGTCCGGATTCATCAAAAATCATGAACTCCGTCAAAGCCATTCCCAATGACTGGGGAATAGCGCCTTCCACCTGTCCTTCTGCCATGTGTGGATTGATTACCTGGCCCGCATCGGTAACGGAGACAATTTTGTTCACCCGCACCAACCCGGTCTCCACATCCACCGTCACATCCGCAAACGTGGCGTTAAAGGGTGGTGGTGAGTCATAGCTCATGTGGGAGGCAGTTGCCATGAGCTGGGTTTGATTCTCTGTGTAAAAGCTTCGGGTACAAATTTCCTCGTAAGAGATTCGGTCGCCACCGCTTCCAATTACCACACCCTTTTCGATTGTCCCATCCTTCTCGTCCAGGAGGATGAGTCCCTGCTTCAGAATTCTTGCTTTTAATTTTTCAGCAGCCTTTTTCACTGCCCCGCCGGAGATGAAAGTGGTGCTTGAGGCGTACGCGCCCGTGTCAAAGGGCGTCATATCCGTGTCGGAGCTGTACACCAGGATCTTTTCCACCGGAACTTCCAGCACTTCAGCCGCAATCTGCGCCAAAGCAGTATCCGATCCGGTACCCAGATCGGTGGCACCCATGAGGAGATTAAAACTGGCGTCTTCATTCATTTTAATGAAGACTGCGCCCATGTCAATCCCTGCAATGCCCGACCCCTGAGCTGCGCAGGCGACACCCACACCCCGCCGTTGGACGCCGGATTTTTCCGCTGTCCGCAGGGCATCCCATTCAATAAGCTTCTTTCCCTCCTCAAGACAGTCGTGTAGTCCGGTAGATTCAATCACCACCGGGAAGCCCTCCCGGCCTTCACCAAGGATCTTGGCGATGGGCACATCTTCACCGGCGGTGACATAATTTTTATGACGAAACGCAATGGGATCAATGTCCAGGTTGTGGGCAATTTCATCCATGATACTTTCCAGAGCGAAAAATCCCTGAGGTGCGCCATACCCACGGTATGCACCGGCCACCGACAGATTGGTGTAAACTGCTTTCCCCCGTACATGGACATGGGGCGAACGGTAGAGCGTCAACGCTTTTTGTGCTGTCACCGACATGACCGTCAACGCGTGGGGGCCATAAGCACCACAATTCTCTAAAATGTCCATATCAATGGCATGAATCGTATGATCTGCATTCACACCAATTTTGAATTTTACAATCTGGGGATGGCGTGACCGGGCAGCGTACAGCTCCTCCGCACGGGTGAATTCCAATCGCGCCGGTCGTCCGGTTCGCAGCGTAACAGCAGCACACAAATCTTCGTTCAAAATTTCCTGTTTACCACCAAACGCTCCGCCCACCCGGGGCTTGATCACCCGAATATTGCGCATGGGATAATTCAAAACCTCCGCCACAATACGTCGCACATGAAACGGCACTTGAGTGGAGGTACGAATCACCAGGCGTTCATTCTCATCCAGCCAGGTCAGGGTGATGTGAGGTTCAATATGAGCCTGCTGGGCATAGGGGGTAGAATAGCGCCCTTCAAAAACCCATTTGCTTTCCTCAAATCCCTTTTGAATGTCCCCCAGCGTTGCCTCCAGATGGGACGCCACATTGTGTGCTGCATCGTGTATGTCAATTTTTCCAGTCTCAGGGTGAAGAACGGGATTCCCCGCCTGTGCCTTTTCCGGATCAAAATTGGCCGGGAGGATATCATAATCCACCTCAATGACCGCTAACGCCGCTTCCGCTGCCTCCAGGGTTTCCGCCACCACAACCGCCACCCGGTCTCCCACAAACCGTACCGTATCATCCAGAATTCGAATATCACGGGGCGACGGTTCCGGATATCCCTGGCCCGCGGTGGTGAAATAGTGGACCGGAAAATCTTTGTGCGTGAGAATTAAAACCACGCCGGGAGTTTTCAGCGCTTTTTCCGTTCGAATCTCCCGAATGTGGGCATGGGCATGGGGGCTGCGCAAAATCTTCAGGTGTAACATGCCAGGCAGATGAATATCATCGGCGAAAACCGGCTTTCCCTTGGCCAGCGCTGTACCATCCACGCGGCGGGTGATTTTTCCCACCCGCTCCAGTACTTTTGCAGGGGTCGAATTCATCCGTCCACCTCCCCCATCACCACTTTTTTCGCGGCTACCATCGGCTTCACATATCCGGTACAGCGGCAGTAGATGCCGGAAAATGCCGCTTTAATTGCCGCGTCATCCGGTTTGCTATTGGCGCGCAGCAGACTTTCCAATGCCAGGAGCATGGCCGGTGTACAATATCCGCACTGAATCGCCCCTTCATCCAAAAATGCCGCCTGCATCAATTCCATGCGACGATCAGCGTTTAGCCCTTCCAGCGTTTCAATCCGCTCGCCATCCAGGGTTCCCATGAGGATCAGGCAGGCATTTCGGGTTTTATCATCCATCAATACTGTGCAGGAACCGCATTCGCCATGATCACAGCCGCGCTTCACGCTGAACACGCTCACTGAGCGCAGATATTCCAGCAAATTCATCCCCGCCGGCACATCCGCCTCCACGACCTTGCCATTCAAATAAAATTTTATGTGCATAATGCCTTCCCCAGTCTGCGCAGGGCTGTCACCAACAACTTGCGTTTATAAGCCACACCACCAAAGTGATCCGCCAGCAGTGTATCCTCCGCGTGTTCCAAAACCAACCCCTGTTGCTCAACGCCCAGTGTGTTGGTATCAAATTCAAGAACCCTCAGACTGTTCACATTGCCTCCCACAACAATTCGACATCCGGCTCCGGCGGTAACACCAGCCACGCAGAGGAACGGCGCTGCTGATGGAATGGGTGCAAATCGCAGGTATTCCATCCGGATTTCCGGCGCTATTTCCAGAGCCATTTCCCGGATAATCCCGTCACCATTCCACTCCACCAGATATTCAGTAGATTCCTGAGCCTGAACGATTTTCAATTGCGGATTCAAAGCATGCAGGAGAATAATCAACTCTGAATTGAAGCGGGAAGCGCCCAATTCACCGCCGATGCTGCGCTGATTACGGATATTGGCAGACGGGCAGGATTGCCTGGCAGCCTCCGCCAACGGTTGAAAAGGTGATGGCCAGTTAAAGGACACCAAATTGTCCACATCCACTCCCGCCCCGATGGAAAGGGTGGATTTGCCACGGGTTATGCGGTGGGACAAATGTGCATTCAGCGGGATCAATCCCGTAATTGCCGGATCGCGTTCAGCAGCCAGATAGGTTCCGCCACAAATGACTGTGGTTCCGGGCGTCTGACTCAATTCCCAGGCTTCCGTCAGCGAGGTGGGTTTGTGGATGGTGTCGATGGAAGACCACATAAAACTATTCCTTATGCAAAAAATCAATTCCCGTGTGCTGTGCAGCCCGGGCAAGCATTTCCGCCGCGAGGCGATTGTGGGACGCAATCAACTCCCCTTCAACCATGCGGGAATTTCCATCCCGGATACGAACCTCACCATTCACCAGCAGATAATCCACCGGTCCCATGCGCACCGTGAATGCCAACGCCGCCAAGGGGTCCGATTGGGCACCGGCGTATTCCAGTCCGTCAATCCTGAACAGGGCGATATCCGCCTGTTTCCCCGGGCTGAGTTCGCCAATATCATCCCGTCCCAGGACAGCAGCGCCGCCCCGGGTGGCCATCCAGAATACATCCCGGGCAGTGAGCCAAAATCCCTGATCACGCATACGCGACAAATACAGAGCATTCCGGATTTCCATGAGCATGTTGCCCGAGTCATTGGAAGCGGTGCCATCCACGCCCAGACTCACCCTCACACCGGCGTCCAGAAGCTCACGAATCCGGGCAATCCCTGACCCCAACCGCATGTTGGAAGAAGGACAATGGCTCACGCCCGTACCGGCGCTGCCCAGTCGCTCAACTTCATCGTTATTGAGATGGATCGCATGGGCGTACCAGGCATTTTCACCCACCCAATTCACCGATTCCATGTAATCCACGGGACGCATACCGAATTGTTGGATACAGAATTTTTCCTCATCCAGTGTCTCCGCCAGGTGGGTGTGAATGCGCAGGTCATTTTCCGCTGCAAATGCCGCTGTATGCGCCATTTGTTCCGTGGTGACAGAGAATGGTGAACAAGGCGCCAAAGCCAATCGTGTCATGGCACCGGGTGCCGTGTCGTGGTATTTTGCCAGCAATCTTTTGATATCCGCCAGAATCACGGACTCGTCCTGAACCACATCATCAGGCGGCAATCCACCGGCTGACTCGCCCAGCGTCATGGAACCCCGGGTGGGCTGGAAGCGAATTCCCAGCTGTCGGGCAGCGTTGATCTCGGCGTCAATCAATTGCTTACCTGCCTGCTTCGGAAAGAGGTATAGATGATCCGAACTGGTGGTTGTGCCCGATTTCATTAACTCCAGTAAACCCACCTGAGCGCTTACGAACACGCCCTCTTCCGTCAATTCGCGCCAGAGCTGATAATGATTTTTCAGCCAGCTGAACAGGGGCTGGTCCTGCATGCGGGGAATATTGCGGGTTAGCGATTGATAAAGATGGTGATGCGTATTGATGAATCCCGGCAGCGCCACCATTTCGCTAGCATCAATGACTTCGTCCGCTCGAACATCCAGCGGATTCGGCCCCAGGGAAGTAATGACGCCATTTTCAATCAGAATGTGCCCGCCACTGAATTCACGCCGCTGATCATCCATGGTGGCCACAAGTTTGGGATTTTTGATGAGAATGCGTTTTGGTGACATATTGAAATTATCCTTTGTCATTCTCCGCAAAGACCGGATGGGTTCGCACTGTCTCCCACAGCAAGAACATGGTGGCTGCCCGCTGGAAATCCACCTGGGTTATGTCAGGGTGCTTGGATCTGGCGTCCAGGAACTGGAAGGAATGTGTTTCAAACATAGCGGTCGTCTTTTCGTCCTCATAAACCATACGGTCACTCATTTTCTGCAATGTTGCATGCGTACCATCCTGCTTGTGATGGAGAATGTCACTGGAAAAATGATATCCGGACGATTCCTGGTCAAACGCGGTCTTTGAGAGCCAAAATGAAGGCTTGGTCCGGTACGGTTCACCCAGGGTGGGACAAAACGTGGTACAATTGCCACATTCATTGCAGAAGTCAACCAGATTCAACACCTGAGTGGACTGGGCCATCTGTACCAGCGAGCTGCTGGTGGGCTGAAATTCTCCGTCATCGAAATATCCTGCCATCGCTTTTATGGAGCGGGGACGGGTTTGAAACGTCACATTGGCTCGATTGGGGCAAACACCCACACATACACTGCAAAACTCATCGCAGAACAGACAACGGCTGGCTTCACGCCGGGCCGTATCCGCATCCAGAGGTTTACTCACCAGGCCAAAGCCCAGTTGGTTATCCGCACGCTGAATGTTGGCAGCAGGACCATAGTCGCGAACCGCCTGCATGATTTGAAAATCTGTAACGGACAGATTTTTCGCAGGCGCTTCCAGAATCTTTTGTGCCGGGAAACCGGCTTTTTTACGAATCATCCGCGCCACATTGCGGCCATCTCCGATCGCCTGGATCAGGGTAGCCGGTCCCCGCACCGCATCACCGCCGGCAAATACATCCAGAAGTTGGGTTTCCATCGTGTGGGGATTGATTTCCAGCGCATCTTCCGGAAAAAAGTCCAGTACCACTTCCTGCCCCACCGCCCAGATGATGGAATCGGCGTTGAGGTCCACAATCTTGTTCGGCACCGGCTCCGGTCGCGGTCTGCCGGAAGCATCCAGTCCACCCAACTGCATGGCCTGACAGCGCAGCGTGGCGATGGTGCCGTCATTTTTACGCACAACCTCCAGCGGTGCCAGCAATTCCAGTAATTCAATCCCTTCCGGCTCCAATTCGGCAATTTCATCCGGGTCAGCCGGCATCTCCGCCATGGTACGGCGATACACGATACTCACGTTACCCTTTTGCCCAACCAACCGCCTGGCTGTCCTGGCGGCGTCCATGGCTGAATTTCCACCACCTATCACCAGCACCGACTGTCCCAAATCCGGCCGATTAGCGGTATGGACAGACTCCAGAAATGTCAATTGATCCCAGACACCGGCACCAAATCCGCCGGGAATGTGTGGGATAATTCCTTTTTGCGCACCCACTGCAATGAAGATATAGTCAAAATTATTCCGTAAGGCATTGAACCGATCCAATGTAATGGCGGCGTTGGTGTGAATGATCACGCCCATGCGTTTGATGCGTTCCACATCGGACCGCAATCCGGCTTCGTCCAACCGGAAAGATGGAATGGCATGCGCCGCCATACCGCCTACTTCATTGCCGGATTCGAAAACCTCCACTTCAAAACCATCCTGTATGAGAAAATATGCAGTTGACAGTCCGGCAGGTCCGCCACCAATAATCGCCACGGTCTTACCATTGAATTCAGCCACTTCCGGATCCGATTTGACATTTCCATTTTGAGCAATGAAGTGCTTAATGCCGCGGATAAGCAGCGGCCGGTCATAATTCATACGCGTGCATTTGGTCTGACATAAATGATCGCACACCAGACCCGCCACATGGGGAAACGGGTTATTCCTGAGAATCACTTCCAATGCCTGATGAAAATCGTCCCGGGCAGTATGAAACATGTAGGATGGAATATCCTGATTCACGGCGCAGGCGTCGATACAGGGTGCGGCAATACAATCAAAGGTCGTTAACGCCCGATCGGTCTTAATGCTGCCGGGGGTGAACGGATTACGGTGGTACCGCTCGTTGGTCACAACAACCGCAGCGTAGGCATGCAGATTTTCCAGTCCCGCCCGGCTAATGTCCGTTTCACCACTGGAGTGGGATAAAATGAATGCGTTCAGATCAGCCGTTCCGCCGGCTAGTATTTTTTCGTCCAGTTTGTCCAGGTATTGTTTCAGTCGGGTGTAGCCTCCGGGCTTCAGCAGATCGGAGCACATGGTGACCGGGCGGATGTTGCATTCCAGAATTTCCGCCACATTAAAGGCATCCACACCGGCGGAAAAACTGATGTCCAACTGACCCTCGAAATCGGTCTGCAGCCGCTCCGCCACCAGAACACTGATGGGATGCAGCGCCCGGCCGCTCATATAGACCATGGGCACATCACCTGGCAAATTGCGGTTCACATTCTCCACTTCCAGGGTATTGGTGAGTTTCACACCAAATTTCACACCCACTTCGTCAGCATCATGCTGCAGCGAACGAATCAAATCTAACGCCGCATTATAAGTCAGGTCGTGTTCAAACGCCTCTTCCGGCACCCGGATATCGGTAAAGCCCAATTCATCATTCAGAACCGCCGGCAGTCGTTCCGGTCCCAACAGAGTGGGATTCAGCTTAATGGTGGTGTGTAGTTTCCGTTCCCGGATCAGATACTGTCCAATCCGCTCAATTTCGTCCGGCGGACAGCCGTGCATGGTGGAAAGCGTGATATTGTTGGAAATGGGTGCTGGAATTTGGATTTCTTCAATGCCGGGCAGAATGGATGTCAGACGCTCCACGCGCTGCGCCAGCCATTCACCAGAATCACTCATTCGATCCAGAAATTGCTGCACATTGGGATTGCGGATACCCGCCAGATCATACCCCACACTCATGTTGAAGATGAATCCGGGTTCCCCCTGGTCATCCCAGCCCAAATACTTTCTCAGCCAATGGAGTAGAATCCAGGCATTGAGGTATTCACTGAAGGATTGGGTGAGTTCTAATTCCTGTGACCATTCACAGTTATACCCTTCATCGGTCATGTCAATACAGGGTTTCACAACCTCTATATTATCTAGTGTTTGTACCGTCTTTAATTCCATATACCGGGCGCCACACAGCCATCCCGCAATGATATTCTGGGATAGTTGGGTATGGGGGCCTGCCGCCAACCCAATGGGCGTCTCCAGTAATTGATCGTAGCGCTGCATCCGGTAGGGCTGGTGCGCATGCGGTTCAAACCACAATTGGCGGGGAATGCCAAAGAGAGAATCCTGCTTCAACTCACGCAACATCCATTGAGCCAGCGATTCGATTGGTAAGGGGTACAGTTTGTCACTCATGGCAAACGACTCCCAGATTCTGAAGATGATGGGTAATGAGTCGTCCCAGAACCTTCCGGCGATAATCTGCACTGGCCCGAATATCGTCAATGGGTGCAATGTCCTGCCCAATCAACGCCCGCCAGACGGTGGAATTGGTTTCACCACTCAGAACTGCCGTGGTCAATGCGTCCAGAAAAACAATGGTGGGTGCCACTG
The DNA here is from genome assembly GCA_021734065.1 of Fidelibacterota bacterium. Lineage (GTDB taxonomy): Bacteria > Fidelibacterota > UBA8477 > UBA8477 > UBA8477 > UBA8477. The sequence goes on along the minus strand of JAIPJQ010000007.1, from coordinate 28,646 downwards.
CACCGGCTGTGATCTCCAGATCGGTCAATTCGCCGGCAGACTGGGAATATCGCAGGGCATAATTCACCACCGAGATGGCCATGGCTTCGCGTAGCCCCAATTTGTAGAAACAGGATGATCCGGTGACCCGTGGGAGGATTATGGAGTGGATAAGTTCGCCCCGTTCCTGCGTTGTCTCACCGGGACCGGCAATGAAATCTTCCAGACGAATGGTGCGGGTGGCGTGACGACTCATTAATTTCAGTTTGGCGTGATAAAGATAGAGCGGTGACAACGTATCTCCGGCGGGTGAAGCGTTGGCAATATTCCCCGCCAATGTCGCCCGATTCCGGATCTGAACGCCGGCAAACTGCTCCGTGCTTTGCCAGAGCGCCGGATAATCCCGGTGAATCAGACCCGAACGGCGAAGCGTCTCAATGGTGGTAAGGCCACCGATCTCAGCGCCATTTTCCGTTTCAGTAATCCCCTGTAAATCAGCCAGATGTTTGATATTGATCAAGTGTTCCGGCAAGACTTTCCCCTGCTCGTAACGCGGCATTAAATCCGTACCACCGGCCAAAATCACCGTCTCCGCCTGCGGCAATTCACTGAGCAAATCCAGACAATCACCCAGTCCGTATGGCTGATAGATTTTCATCGCTTTTTCGCCGTATTCTCCACCGCGTCTACCACTTTTTGATAGCCGGTACAGCGGCAGATATTTCCCGCCAGCGCATGCCGGATCTTTTCCCGATCCGGATGGGGCGAGTGCTTTAAAAATTCTTCAACCGACAAAATCATGCCCGGGATGCAGTACCCACACTGAACCGCGTGGTCATCAATAAACGACTGCTGAACATCATTCAAGCCGGAGGCGGTCTGCAAGCCTTCAATGGTGAGAATGGTGCCTCCGTGACTTTCTGCCGCAAAAATCAGACAACTATTTACCGCTTTCCCATTCAGAAGAATGGTACAAGCACCGCATTCGCCCTCCCCGCAAACCTCCTTCGCTCCGGTGAGTCGTAAGGTCTCCCGCAGAAAATCCAGTAACCGCAAGTGCATGGGGATGGCCTGCTTGATCTTTTGACCATTGACGGTCACTTCCAGCTCAAACCATTCTGTTTTTTCGGCGTGTAGCATGATCCTGTCCCAGTGTTCCCAATTGCTCCAAATATCGTTCCACTGCCGCCATTTTCGGCTCCACCGGCTGGGGGAAAGAAATCTGTTTTTGCGCAGCCGGAATGTCCTTGAGACCATTGCCGGTAATGAGCATAACGATCCGGGCATCCCGGGGAATTTCCCCGGTAGCGTGACAGACCTTCAGCCCCGCATAAGCAGCCGCAGCAGCGGGTTCTGCAAAAATGCCGGTGAAAGAAGCCAACTCGTGCTGAGCCTGTAAAATGCTTTCATCGCTCACCAACACGCCGCATCCGGCTGATTCCCGTAAAGCGCGTAAGGCTTTTTGTCCATCGCGGGGCATATTCACGGTGATGCTGTCAGCAATGCTTTTTGCCGATACGGGTTCCATGACCAATTTGCCAGCGCTGAAGGCATTCACAATTACCGGCGAACCTTCGGCCTGAACCGCCACCAGTCTGGGCATGCGCTCAATCCAGCCCAGTTGCAACAAATCGAAAAATCCTTTATACACACCACTGATAATGCAGCCATCACCCACCGGGACAATCACAAAGTCGGGTACATCCCACTTCAGTTGCTGCGCAATTTCAAGCGCAACGGTCTTTTTACCCTCCGCCAGGACGGGATTCATGCCGGTATTGCGGTTGTACCACCCGAAGTGGTCGGCAGCTTCCCGTGCCAGATCAAACGCCATATCATAATTTCCGTCAATGGCAACCAGCGTGGCGCCATATTGGAGGATCTGGGTCAATTTGGCAGGTGGAGCAGAGGCGGGCGTGAAAATAATGGCATTCATTTCTGCGTTGGCTGATAACGCCGCCAGTGAAGCTGCGGCATTTCCGGTGCTGGCAGCAACGATCGTGGAGAGACCCAATTCACCGGCATGCTGCACGCCAATCGCCGAGGCACGATCTTTCAGGGATGCGGAAGGATTCCGGGTATCGTCCTTTATCCATAGTTCCCGGAACCCCAAATGCTCCGCGAGCCGGTTAGCATAAACCAGCGGCGTACCACCCACCTCCAGGGAACGGTTCCGTGGCGGGGAATGAACGGGCAATAACGGTGCGTAGCGCCACAGCGACCGATCCGGATTTGTCATGAGGTCATCGATTTTCCATTCCGCCTGAATGGCGTCATAATCATATTCCAAATCCAGATTGGCGCCACATTCAGGACAGGTATAAGCGAATACCGATGTACCGGCATCTGCGCCACAGGCAATGCAGGTGGCTCTGACCACATGGTCCGGGTAGGCTTTCAATTCCGAGATTAGCTCAAACATATTCTTTGATCACGCCTGTGCGTTGATTGAACGCTTCAATTTTTTCATCCCATTCATCCACCTGACCAAAATGGTCCGGCCAGTAGTTTTCATCGTACCACTGGGCATTCAACTCCTTGAGCGACTTACCCTGCTGCTCCACCCAGGTGAAATATTTGAGATTGTGCATGCGTTTCCGGTCATAATAGGTCAATTCCAGCAGATCGTCCTTATCCGCACTCATGAGACGACCTTCGAAATCCACAGCAGCCTGGGTAGCCGTGTATTCGCCATCCCGTTCCCGCGCCTGATTTACCCGACTGGTGTACATTTCCATGCTATCGGTAGCTACGGTGAAGATGATATCGTTGTTGGTATACTCGTAGTATTTTGCCATTTTAACAGCGCCCAGCATATTGGCGATGCCGGAAATCCCCAACAGCTCCAGGTTATTCACAACCTCCTGCGAGATGCCCCTGGAACGCAGGTACTCATGACCTGCAGGCTCATTGAAGAGCCGCATCAGCCTCATCACCACCTCATCGTCCAGATCCACCACCATGTCCGTATTGCGCACATTGTGTACCCAGGGCACATGCTTATCACCAATACCTTCAATCCGATGAGCACCAAATCCATTTTGCAGCAGCGTGGGACACTGCACCGCTTCACCGGCGGCAATTTTCAGGTTGGGGAAACGGGTTTTCAGATAATCTCCACTGCCCAGGGTGCCTGCGGATCCCTGGGTGAGAAACAGGCCGCTGAAGCGTTGGTTCGGTAACCGGGCGGCCTGAAAAACCTCTTCCATGGCCGGACCGGTAACGGCATAATGCCAGAGGGCGTTCCCCATCTCATCAAATTGGTTGAGAATGACGATTTCGTCTCCCCGTTGCGTCTTCAACTCTTTGACCTTGTCGTAAATTTCCTTCACATTACTCTCACCCCCCGGCGTGGCAATGACCTCCGAGCCTACCTTATGGAGCCAGTCGAACCGCTCCTGGGACATTTCCTCGGGTAACACGGCAATGGAACCGCAGCCCAGCAGATAGGCATCGTAAGCGCCGCCCCGACAATAATTCCCGGTAGATGGCCAAAGCGCCCGTTGGGTGGTGGGATCGAATGCACCGGTAACCAAACGGGAAACCAGCGGGCCGAAGGTTGCACCTACTTTATGGGAGCCAGTGGGAAAATATTTGCCAATCAGGACGATAATGCGGGCATCTACGCCGGTGAGCTCACCAGGTAATTCCATGAAATTCACGCCGCCAAATCCACCACCAAATTCCACCATCTCGTTTTTCCAAGTGATGCGGAACAGATTCAAAGAATTCAAGTCCCAAAGACCAATATCACCCAGTTTGGCTTTAATTTTCTCCGGAATCAGATCAGGATTTCGCATCTGCTTGTAGGTGGGAATGATGATGTGTCGTTCCCGGCAGCGTTTGATGGTGTTTTCCAGTATCTGCTGTTGGTTCGTCATTTAGGTCTCAATTCTTGGTTTATTTTTTCATTTGTGTCAGTCTAAGGCACCCGGCAATGGCAGTTTCTTTTACCTCCCGCCCATGGTCAAAGCCATGACAGCTTTGGACGTATGCAGCCGGTTTTCGGCTTCATCATACACCACGGAATGGGGTCCGTCGATAACGCTGTCTTCCACCTCATTCCCCCGATCAGCCGGCAACGCATGCATGTACAGCACATCCGGTTTGGCAAGTGTCATTCTGTCAGCCGTGCACTTCCATGTCTTGTTTTTTGTGAGCAATTCATCCACCACATCCTTGCCCGGATTACTCACCCAGTTCCCCCAATTTTTGGGGATCACCACATCTGCATCCCGGTAAGCGGCGTCCTGATCATGGGTGATGGTGAGTGAGCCGCCATTCTCTTCAGCGTTTTTACGCGCCTGTTCAATCACCCATTCTGGCAGCTCATATCCTTCCGGATAGGCCAGCGTAACATCCATTCCGAATCGGGGAAAAAGCAGCACCTGGGAAACCGGAACCGAAATGGGTTTTTTATGGCTGGTGGCATACGCCCAGATCACGGAGACTTTCAGCGTTTCCAAACGCGGTCGCTTTTCACTGATAGTCATGAGATCCGCGATAGCCTGTAAGGGATGATACAAATCGCACTGCATGTTGATAATGGGAACCGTTGACCACCTGGCCATGTCATTGAGGTACTTATTCCCCACTTCCCAGAAACAATTCCGACACGCAATGGCGTGACCATATCGGGAAAGAATGACAGCGTTATCTTTCGCCACCTCTCCGTGGGAAACCTGCATGGTGCTGGTGTCCAGAAAATGACCATGCCCTCCAAGCTGCGTAATGCCGGCTTCCATGGAATTCCGGGTACGGGTGGATTGCTCGAAAAACATGAGAAACACGGTTTCGTTCTTCAGATACTCCGTGCTTTCCCTCAGGGCGAATTTGCGTTTCAGATCATTGGAAACCACTAACAAGGTCTCGATCTCTTCCCTGCTCCAATCCTGTAGTGTAATGAAATGTTTACCCCGAAAATTTGTCTGCATTTATCTAATCCTTTGGTTTGAAGTTTCACGGAGGACACAGAGATTCCCACAGAGAAACACGAAGATTTTTCTTCTAAATTTCATAAGGTCGTTCTTTTCATTTGCTAATGTGCCATACCGGATTCAACACCCCTCTTAATCTCCCCCTCAAGGGGAGATTTCATTCTGCCAGTGTTTTCCAAGTTCTCAATAACACCGCACTTCTTTGCGTTCAACTTTGCGCCTTTGCGTTTATTTCTTTCTGTTTTCTGTGTTCTCAGTGCCATCTCGGAGATCTCTGTGGTTCCTCTATCTCAACTTTCCGCCTTCGCGGTTAAACGATTTCCCACCACTCTCCTGTTCACAAACGCTGGATTTAACACCCCTCTTAATCTCCCCTCAAGGGGAGATATCATTCTGCCAGTGTTTTCCAAGTTCTCAATAACACCGCGCTTCTTCGATCCCAGCTTTGCGCCTTCGCGTTTATTTCTTTCTGTTTTATGTGTTCTCTGTGCCATCTCAGTGATCTCTGTGGTTCCCGTCTCTCAACTTTGCGCCTTCGCGGTTAAATCTTCCCTTCTAATCTGCCAGGTTCGCCGTCGTTGAAGGCATCTTTCCGGCATATCCATTCACATAAATCCCGGGGATAACCGCGTACATGGCTGCCGCCTGCACCAGTTCATCCTTCCATGTCATTTCATTGGGCGCGTGGGCTTGATCTTCGTGTCCCGGTCCGAATCCAATGCAGGGAATGCCGTAACGACCCATGATGGACACACCGTTTGTGGAAAATGTCCACTTATCAATGAGTGGCTTCCGGCGAAACAATTTCTCATATGCCGTCACCAGGGTCTGGGTGGCGGGGTGTGATTCCTCGATGAGCCAGGTAGGAAAATAGGACTCGGATGGATAGGTGAGTCCCGTGTAGGATGGTCTGGCATAGTGGTACAATTCAACTTTAGCCCCGAATTTTTGGACACTGGGCAGACTCCGGATTTCACTTAACGCTGAATCGGCCGTCTCGCCAAAGGTGAGTCGTCGATCAATGGAAATAGAACAGCCATCTGCAACGGCACAGCGTGAGGGTGAACTAAAAAAGATTTCTGACACGGTCAGGGAACCTTTTCCCAGAAAATCGTGGTGCGTCAACATCGGATGGAGTTGCTCCAGGTCTTTGATAATCTCTGCCATTTTGTAAATAGCATTATCCCCGCGCTCCGGTGCCGAACCATGGGCGCTTAATCCCTGTGTGGTAACTTTTATCTCCATCCGGCCCCGGTGTCCCCGATAGATATTGCAGGATGTGGGTTCGGTGATGACCACAAATTCCGGCCGGATCTGCTCCTCCTGAATCAGGTACTGCCAGCACAGACCATCACAATCTTCTTCCTGGACCGTGGCCGTTATGAGCAGGGTATAGTCATCTTCCAATCCCAGCTCCTTGATGATTTTACCGGCATAAACCATGGCGGCTAACCCGCCCTCCTGATCCGATGCACCACGGCCAATAATGATCTGGTCGTCCTCAAATCCCTGGAATGGGTCGTAATCCCACAAATCCGGATCACCCACTCCTACCGTGTCAATATGGGCATCCATGGCAATAGGGTGTTTACCCTGCCCGATCCGGCCGATGAGATTGCCCATGCCATCAATGCGGGTTTCGTCGAATCCGACTGTCTCCATCTCCTGCTTGATCCGCGCAATAACCTGTGCTTCCCCGGTACTTTCGCTGGGAATGGCAATCATGTCTCGTAAGAAGCGTGAAATATCGTCGCGATATTGGGTCGCGAGTTTTAGAACCTTCTCAAAATCAATCGCTGCTTCAGCCATATCTCACCTTGTGTGTTTTCTGCATTTTTGTTGTATGTCGCCCTTCAAATTCACCTGTCACTATCAGTCTTCGGTTCCATTTTATCCGTGTTCATTCATGTATTTTGTGGTTTTCTTCCCACTGATTCAAACCCGGTTGCCCTTCGATACGCTCTACGAGCTACTCAGGGAAACAACCGGGGTGGTTATTTAATTTTCTCAGTACGCCTTTGTGTAGTCTCTGTGATTCCATTTTCTACCCGCACCATCCACTTAATCCGCGGCTATAAACATATTTCTCTGTGTTCATCTGTGTTACTCTGTGTTTATCCGTGGCAAAAATCACACTCCATTTACTTCAATGCCTCTATGGTTTTCCACAACCGGCCGGAAGTAATCCGGGCATTTTTCAAAATTTCATGTTCATCAATACCCACCGGATCACCATTACGGATCATAAAAGCACCATCAGTCATCACGTCATCCGGTTGTCCCAGACCATACAGTAAATGGGCTGGCCAATTCATCTCAGAAAGTTCTGTACGGGCATGATAATCGTAGAAGACCAGATCTGCCGGCACACCCGGTTCGATCCTGCTCAGATGATACCCAAACAGTTTGGAGGCAATCCGGGGGTTATTTTCAAACAACAGCTTCAGATAATCCACATTGGGCTGACCCTGTGTCATTTTGCTGCTGCGTATGAGTGCACCGGTTCGTGCTTCATCCAGTAAATTCGCCTGCATCCCGTCAGTCCCCAGTCCATAGCCCAACAACTCCAGCGTTACGCCATTCAAAATCCCCACCCGGTTATTGGCATTGGAGGTGGGATTGTGTACCAGATTCGCATTGCTGTTAAACAGCGTATCCGCGTCGTCGGGCGTGATGTGAATGCCATGGGCGTACAGGCTGTTTGAGTGGATTAGGTCATATTCGCTAAGTCGCTGTACCACAGACTGATAGCCGCGCTCACCTGAATCATGATGATCGGTAATGTCTTCCGCCAGGTGGATGTGAATGCCGGTCTCCGGAAAATCGTCCAAAGCCCGCCGAACCGTTTCCAGGGATTCGTCCGACAAGGTGAAGGAAGCGTGCAATCCCAGCATGGGATGAACCACCGGATCGTCCCGGTAACGCTCCATGGCGTCCAGATTTTCTTCCAGGGCATCCTGAAAAATATCCGCTCCATTCCGGTCCGTCACTTCATACGCCAGCGAGATCTTTATCCCCATTTCACGGGCAATGTCCGCCAGGAGTTTCAGTGATCCCTTAATCCAATTCGGACTGGAATGGTGGTCAAAAACCGTGGTTACACCAGCCCGCAGACAGGCCAATAATCCCGCCTGAAAGGATGCGCGAATCGAATCTTCATCCAGCGCCCGGTCCAATCGCCACCAGACAGATTCCAGAATTTGATTGAAATTTGTTGGCGTACGGGACGGTGGCGACATTCCCATGGCCAGCGCTGAATAGAGGTGTGTGTGGGCATTGATCATGCCCGGCAGGACCAATTTCCCTGCCAGATTGATCTCGGTCTCCTCCGGTTCAAGTACCACCGGCATTTCACCGAAAGCGGCAATCCGCCCATCAATCAGGCGAATCCAGCCCGATTCCATATAATCCGGCTCACTGTAGGGCCGTAGAATCCGCAGATGGGTCAATACTTTATTCATGGATCGGTGCTTCCTCCAGAGCCGTGAAAACCCGTTCAGGTGTGAGGGGAATTTCATTCAAAGGTTTCCCCACCGCCCGACTCACGGCATTGGCAATAGCGGCCGCAGTAGGAATAATGGCCGGTTCTCCGATCCCCTTAGCGCCCCACGGCCCCAATGGCTCCGGATCTTCAATCCAAAACGCTTCAACATCCACACTATCTGCAGCGGTTGGCAGCAAATAGGTTGAGAGATTGGGTGTGGTAATTCGACCGGCATTATCATGTCCGAAATTTTCATAGATCGCCCAGCCGGCACCTTGGACCACACCACCCTGCACCTGTCCTTCCAAACCAGCCGGATTGATGACTTTTCCCACATCATGAGCAGCCCAGACCTTTTCCACGCCTACCTGTCCGGTGAGCGTATCCACCCGCACCTTTATGATGTGTGTGGCGTAACTGTAGGTGAAATAGGCTTCACCCCGCCCCGTGTTCGCGTCGTAGGTCAGCGCCGGAACATGCCACCAACCCAGTGTGTCCATGGGGCGGTTCGACACATAAAGGTATTCGCACAAATCATTGAAAGTGAGTGAATTATCGGTTTTTGAATCGGTGGCTTTATCGTCCTGAATATCCAAATTCTCCGGCGCGCACTCCAGCGCCTCCGCTGCTGCTTCCACCAAAATGGGGTTTAATTTCGCTGCGGCATCCCGAATGGCATTCCCAGTCATTACCACATTACGGCTGGCCACGGATGGTCCGCTATCGGGCACCTGACTGGTATCGGTGGGCATGATTACAATGCGCTTCTCATCCACGCCCAAAGCCGCGGCGGTCATCTGCGTTACCACTGTCAGAGCCCCCTGCCCCATATCAATGAGTCCAAAAGCCACGGAAATCGAGCCGTCACGATGAATCTGAATTTTCACACCGGCGCCATCCATGGACCATCCGGCTGCGCCCAGACAATTTCCATAATGACAAACCGACACGCCCATGGCTGACCGGTAACGACCGTCAGGAGAATCCTCTGACCCATATTTCGAAGACCATTGAGCCGCCTTTGCCGCCGTCTCCAATGTGGCTTCAGCGCCCACACTGGCTTTCAGTGCATGTCCGGTCTGCGTTTCCTGACCTGGTTTCAGGATGTTCTTCAGACGAAATTCCACCGGATCCATTCCCAAACGGTCTGCCAGAATATCCATCATCCGCTCATGACCGAATGTTGCCTGGGGTGAGCCAAATCCACGAAACGCCCCTGTAGGTGGCAGATTCGTGTAATACGCGGTGGAGTGGACCTGGATATTGGGAATGGCGTAGGGACCCATAGCCTGCATGGTGGCCCGATAGGACACCACCGAGGACAAAGTGGCATAGGCACCGGCATTTTCCTCCAGGGTAATTTCGGCCGCCAACAATTTGCCCGATTTGGAAACGCCTACTTTATAATGCATCTGTAATGGATGTCGCTTGGATGTCCATTGCACATCATCCCGGCGGCGATAGATCATTTTAACCGGGCGCTGTAAATGCCATGCCGCCACCGCAGCGCGGGCGCACACTTCCGAAGGGATGTCCTCTTTGCCGCCAAACGCGCCCCCCGTGGGCGTTTGGATCACGCGCACCCTACTGAAGGGCAGGCCAAGGACTTTTGCTACGGCTTTTTGTACGTAAAAAACGCACTGGATGGAGCCGTACACGGTAAATTCATCACCATGTGGATCAACAATACACCCTTGCGGTTCCAGATAAAAATGCTCCTGGTAGGGCGTCACAAAATCCGCCTCCACCACCTCATCCGCGTCAGCGAATCCGGCATGAATATCACCCCGTTCCAACCGGTGCTCACAAGCGATATTGTTTTCATGAATCTTGTTTTTTACAGCCGTTTTGCTGGCATTGATGGAGAGCAGCGGTTCCCGGAGGGTTGCGTCAATTTTTATTGAACGCGCAGCGGAAATGGCTTCTGCCTCGGTCTCCGCCGCCACAATCCCAATAGCATCGCCCACAAAACGCAGGGTATTCTCGGCAAATAACGGCTGATCCGGCAAAATCACACCTACCTGATTCTCGCCGGGAATGTCCCGGGCAAACCAGGCACCTAAAAAACCGGGCGTTTCCCGGGCAGCGGAAATGTCCGCGCTATTCAATGTTCCGAAGGCGATGGGTGACACCACCGGGTAAGCATAAACCATGCGATCCAAGTGCATGTCTGTCACAAACCGGGTCTCACCCGAAACTTTTCCCGGAGCGTCTACGCGAGGCAGTGATTTACCGATATGTTGAAATTTTTCAGACATTTTCAGAATTATTTACCGGAATTCGGGATAAAATAGGAATGAAGCCTGGGCAGCAATGCCCTTCCATTCGGATGTATGACATTGACAATAATTAACTTACGCATACTCTCTCCCTCAATTGCAGGGTGCCGCTGGCGAAAAAGGTCAATCGGCATGGAAGCATACTGCAACTTCTGTACCTGATTGAAAATGCTGCTATCTTCAAGGTGGTTAATAATTTGCAGCGCTGCAGATGTATGCAATTTGCCCAAATGATATTCGGGAGTTCGCCAGTCGAGTCGGGTGTCCGCATCGCCATCATGGGTGGTGGTGGAAAAACCAGTCTGCTCCATCGACTGGGCGAAGAATTTTCACAGAATTTCCCCAAGGTGATCATGACCGCCCTGACCCGCTCCGCAGTCCATCCGGAACATCCGATTTTATTTGCTGATGAAATCCCCGATCTTGATTTGACACCATTTTTTCGGTCTCAAAAACCCTTGTGCATCATGGGTGGCCGGGAGAAAAACAAACTTACCGGCATTTCCGCGGTCCAATTGGAACAAATCTATCCCCAGGCAGATGTGACGCTGTTTGAATCGGATGGTGCCCGGAACCTCCCGTTGAAAGTCCATCTACCCCATGATCCGGTTGTCCCCCCATTCACAACCCAGGTGGTAATCCTGGTGGGTGCGGATGTGGTGGATACTTCACTTACGGATGGTCGTGTCCATCGGCCGGAACTGTTCAGGGAAAAATGGCAAATCTCCCCTGATGAACCACTGTCAGTGGATTTCATTGCCCGGGTGGTGACCAGCACCTGCGGTTATCTGGAAAAAGTCCCGGACGGAATCTCCCGGATTTATTTTGTGAATAAGGGAGACGAGCACCGGGAAAATGCGCAACTGCTGGCCAGAGCCATCGGAACGCAAGCCAGCGCACCGGTATTTTGGGGCAGTATCCGGCGGGGATTTTGGGAGAGCGTGTCATGAGCGATCTACGCATCGGTTTTGTCATTCCCGCTGCCGGACTCTCCCGACGACATCCACCCAATAAACTGCTTTTAAATGTGAATGGCCGACCCGCGATACAAAAGACCGTTTTAACCGTGCTCGCTCTTCCCTATCCGCTTTGCGTCGTTGTGGGACATGAGGCGAAAAAGATGATGACGACACTGGCTGCGCTTGACCATTCACGATTCCTTATCGTTGAGAACCCCGATTATAAAACCGGGATGGCTGGCTCCATTATTACCGGAATTTCCGCTCTGCCTGATGATCTGGATTATTTCGGGTTTCTGCCGGGTGATAAGCCCTTTGTCAGACCGCAAACCATTACCGCCATGATTATGGAATTGGATACAGACCGGCCGGAGATGCTGATTCCCACCTACCAGGGACAGATTGGACATCCCACTTTTTTTAGCACGGCACTCCGGGATGAATTTATGCATTTAACCGGTGATACAGGGGGACGGGAAATTATTGAACGCTATCCGCAGCGGGTTCATTATTTGCCCATGAATGCGCCGGAAATTATCCGGGATATGGACCGCTGGTTAGAGGAGGATAAGCATGATGAATGAACGTGTAGTCGTGGTTCGCGGCGCAGGTGAACTGGGCAGCGCAGTGGCACTGACATTACGGCGGGTGGGTTATCCGGTGATTCTAGCAGAAAGATCCGAACCGCTGGCAATTCGACGGCCGGTGACCTTCAGTGATGCGGTTTTTACCGGTAAATCATTGGTAGAGGAAATAACCGCTGTTCGGGTCAATCTACCGGCTGTCACAGAAATCCTGCATTCCCCGGACCTCCCGCTGGTGGTCACCAATGACTTCCCGGATTTCGGCTTTTCAATCCAGACAGTGATTGATGCAAGGATGCTGAAAGACTCGGGTGTGACACGCCCGCCGGATATTCCGCTGGTGATTGGCCTGGGCCCCGGTTTCGAGGTAAAGCGGAATTGTGATGTCATTATCGAAACGCAGCGGGGGCACGATCTGGGTCGGGTGTTGTGGAGTGGCAGTGCCGCAGTGAATTCGGGTGTGCCGGGTGAGATTGGCGGCGAAAGTCGCAAGCGGGTGATTTATTCACCGGTAGCCGGGCAGGTAAGATGGCAGGTGGACTTTGGCGAACTGGTACAGGCGGGTCAACAGATGGGTGTCATGAATGCGGACGAAATCATTACAGCGCCTATCAGCGGGATGGTGCGGGGACTAATTTCACCGCTGGTGAACATCAAAGCTGGTATTAAAATAGGCGATGTGGATCCCCGGGGAACTCAGGTGGCCTATGAACGCATTTCAGAAAAAGCGCGTAACATTGCCCGGGGCGTGTTGGAGGCAATATTGATTTTTGAGCAGGACAAAAACGAGAATCGTTCGTAATTGGTTCGTGCATACGCCATTCTGCGGGGAAATGGTGACAACATGGGGACATTATGGAAAAACATATTTATAGAACACTCACGGCGTTTGACTTCTCCCAGACCGCTGTACTCTGTTCACTGGTAGATTTCAAGGGGTCGGTCCCGCGGAAGGACTTTCCCCACATGCTGGTGCTGGCAGACAGGATGACGCGGGGAACGGTTGGTGGTGGTAATCTGGAACATCGGGTGACAAAACAAGCCCGGAATGTGATGGAAACCGGCGAACCGCAACTGCTGCATTTTGACCTGACTGGTGAAGACCCGACTGATGAAGCGGGATTATGTGGCGGCACCGCTACGATTCTGGTGGAAAGCTTCACACGTGAACTGCAGCAGCAATTTCAGAAACTCAATTGGGAGCAGGTGCAACCCACAGCACATCAGGTGCTGGTTCATTTTAACACAAACGCAGGTACTGTGAAGCGGATCTGGGACTGGGAAAAACCGGTGGATAATAGCATCCGGACGATGTTTGAATGCGATTCGCAAGGCAAACTCGCGGTTTCTCCGGGCAATGGCTACTGGTATCGCCATGTGATGACACCGCCGCCGGTAATTCACATTTTTGGTGCCGGACATGTGGGCGAACGAGTAGCTGCATTGGCTACTTTCCTGGATTTGGATGTAATGGTGTACGATGACCGGGCAGAGATGGTGTCGGAGGAACGTTTTCCTTCGGCGGCCGGTCTGCAGGTGGATTCGTTCCGGAACCTGATGGAGAATTTCTCCCCCGGCGCCGGTGATTATGTCCTGGTTATGACCAAAGGTCATCGCTACGATCATCTGCTGATCAGGCGGCTATTGACATTGGAAATTGCGTATCTGGGACTCATGGCCAGCAAGCGCAAGTGGGCACTTTTACGGAAATCGCTTGCAGACGAAGGTTTTCTCCCTGATCAGTTGAATCGTGTCCACGCGCCGCTGGGGCTGGACATTGGCAGTGAGACGGTGCCGGAAATTGCGGTGAGTATCCTCTCGGAAGTGATTCATCACCTGCGACTGGGAAAACGCTCCCCCATCGCGCTGATGCAGACAGAACAATGAATTCTACCCAATATACGCTGTTGAAAAATGGCACTGTGGTGAATGCCGATGGTGAGCGGCGCACCCAGGTTCTGATCCGTGATCGGAAAATCGTTCAGGCCGCTCCCACCCTCACCCCACCGGCCGACACCAATGTCATTGATTGTTCGGGTAAATACATTTTCCCCGGGATCATTGATCCCCACACCCACATGGGCATTCCCATCAAAAATGGCTGGTCGGCAGATGACTTTGAATCAGGCACCCGGGCGGCGCTGAAGGCTGGTGTCACGACAATTCTGGACTTCACGATTCTGGAGCCGGGGCAGACGCTCACCGAGTCGGTGGCAAAACGGCTGAAACAGGCCGAGAAAAGTCACATCACCGTTGGCTTGCACTGCAATATCACCCGTTATGAACGATCGTTGTTGAAGGAAATTCCCGCGCTGATCCGGCAGGGTATTAAAAGTTTTAAGGTTTTCACAACCTATGAAGAAGCGGGGATGTATCTCACCTACGGTCAGATTAAAAAGATCGCCCGGATTATTGGAAAACATGGCGGTCTGCTCATGGTCCATGCTGAGGATAATGACATTATCAAGGCCGCCACAAAACAATTCAGCGGCCGAAGTCTCACTCACCCAAAATACCATGCGCTCTCCCGTCCCCCGGAAAGTGAACGGGTGGCTGTTGAAAAAATGGTGGAAATCCACCAGCAGACCGGGTGTCCTGTTTACATCGTCCATCTAAATACGGCAGCCGGGTTGGAAACAGCCAAGGCCGGGGGACTGCTGGTGGAAACCTGTCCCCAATACCTGTTTTTTAATGATACTGTCTATGAGCAGCCAGACGGTCGCATGTATGTTATTTCCCCGCCCTTGCGCAAAGCCGTTGACCAGATAGCACTGTGGGAAGGCTTGCTCAATGGTCAGGTGGATACCATAGGAACGGACCATTGCCCGTTTCGGTTATCAGACAAGCCGGAAGGTCTGCCATTCGAACAAATTCCCAATGGCATGGGCGGAATTGAGACTGCCTTTCCCATCATGCTGGCAAAATGGTTACAAGAGGAGTGGCCGTTACCGCGTCTGGTGCAACTCATGAGCACGCACGCGGCGCGTATTTTCGGACTCTATCCACAGAAAGGTGTCATCAAGGCAGGCTCCGATGCGGACGTGGTTATTATCGACCCGGATAACAGACGAACCGTTTCACAAAGTGATTTAGATGGACGGGATGCCTGGAACGGGTATTTGGGATTAGAGGCGGTTTGGCCAGCAGGTTGAGGTGGAAATTAAATTGATCTTGAAAGGGTGATTGGTATGAAACACAGACTATTTCCGGGCATATTTTTAGTGCTCATCCTGGTTACGACATCATGCACAACAGAACCGTGGCAGGAATACGATTTTCACGGAAGCCTCTATAAACTATTGATCTATGGTAAAAATTATAGAAACGATATAGTGGTTTCAGACTTGCCATCGATTATGCAGGAGCGTATGCACGATTTCCTGGAACGGCGCACCCACCACAATTCACAAATCGAATTACCCGACATGACGAATAAAAACCGTGAGTACAAGATGGTAACGGAAAGTGGTTATAATAAAAAATATTCAATTGAGTTGGGCATCTATAGCCTGATCGACACGCCTGGCATCGCGGATTCGGCTTACAGTTATGCGCAGAAAGCAAAATTATTCTTTGAATGGGAAGGTTTCAGCGATGGTCCTCTCACTGAAGCAGATTTCACTGAAACATATATTGAAATTCATCCTAATTCGATTATCAACCCCTATCTGCTTCTGTTTCTCCTGCATAGGTATCGTGCTGCCTTTGAGTGCACAGTAGCAGAAAATGATTCAAATGGTCAGGCTGTAACTGCGGCTAAGTACAATTACTATTTGAAGCAAGCAAGGAAAGAACAGGATCCCCTAATTGGAGCAATAGCGAACGATATGAATCGCCAAGATTACACTTATTATAACGTGTGGAAACATCCTGATCCATCGATCATAATTAAATTACCTATTGTGTATTTTTCTCCAAATGAATTCCCTAAGTTGCCAACTGCTATTGGTTCTTACTTGACTAGAAATGGGTACACGATCCCCCAGACTTTCATTGAAAAACAACCACATAATGTCATATCCGGCTCGATTTTAAAAAATGGAGTAAATAATTGGGCGATCCTGGCATCACATGAAGGTGAATCCAAAATACTCGTGTTTGAAACCGACACCACTCAGGCACCCTTAATACTGGCTGCAAGAAGAGATCTGGGGTATGTTCAAACGATTGATAATGGGAAAAAAGGTTATTCACGCTACATAAGTATTGCCAATCCGGCTGATGTAAAAAGGAGTCGAAAACACAAGATAGAATCGGTTCCCATCGATCATGATGGTATTGAGGATGCTTTTATCGAAAAAGGCTCGGATGTATGGTATTTCAATGATGGAGAATGGATCAGACACCTGGGAGCTGACTAAATAAATCTGTCAGCCTCCCTCCACGAGTTTTGGTTCCTGCTATGGGACTTTCTCCCTTCCTGATATATAAATCCTGAAGATCTAAAGGACCGGGCAAGCTGAACTGGTTATTTGGAAATCAAAGCGGTGTGGCAGGGATAACGATATGCCTTTTCAATCTTGTCTTTCGTATTTCAAAAGCCACCTGGATCCCTGATATTGTTACGGTAATAATTTCATAAATTTAATTATTATCAAACATTTATGGATTCGAAACCAAAACCAGCCCGCACACGTCTCCTTTCCCGGTTTTTCAAATGGCTGATGGGCATCATTTTGGGGCTCGTTATCGTCTTGGGAATTGGACTGGTTTGGCTCTCCATGCCATCCGGTGAGAAAACGCTACTCAAAATAATTCATGCTCAAATCGAAAAAATCGTTCAGGAACCGGTGACCATCGGTCATTTTGAAACAAATATTTTAACGCGGGCGATACTCTCGGACATAACCGTCACCAGGATTGATAGCAATGCGTCACCCCTGCTTACCCTTAAATCACTCACGATTCGTTATTCGCTGGGCCGGTTAATCTTTAAAAAAATTGCTCTGAAAGAGATTCGCCTTGATGACTGTCAGGTCTGGGTGACCTTAGATTCCAGCAATACACCCTACCTGCCACATTTAGTAGACACAACCAGTGACACAACCTCAGCACCCGGCCAATGGGAAATTGAATTGTCTGAATTCATCCTCACCAATAGCCAGGTACACGTGGTTGCCCCGGGTCTGTCCCTGAACAGCAGTCTACAAAATCTCAATGTTTCCGTTCAGTCAGAATCTTCCGGATACGATTTTTCGGTTCAAGCCGAAACCGGTTTGTTTCAACCTGAATCTGATCTACCACCGGAGTCCTTTGATATTTCAGGATTCTATATCCAGGACTCCATCAGCATTTCCCGGGTAGCCTTCACGACTAACACATTTGGGCTGACAGGAAATGGCGCCGTTTTTTCCCAGAATTCCATATGGTCTCAGAGGGCCAGGATAGCATTTACCGGACAACCGCAACCGATACTCGATTTTGTCGCCGGCATGACCGGTTTTGAAACACCCCTGGTTACGGGAGCCACCCGAACGCTCCTCACCTCTTCCGGTTTGCTTACCAATCCAATTCTCCATTTTTCCAGTGATCTGGGCGAGCTGACAGCAGTTGGCAGCCCTGCTCTCAACGGCCATGTGAGCGGCTTAGTAACACGCGATTCTGTCCGGATTGATACAATGGATCTGCGTCTGCTGGGAGGTAATGTGGCGGGAAATTCCGTCCTGTCACTGGATTCGTTAGTTACTAAGAGAACGTCTGTCCGGATCCAACACATTGATGTGTCCAACCTATTAGCCTACGCCTATCCAAACCCGGCCGATTATACTGGCACTCTGGATGGCTCCCTGGAAATTGCCGGCCCCCTTCTGGATTGGATTGATCTTGATTTCAATGGTCATTTGGCTGTCACTGACGCTGAATATTATGGAAAAGCGATTCCGGCCACAGATCTGCTCATCGATTTTTCAGACCAGAAAGCCAGCGCGGTGCTGACTCAGGGCAACAACACGGTTGAGGCATTATTCCACAACTATTCTGCTGACAATCTTAAGGGCAGTTTTGAAGCACAGCTCCCCAATCTGGCGCCGCTCACAGCATTGATGGGATATCCCCAACTGGTGGGTGCGCTGGCCATGCAGGGTGATCTCTCAGGTACTTTTGGCGTACCCGTCATGACTGCAAATGTCAGGGGCAGTAAACTCCTTTACGACAATATTGTCGTTGACTCTCTGGGATTGAATGTGAAAACCACAGGAACTAACTGGAGAATCACCGACGGACAGGCATCAGGATATATTCCGCAAATAGCCAGTGTTCCCTTTTTCCCGGCTACGCTTCCACTGGAAGCTGACCTGCATTATCAGGTGACAGTTGCCGGAAATATGGAAAATCTAACCGGTGACGCTCAATTACAGCTGAGTCATCTCAAATATGACGTCTACCCTGCCGATTCAATGGCGCTGGACTTCAAATTTCGGGACCAGACAATTACGCTCCATTCCGGACAGCTATTCCGTGAGTCTGAACACGCACAATTCAGCGGTGATTTCAATTGGCAGACTTTACAATCGAGTCTCAATCTGAAGCCATCATTCCGCGATTCGTCAGGCTGGCAAGAGGGTGGCCAACTTTCAGTTCAGGCAGTGCTCGTCGATTCGATCTGGTCCCTCTCTGTTAATGCCAACTCCCTGAATACCCAACTCGCAAAACCTTATTCCGGTTCAATTCAGCACTATTCAGGGCTGGTCAATGCTGAGGTGACAATCGCTGATCCATTCGATGAATTGGACATCCGGGGCCGGATTGCAGTGGTTTCACCGCAATTCACATCACTTCAACTTGATGCCATAGAAACTGAATTCATATTGACACCACAACGGTTCACCATCCAATCGTTGTCAGCAGAGAAAAATCGTCAACATCTAAACCTGGCCGGAACGATACCCTTGGATTCCCATTGGGGGATTGTAAAGACAGAGCAAATTCAAGCTGAAATAAAAACGGCAAAACTGGAACTGAGTTGGTTCAAAGATTTCCTGCCGGAAGGATTTTCCGCTGATGGCATTGTAACAACCCGGATTTCAGTGACCGGCACGGTGGTGCAGCCGATTTTCAAGGGAACTGCGGAGCTGGCTGAAGCCGAATTAAATATGCCGGATCTGCCGCCATTGCTGCTGAGTCAGTGTAATTTCAAGATCGATTCCACACAGATTGAACTGACACGCATGGACGGCATGGTTGGCGATTATCCGCTGCATGTCCTTGGGACCCTCGATTATACCACACCCCGCCATTTTGACGCGCATGTGTTTGCCAATCTGGAAAAAGCCGGTCAGGTGGATTTAGCGGGCCAGATACGCGAGAAATCACTTGAGGGGAGTGTGACCATTACCCGTGTGGATCTGAATATTCTGACACCATTTCTGGCAGCAGATCAAGTCCTGAATGGAATTTTGTCATCCCAACTGAAGGTGAATGGCAGCCTGTCCAGTCCACAAATCAACGGTGAAATCAAATTGGCTAATGGACAATTCAAGCTCGGTGAAACCACACCCGCCATTACCAATATCAACCTGGTCACTGATTTCAAAGACACCACCATAACCTTAAAGACACTGGCAGGCGAGATTAGTGAAACGCTGTTTTCAGTGACGGGCGAGATTCATCAAACCAACTGGCGCAGGTATAAGGTTGATCTGGGTCTAAAACTGGCAAATTATGATGCCCTTCAGGTGGCGGGCGGACTCACCACGGAAAGTCTGGCACTTTCCGTTAAGGCAAGCGAGATGAATCTGGCAGTGTTCCAGCCGTTCCTGCCCGGAATCACAGATTTGACTGGTAAAGCCTCTGCTGATTTGAAGGTGTCGGGAACGTTTGCCCAACCTGATATCCGGGGTGATCTGGTGGCCAGACATGTAAACCTCAGCCCGGATTACTTCGACGGCCCTCTCTCCCACGGTCTGCTCAAGCTTCACTTTGCCGGAAACCGTTGGCAGATCGACAGCCTGAATGTCAATCAGGGTAAAAAAGGTCGGGTTGCCTTGGCGGCTTCCATTGACATCTCAAATTCCCAACTCTACCAAATCGACGCTTCACTCTCCGTTCGACATATTCAGATTAAAAAATTCCGCCTGGTTGAGGGAACGGTTGAATCAGCCGATATTCAATATCGTACGGGCGACAGCTACCAGAATCTTACCGGCGATATCATCCTGGGTCGTTTCAAATATATTAAACGTTTCTCCCCCAATGAACTCCTCGCTATCGCCCAACCCACTCGCACCGTGCAAGCCCAACCGGCCCTGGTGCTGCAACAGACCCGTTTTAATATTCGCCTGCACGAAAGTGAACAAGTCTGGATTGATAACAATCTGGCCTATCTCCGCTTCAAACCGGACATTTCCCTCATCGGGAGCCTGGCCCAACCGAATATCACCGGCCGTATCGCCGTCAAAGAAGGCTACATTCTTTATCTGGATCGCCACTTTGATGTGAACACCGGTATTCTGGATTTTAGCGATCCCCATCGCCTGAATCCCATGATCAATCTTCAGACTGTCGCCCACCTCAAACCATTTCAGACTCGCTCCAAAACAGCATATGAAATTTTCCTGAATATCACTGGCGACCTGGAAACCCCGATTGTTACACTGACCTCCAGCCCGGCATTGGACAAAACCGATATCCTGGCACTGCTTACCATCGGCGCAACCCGCACAGAAATGGCGGGGAACACGACAGACAGTCAGAACACCACCCTCGCCCGTGTCATTCAGGATCGTCTGGCCGACTATTCCAGCCAAAGAATTTCCGGATACACTTCGCGTCGATTGGGGACATTCCTGGGATTGGAAGAGATGAGTATTGAAGGCAATCTATTTAATTTCGGCCCAGAGTGGGGACCTCAGCTGGTAACATCCAAACGACTATCAGAAAATATGAAGGTTACCTACAGTACCACCGTGGGACATGCTACGGATCAAAGTATTAAACTTGAATACAGCATCACCGATCAGATTGTATTGGAAAGTCAGACGGATCAACACGGCCGCGCGGGTGTCGATTTAAAATACAGGATCAAATTCAAATGAGTTTCAGGCGATACATGCTGATTTTCATTGTTATCCTGACTGCAGGCCAAACACTTCAGGCAGCGGAAGCATCCTGGTGGAAAAAGGATGAACCCAAGATCAAGGTCAAATCCGTGACGATTACCGGGAATACGGAGATGTCGGACAATGCCCTTTACCAGATAATGGTTTTGCGGCCATCCCGTTTTCTGCGGCCTACGATTTTCCATCCTGATCTGGTGCAGGAAGATCTGAAGTCCATCATTCGTTACTACTATCAACAGGGCTATCTATATGCCGAGATTGTCGATCACGATGAGACTGTGGACTCTGTAAAATCTACCGCGCATCTTTCAATCACTCTTGAAGAAGGACCCCGCACTTTTCTGGAATCCATCAATCTGCTGGGAAATGCCGTTTTCCCCGATTCAGTCTTGTTGGACCTGGTCAACCTGAAGACAGGTGATCCGTTATTAAGCAGACGCATTGAAAGTGCGACCCTCATTTTGCTGCGCCACTACGCCGACGCAGGCTATCTGGATGCCACGATTATTCCCACCACTGAAGTCAACCCGAAAACCAATCTGGCAATTCTCAATTTTGATATCAATGAACGGCAACAGTTCAGGATTGGCAAGATCAGCCTTGTCGGACTGGAAAAAACCCGTGAAAATGTTTTTCGGCGTGAACTCCTGTTTCACACCGGCGAAGTTGCCAATTACTCCAAGCTGCTGAATTCACAGCGCAAAATTTATCTCACCGGTTTGGCAGAAAGTGTTTTTGTCAATCCTCAACCGGCTGCGGACGGCGATTCCACCTTAAAAGACATTCTGGTGGAGATTAAGGAAGTCGAGGCTGGAGAATTCAATGTATCACTGGGCTACGGTTCTCTCGAACACCTGCGGACCAGCATGGAATTTCACCAGAATAATCTCTACGGCACAGCCCGCAAAGTTGGAATAAAGGGGCAACTGAGCAGAATCCAACAGGGAATCGAAGCTTCTTTTAGCGAACCCTGGGCGTTTCATCGGCCCTGGCGATCTGACCTCATCCTGATCCGGGAAAATCTGGTTGAACCGACCTACGATCTTTCCCGTCTGGGATTGCGTGCTGCGATTGGCCGTAATTTTACAGACTATATTTCCCTCACATTCACCTACCGTGATGAACGTAATCGTCTGAGCAATATTCAAATTGACACATCCTCAACGATAAACATCGCTGATATTCGCAGTTTGCAAATCAAGTGGGTTCGGGATTCCAGAGATAATCTGTTCGATCCACATCGGGGAACGCTGCTTGAGTGGAACAACGAAATTGCTGGTGGCTTTTTACAAGGTGCCAACTCTTTCTTCCGTTCGGACATCAAATACAGGTGGTTTTTTCCCATCACGAAAAAATCTGTTCTGGGTTGGGCCGTTGAGATTGCCTGGTTAAACGCCTTTAATGGAATGTACACAATCTCGTTGAACGAACGGCTGTATGCCGGTGGCCCCAATTCTCTGCGGGGATTTGGCTATCATTTGGTCAGTCCCCTGGACAACCTTGGGAACCCAATTGGCGGAGGATTAAAATTTGTATGGAACATCGCTGAGTGGCGTTTTCCGATTTACAAATTTCTGGATGGCGGGGTTTTCCTGGACGCGGGTAATGTCTGGCAATCACCCGGTAGTTTTAAGATCAGCGATATTCGATTTTCACCGGGTGTGGGGATGAGAATAAATTCACCTTTAGGATTAGCCCGTCTTGATCTTGGCTGGAACCCAATCGCGACAGCGCAGGAAAAAGCGTTCCAGATTTGGTTCTCCATGGGGTATAGTTTTTAATCGGGTTTGTGCCACCCCTCCGGGGTTTGATCATTTTTGTTTTGGATTCATCGCTAGATTTTTTTCACCCAATCCGGTAAATCTTCCGGATTTCATCCAAAATGGTTTTGTAGGGAATTTCCAAATCAATGAGCCGACCGGTGTGGAGATCAAACACCCAACCGTGTACCGCTAAACCGTAGGCTGAGAAGGCTTTCTGGACCGTTGCGGTTTTCAGCACATGAATACATTGCTCCCGCACATTTCGCTCTACCAATATCTTGTAGCGTTGGTTTTCATCAGAAATAGCATCCAGTTCATGATGATGTTTCCGGTACACATCACGGATGTTTCGGAGCCACGGATTGAGCAGTCCTAAATCGGTATGCTGCATGGCGGCTTGCACCCCACCACAGCCGTAATGTCCACACACCACAATATGTTTTACCTGCAGAACCTCCACGGCATACTGAATCACGGATAATGCACTGAGATCGTTGTTGGGCACCAGATTGGCGATGTTGCGGTGAACAAATACCTCTCCCGGTTCGGCACCCATAAGCTCCTCTGCCGTGACACGGCTGTCCGAACAACCGATGTACAGCAAATCAGGATTCTGCCCCTGTGACAGCTTATCAAAATAATCAGAATCGAGCTGAAGCTTTTGTGCAATCCAGCACCGATTGTTTGCGAAGATTTGTTTCATTTTCATAGGGCAAAATATAGCGTCCGAATAATGTTCCGAAAATTCATTTACCCGGTTGTACTATCCGCTTTCCTGTTGCGCCAATCTTGGTGGGGATTAGCTTTTGCGCCGGAAAGCAGCAATACCAGCAGATGATCCAACTCGACCATATCACCAAAGAATTTCCGGACAAAGTCCTGTTTGCCGATTTGTCCATGCTCATAACATCCTCCATGCGAATTGGACTGGTGGGTCCCAATGGCGCCGGAAAAACCACCCTGTTGCGTCTCATCATGGGAGAAGAAACACCGGACGACGGACAGATTATCAAGGGTCGGAACACACGGATTGGCTATCTGCCCCAGGAAATCGTACCCGGAACAGATCAGTCCATTCTCACTGAGGTGATGCAAGCCCTGCCGGCCGTGGGAAAAATTGAACAACAGATCGAAGCCATCACCAACCATCTGTCCCACGATCCCCATCATGCAAAATATTTGAAGGAGTTGGGTCAGCTGCAGCAGGAATACGATCGGCTGGATGGCTGGTCATTGGAAAGTCGCGCAAAAGAGATATTGGGAGGTCTGGGATTCCTGCCGGACCAATTCAAGCGCCCGCTGGAAAGTTTCAGTGGTGGCTGGCGCATGCGGGTAGCCCTGGCAAAACTGCTCCTGAAAGCACCCGACATTCTGCTGCTGGACGAGCCCACCAATCACCTGGATCTGGACGCCACCATCTGGCTGGAAGCGTTTCTGAATGACTGGGCCGGCGGGCTGGTCATCATCAGCCACGACCGGGCATTTCTGGACCGTTCTGTGACCCACATTCTGGAACTGGAACGGGGACAGGGACATCTGTTCACCGGGAATTACTCCGCCTATATGCAGGAAAAGGCGTTGCGCCTGGAACAGCAACAGGCGGCCTATGAGAGCCAGCAGAAGAAAATTGCGGAAACCACTGTTTTCATCGAGCGCTTTCGGTATAAAAACACCAAAGCCAAGCAGGTCCAGAGCCGCATTAAAATGCTGGAAAAGATGGAGAGAATCCCGCCGCCGGCAACCGGTCGTGCCACGTTGCGTCTTCGCCTGCCCCAACCCGGCCGGGGTCCGCGTATGGTTGCCTCATTTAAACACGCCAGCAAGGCGTACCGGGATGTGCAGGTGTACGACGATTTGACGGTGGAGATTGAACGGGGTCAGAAAATCGGGTTGGTGGGACCCAATGGCGCTGGAAAATCCACCCTGCTCAAGCTGACGGCCGGTGTGGAAAAACTCACCAGCGGCCAGTTAATCTACGGACCGGATGTGACACCGGCCTATTACAGCCAGCATCAGTTGGAAGTTTTGGATGCGCGCAAAACCGTATTTGAAACGATTCAACACGAAGTACCGGATTGGGAAATTTCCCCCATCCGCGGGTTATTGGGCGCGTTTCTCTTTTCCGGCGACGCGGTGGAGAAAAAGGTGAGCGTTCTATCCGGTGGTGAAAAAGCCCGGCTGGCATTGGCGCGGATATTGGTGCGTCCCACCCATCTGTTACTTCTGGACGAACCCACCAACCACCTGGACATCCAGAGCCGGGACGTGGTGGAACAGGCGTTAAAAGATTATCAGGGCACACTGATCTGTATTTCCCACGACCGACATCTGCTGGATGCGGTGGTGGATACGATTTGGGAAGTGAAGGATGGCGACATTCGCGCGTTTTCCGGAAATTATGACTATTACACCTGGAAAAAATCACAGGAGCAGGAATCCTCCGGTGAGACAGATACAACACCTTCACAGGACATTTCTCACGATTCGGATTCGCCAAAACCCAGGACCGTTATCGGTGAACTTTCCCACAAAGACCGACGGCGGCTTACGAACCGGTTGCAGAAGTTACCAGGATTGATTGAAGCGATAGAGCAGAAAATCGTCGCCCAGCAAGCTATTTTGAATCATCCGGACACGCAGAGTGACTTCAAAGCCATTCAGGAGGCCTCCAAAGAACAATTACGCCTGGAAGATGAGTTGATCAACCTGCTGGTTGAGCAGGAGGAGCTTACGGCTAAATTGGCTGAGTAATTTTGACATATTGCAGGTTGTCTTCCTGATCTCGTCGAAGGACAACCTGCTAATTCTATTTTTTTTAATCAACGATAATTTTCCTGTGTGCACTTCGACAGGCTCAGCGATACACACAGGAAAATTTCAAGACTTAACTCTTTCTGCCGCATTCACCAGTTTTTCAATTGCGCTAACCACTATAATTTCGACTGCGGCGTGTGGTTGCTTTGCAGCTTCCAAAACTTGATGGCTTACCTCCGTCCAAGACGAATCCGGCGCCTCACATAATGCAAGATAAGCCAGCGCGTCCCGCCCAACCGTACTGGCATGACTCAGGTCGGCTGATAATGATTCCACTTCTTTCAGGACGGGTGAACCGGCAATGGTCGTTTTTAGCCGGGCATGATTGGATTCCCAACGAATCAGTCGTTGGATAATGGCGGTTTGGGTAACGCCTTCCACCGGATTTTCTAAATACGCATCCACCAAATTACGAAATTCCCGCGCCACAACAGCATCCGGGCGGGCGGCGTCCACCACATGAGTTAGCGGCGAATGTGATGTGTATGTTGCATAACGATGCCGGGTATAGCCTTTCACCGGTTCCAGCACATCCACCAGGGTCTGTAATGCTGTGATGTCCTGGTGATTCGTCAGACGACGCAGCATCATGGGATAGTTTTTTTCATGGGTCAGACCCAACTCTTCCAGTTGAACACTCACCCGCTCCAACCGCCGGTACATATCATCCACATCATTTACCTCAGGCGCTGACCAGAATCGTTCGGCAATCGCCGCAGTACGGGGCCAGATCCGGCTGTCAATGGTCTCCGGTGTCACCAATTCGGCCCACATGGTGGCCTCACCGCCCAGGATCCGGGCGCGTTCATCGGGTGTTAAATCCGCATCCGGCGCGATGGGAAAATTCAGGTAATGGTCACTGGTTGGATAGCACAAATCAATGTAATAACCATTGGACAGAATGCCCTGATAGCCCTGTCTGGCCGCGTCAATCAACGCCTTGCGTCCGCGCCAGGACTGAATCACAATATTTTTGGGCAAATCCGGCTGAAAAATCTCGTCCCACCCCATCATCTTCTTGCCGTTTTTCGTGAGGATTTCCAGCACCCGGGTATTGAAATAGCGCTGCAGGGCATGATTGTCCGCCAAGTCCATGCTGTCCTTGAATGCCTGAATGCGCGGATTGGCGTCCCACTGCTTCCCATTATTCTCATCACCGCCAATGTGCATGTATTCGTCGGGAAAAAGCGCGGCCATCTCACCCCAGAATTTTTCCATGAATGCATAAGTACTTTCCTGGGTGGGATCAATCGTGGGGTCAAAAACACCAAATTTGCGCTCGATATCATACGGTCCCGGCGCGCTGGCCAGGTCGGGGCGTGCTGTTAGCAGTGCCGTGGTGTGCCCGGGCATATCAAATTCGGGGACCACGCGAATACCCCGGTCATCAGCATATTGGATAATCTCACGGATCTGCGTCTGTGTGAAATAATTGCCGTCTGATCCCTTTTCCGTCAGTTCCGGAAAAATCTTACTTTCCACCCGAAACCCCTGATCCTCCGACAGGTGAAAATGAAGCACATTCAATTTCACCGCCGCCATACCATCCAGATTGCGCTTGATAACGTCCATGGGGTGCCAATGCCGACACACATCAATGAGCAGCCCGCGCCAGGGATATTGGGGATGATCGTTAATCTGAATTGCCGGGAAATAATACCCTTCCCCATCCACGCTCAGGAGTTGCAGCAGCGTTTCCAAACCATGGAGCGCCCCCAGGTCGGTATGAGCCTCCAGAACAATGCCCTTGCGGGAAATGGTGAGTTCATAGGACTCATCTTCACCCAATTTCACCTCACCCGGGCGCTGCACACGGATAATCAGTTTCCCCTCTGTGGGTGTGGTCTTCTCATTGAGAAAACCCTGGGTGAAAAAGAGTCCGGTTCGGCCGGACAAGCGTTGCAGAAAGCGATCGGCACCACCGTAAATCCGGTTGTGAGTCCGGCCCGTAACACCCAACGAAAAATCATCGGTCACACGAAATGCCCCTGATTTCAGTTCAATGTGTTGGGGAATCGGCATGAGGTTTAGAACCACCGGCTTTGGTTTTGAGAACCATTGTGCTGAGAGTGTAGCTGAAAAAATAACGAGTGTCAGAATTGTTAATCGCATCCGGAAAATCCTGTTTGAGTAGCGTTTTAGCACCATCCATCCCACGAACGGACGGTTTAGTCATCCAAATTTATATCAAAAACTACGCCGGGATGTTTAATGGTGCTCCATGGGTAAATCCCTGCGGCATCATTGAAATTGGTAAACTCGGAAAAATTGAAACGCAACCTGGCGGGAATTGTAAAAAGTGATTCTCAACGCAGTAAACTGATTTTCGCCGTCTTGACAAAGCGGTTTTGACTGAGTCTGACCAGATAAACACCACTGGCTACCGATTGTCCGGCATGATTCACTCCCCGCCAACTGAAATGATTGAATCCGGCATGGGCATCCACTTCGACCGTGTAAATTAATCGTCCCAGTAAATCGAAAATCTCAACTCCGGTTTTCCCCGCTTGTGGTGCGGCGAATTCCAGCGAGACCGTCCTGTTAAAAGGATTTGGGTATGTCCGTAATGTGAATGAGTCCGGGATTTTGGGCGATTCCGGCTGAATGTCAACCTGTGTAAAAGTTCCGATGGTATCACCATCGATGATGCCACCGATTAGTCCAGCACCACCTCCATCAGTATCAAATTCATAAGTTTCGTAGTAAAAACCCAAACCATATTTTAGATATGCTTCTCCAGAATATGGGCCAGATGCTGACCAAAAATACTGATAGTAGCCAATATTGTCAT
>JAIPJQ010000099.1 GCA_021734065.1 Fidelibacterota bacterium | reverse complement strand
GGACCACGGTGAATCTGGCGGCCAGAATTCAGGGATTGGCTCAGGCGGGCGAGTTGGTCCTGTCAGACAAGGTTCTTAATCAGGCAGAAGACTATTTACAACCTCACACCTATACCCGGGAGCAGGTGAATCTTAAAGGTCTGCCGGATTTGGTGGAGATCATCCGACTGGATGTACGAGCACTCCGCAATGGACGAATGTTATCTTTCTAGCGCGTGGTTTTTTGAAAATCATGCTCCAGATTGATGCCCAGCGCCATGACATTTCGATTGACAAAATTGAAATAATTTACCACCAGGACCAGGTGGAGAATCTGTTCGTCTGAAAAAAACTCACCCAGAGATTCGATATGGTGATCTGAAATTTCCACCGGGGATCGGGTCAGGAGCTGGGCGAAGTTCAAGACAAGCAACCAACGCGGTTCCAGGTGTTGCTCCAGATACGACCAATCCGTTTGCCCCAGAGCCATTACCAGGGTTTCATCTTTTAGCAGTCGCTTCAGGGGTTCACTATGGTGCACAACACAATAATCGCACTGATTTGTAACGCTAACCACCACCGCTACCATTTCCAGATTTTTGCGTGCTATACCGGTCTCCTTGCTGAGTCCGAACATGAGGGTTTTATACAACCGGAAATGATCCGCCATCGTCTGGGGCAGCAGGGAATGGAGTTTCAACACATTGGCGACACCGCCCCGGCTCCCGGCGATGGATGCATACAATTTTGCCAGGCTGCCTGTGGCTTGATCTTCCGATATTATTCTGATTCTGGACATATCACCATCTAATGGTTTCGTTTCTAATTGCTATTCGATTCATCTGTACCCTGTTTCCGCCGCCTCCAGAAGCGCGCCCAGGTGGCAGAAAGCACCCGTCGCTCCCGCATGGCCTGGTAACTGATCCACAGCCCCACCGCTCCCATAATCAGATTGGGTAGCCACATGGCCATAAATGGCGTGATCATAAGCCGGTCCGCCAACTCCTCTCCTGCGATGAGAAACGCCCAGTAGATGAAGAACATTCCAATGGCCACACCCAGCGTCCAACTACTCTTGCGGGTCATGATTCCCAGCGGTGCGCCAATCAGGACGAAAACCAGACAAGCCACCGGCATGGCGTATTTTTTATGAACTTCCACCTTTAACCGGTTGATCTGCTTGTGGTAGCTCTCCATAATCCGCATTTCCCCACGGATTTTCTCAATGGTCCGATTCCACTCCCGGTTATCCCGCATCTCCGGCGTGTCATAATTCACCGGTTTTTTCTGCACCGTATCCAGAAATGTGGTAACCGAACGCAGGCTGTCACCCGTTTTCCCGAAGGGACTGGTTTGGTAAATGGTCTGTATTTTCCGCTTCAACTGCTCCACCGACTCTTCATACACACGGACTTTTTCCCGCATCTGTGCCGATGACATTTCCCTGTCGCCCCGGGCCGCCCGATTCGTGCGCTCCAGTTGCATATTGGTCACGGGAATGGCAATCCGGGTGGAGTCGAATCGCTCCCGCCGGTAATCATCCAGTTTTTTCATGTCCAGCCGATGTTTTTCACCATTATATAATGATATAATGATATGGTCGCCGGCCACTGTCAGATGGCCATAATCGGCGTAGATAGAGACCTGACTCTCCTGATTGTCCTTGGAAAAAATGACGATGTTTTTCAAGCCGGTGGGCGTCACCTCATTCACCCGGATGGTGTACTGGGGCAGGTCATCGATGAAATATCCCGGCGCAATATTCAAATCAGGCCGCAACCGGTAAATGGCGCCACCCAGCAGGCGTGCCCGGTGATTCAGATCGGGCAGGATATTATTGTTGAAGTAAATGGTAAATGCCGCCACTACCGTGGCAAAAATCAGTGCCGGTCGCAGGATGCGGGGCAGGGAAATCCCTCCCGAGCGCATGGCTGTAATCTCATGGTCCGAAGCCATGCGTCCGTATGCCAGCAAAACCGCCACCAGCACCGACATGGGAATGGCCAGCGCCAGCATCCAGGCGAGATTCAGGCCTACAAATTCCAAAATCACCCACAGGCTCAACCCCTTCCCCAGGATGCGATCCATGGAGCGGATGAGGAAATTCACCAGAAAAATAAAGGTGAGAATCAGCAGGGAATAGGCAAAGGGGGTAAACAATTCCCGGAGGATATAGCGGTCCAGTTTCTTCACAGGTCAAGTATAGCGGCACAAGGGTGAAGGCCGGAAGGGTTTTTGTTCGCTGCTTTTACCTTCATGGATCGGTATCCGGCCGGGAGATTTAAAAGGCACAGACATCATTCATGTTTAGGAAGCGTAAATTTCGCAAGTTTCATTCAAAATGAATTTCTGAATAAACGATCATCCTTATATTACCTTCTTGATGAGATTTTATGGCACTTACACCTGAACAGTTAAAAAATATCGATGACGCCGGAAAAGGATTTCTGGTGATTCGGCGTCCGCCACCGGAGATGAGGAACCGCTTGGATATAAACTTCCGGGTAGAGGGACAAAGTGTCTTTATCTACGAAATTCGTCCCAATTGGCGCAACTCTGATGAAAAAAAGGAATCACCCCTAGCCAAAGCAACCTATGTTCAGACAACGAATCGCTGGAAAATCTATTGGATGCGCGCTGATTTGAAGTGGCATGGCTATGAGCCCGATCCTGAAGTAAATAGCATCACCGACTTTTTTAAAATCGTTCACGAGGATGCATGGGGCTGCTTCTGGGGATAATACCACACGCTACCTGTCGCTTTGAATTGACTGCATTTGACCTAAATTAATGCCCACAGCCAACTCATTCTTCCTATGAGTCAACCCCGGGACGCAAGTGAGCTTCCCGGTCATTTGAATCTACATATCGCTTATAACCGGGGGAGAAAGGTCAATCATCATGACATCACCCGCCCCCCATACTAAACAATCCAATCTCTTGATTTTCCTGGGGCTTACCTTGTTTCTCCTGGGACTCATTGTCGGACTTTTCGTCCAGAATATGACCAATCCCCGCATGGCGCTCTCCGCCCATCTGGAAGGGGTGATGAATGGCATGTTTCTCATTCTTTTGGGACTGATCTGGAAGAAAATCATGCTGTCTGCCAGGTGGTTAACCATCACCTTCTGGCTGGTACTGTTCGGAACCTACGCCAACATCACCGCGGTACTCATCGCCGCCGCGACCGGTTTTGGAAAAATGATGCCCATTGCCGGTGGACAGGCGGGAACAGGATTCTGGGAAGGTGCTATTTCATTTCTGCTCATTACGCTGGCACTGGCCATGGTGGCGGCGGGCGTTTTGGTTTTGTTTGGATTTTATAAGTACATGCATCGGCCGGAGTCGAGTCCGTCCGCGACGATTTCAGCATAACACACTATTTTGATATATGGTCGTACAGGCTAAATTAAAACAAGTGGTTGGCCTCCCACCAATCCATCACGGGGGTTTGAAATCCATCAAAACAAGGGGTGTGCCGCATGGATGCAGCACTTCAAACCATGATTGATAATATGCCGGTAAAGACCAGGCAATCCTTGTCCCGGTGGCTTGATATCCTGAAAAAGCGGGATTTTGCCAAACACTCGGGAGCAACAAACTGGCCCGCTGAAATCCGGGCGTGAATACGAGCTTTTTAAAACGATTAGGAGATAACATGAAACGCGTGACCGGTATTGGTGGTGTATTTTTCAAGTGTAAGGATCCCGAACAGGTGAAAGCCTGGTATGAAAAACATCTAGGGCTGAAAACCGATGCCTACGGAACCAGCTTTGAATGGCGCCAGGGTGATGACAGCAGCAAATTGGGTTTCACCCAGTGGAGTCCCTTCCCGGCCGACACAGACTATTTCCATCCCTCACAATCGGAATTTATGCTGAATTACCGTGTGGAGGATTTGCGTGCACTGGTTGAGGTTTTGAAACAGGAAGGCGTTACCATTCTGGATGAGATTGAAGAATACGAGTATGGTAAGTTTGTCCATATTCTGGATAACGAAGGCCACAAAATTGAGTTATGGGAACCGGTGGATACCGAATACGATAAGGTCGTTGAGGGGCGCACCAAATAACTACCCCACAAGGATGAATCCATAAGCAACCGAAAGGACAGGTTATGCAGAAATACAAAACCGAACTAAAGTGGGGTGTCATTTTCATGGTCACATCATTGGTGTGGATGCTGCTGGAGCGTCTGGCGGGTCTCCATGGAGCCCATATTGACAAACACGCCACCTACACCAATCTCTTTGCCATTCCGGCCATTGCCATCTATGTCCTGGCCTTGCTGGACAAGCGAAAACGGGATTTGGATGGAAAAATGTCCTATAAAGAGGGCGTCATCACCGGGCTCATCATTACGGCAATCGTGGCGATTCTGAGTCCGTTGGCCCAGTGGCTCACGGCAGTTGTCATTACGCCGGGCTATTTCCCTGCCATTATCGAGTACACGGTTTCCCAGGGAGAAATGTCCCGGGCGGCGGCGGAGGAATATTTCAGCCTCTCCAGCTATATCTGGATAGCAATTATTGGCGCGCTTGGCATGGGTGTGGTGACTTCGCTGATTGTAGCGGCATTCACCCGGAAGCAATAATGTCCTCGTCCCAATCGCCTGACAGGTTCAATCGAACCATGACCATTCTGTATGTGGCAAATCAGCCGGTCAGTTGTGATTTTTATGAAAATATCCTGCGACAAAAGCCAATTCTCAATGTGCCGGGGATGACGGAATTTCAACTAACGCCAACCCACTCGCTGGGACTGATGCCCAATGACGGTATCGCCTGTATTTTAGGTAAAACAGTTCCTCATCCTTCCACAGGCAACGGAATTCCACGCTGTGAACTTTACCTTTTTGTGAAAAATCTCTCAGAGTGGTACAAGAATGCCATGCACCACGGCGCAAAGCTGGTTTCTCCCATTGAACGCCAGGATTGGGGGGACCGGGTGGCATACTTTGCGGACCCGGATGGTCATATCATCGCCTTCGCGGAACCGGTTTCAAGCGGGGATTGATGGGCGGATAATCTCAATCAATTTCAAGGTGACGAGGGAGGTCAGGCCCGGGCTTTAGCCCGTGGCAATGAAATATTGAACAGCAAATGATTTCCCCTACTCCGCAACTCCTGCTTTTGAACGGTGTCATTAAAGCCCTTCCCGGGAAACACCGGAAGCGCCACAGCGTGAAACAGCAAATCATGTCTGAAGTCTCCGCAGGAGACTGAGTTCGATTTGCTGTAGTGCATGCGCTGAACGGCGCCGGAGAAGGGCTTTACAGACTTGAATTTTTGGTTCTTTTTTTTCAAGAAAAAAGAACAGGAGAACTGGGGAAACCCTTCACTAAAAAGCGAAATCACAAACCCCAAACATCGAATCTCAAACAAATTCAAATTTCCAATTGTCAATAACCGAAACAAGGCTCGGAGCGGATTAGCGGAAATTTGGGAGGGGATCGATTTTCGGAACAGCCTAAGTTCTTAACCCCTCTTTTTTTCTCCCCTTTGAAAGGGGAGAAGACTCCAGCACAATCCCGTTATCATATTGTTTTTACAATACTATGCGAATTTCATGATCACACATCCCATGCACTCAATCGCAAATATCAATGACCGAAACAAGGCTCGGAGCGGATTAGCGGAAGTTTGGGAGGGGATCGATTTTCGGAACAGCCTAAGTTCTTAACCCCTCTTTTATTCTCCCCTAAGAAAGGGGAGAAGACTCCAATACAGGCTAGACACCATATTACAAACAAACAAATCCAATTTCTTCCGGTAGCCGTTAACCACGGGCTACCTGTTCCGCTCAGACGGAAAGCCCGTGGCAACAAAATCCTGAGACGCTGGATTATAGGTTTCATAGCCCAGGCTTCAGCCCGGGGAAAAAATCACACAAAATTTCCGGGCTTCAGCCCCTCGCGACCACGATCAGGAAAATTTAAGACTCACCACTGAACGTCCTCTTATTGAATGGCCTGGCCGCCTTGGCACCAATCCAATCAAAGAGGAAATTGGGAATATGACGCAGTAACCAACCGGTCAATGCCATGCGTTTGGGGAATGTGAAGCGTTTACGACGCCGAATGATGGCCCGATACATCCGATTCCCGGCATCCTCCAGTTCCAAAAGGAAAGGCATAGGAAAATGGTTGTTATCCGTGAGCGGCGTTTTCACAAATCCAGGACGGATATCGGTAACAAACAAGCCATATCCGGAAACCGAAATGCGTAGCGCTTCCAGGTATGTAATCAAGCCCGCTTTGGTGGCACTGTAAACGCTGCTCTTGGGAAGTCCGCGAAATCCCGCTACACTGGAAATCCCAACCAGATGGCCATGCCCCTGCTCAATCATTTTCCGGGTAAAAAACTCCAGTGTGAGAATGGCACCGCGTAAGTTCAAATCAATCACCGTTCGCGCGGTGGACCAGTTTCGCTCACCCGGGTAGCGCATATTTCCGCTCCAACCCGCATTGGCCACCATCAGATCGACTCCCCCCGATTCACTCCAGATTTGCTCACACGCCACCTGCAGATCATCCGGACGGGTGACATCGCAGGGAATAGGATGACCGATTCCTCCCAGCGACTGGATTTCGTCAGCCACAGCCTTCAGTTTATCTGCCGAACGAGCCAATAACCAGATTTGGGCTTTGTCCCGGCGGGCGAATTCCAGGGCTAACTGTTTTCCCAGCCCTGTACTGGCACCGGTAATCAGGATTTTCTGGTAGTGGCTCATCGTGCTAACATTCCTTTGTGGGTTGAGAAGCTGAAAATCAGCGCATCAGGGAAAAATTACGCGCATGTCAGTCTGAGGCACCGACTTTAGTCAGAGATCGAAGATGATATTACCCTAAAATTTCAGTCGATACCCGTGTATTTCAAGCCTGGGCGGCCCTTCGACCATGCTCAGGGAAACCGCCGAGGAGCTTCTTGTGCTTACTCTTGCTCTTTTTCTCACTTTTTCTTCTTTCCCCTAAAAAACCTCCCCCAGCACCGCTTCCGCTTTCGCCAGGGTTTCGTCTAAAATTTCAATCGTATGTGCCAGCGACATAAATCCCGCTTCATACTGACTGGGCGCCAGGTAAACGCCCTGCTCCAGCATCCCGTGAAACCACCGGTTGAATTGCCCGGTATCGCATTTGGCCACATCCAATGTATTGCGAATGGCATTATCCGAGAAAAAGAGGGTAAACATACTGCCCACCCGATGCTGGGTCAGGGGATAACCGTTCTTATCGATGATATTCTGCAAACCGATCGCCCAATGTTTACTTAACGATTCCAGCTTGTCGTAGGCGAGCTTGTCCAGCTTTTTCAATGTCTCAATTCCGGCCGTCACGGCCATGGGATTGCCACTCAGGGTACCCGCCTGATATACGGGACCGGTAGGCGAAACCTGCTCCATGTATTTTCGCTT
Organism: Fidelibacterota bacterium; assembly: GCA_021734065.1. Taxonomy (GTDB): domain Bacteria; phylum Fidelibacterota; class UBA8477; order UBA8477; family UBA8477; genus UBA8477. The sequence goes on along the minus strand of JAIPJQ010000099.1, from coordinate 729 downwards.
TCCACCGTAGGCACCAATGGGCATTCCCCCGCCGATAACTTTTCCAAAGGTGAGTAAATCAGCATCCACACCGTATAGCTCATTGGCGCCACCCCGGGCGACGCGAAAGCCGGTCATGACTTCATCCATGATCAGCAAAGCACCCTGTTCTGAGCATAATGCTCGCAGATTCTGGAGGAAATCATCCTGTGGCGGAATGCAGCCGGTGTTTCCATTAACGGGTTCCACAATGACACAGGCGATCTGGCCGGGATTTTTTTCAAATAATGCCTGCACTGTTTCAATGTCATTGAATTGCGCCAGCAATGTATCAGCAGCGGTACCCTTGGTCACGCCGGGCGAATTGGGTTCACCCAGGGTCAGAGCACCCGATCCGGCAGCAATGAGGAATGAATCACCGTGGCCGTGATAACAACCGTCAAATTTAATCATCTTATCCCGACCGGTGACGCCTCTGGCTAATCGTACAGCGCTCATGGTGGCTTCTGTCCCGCTGTTCACCAGTCGAACCATCTCCGCCGAGGGCACCCGCTCCACGATCATCTCAGCCAGCTCAATTTCCAATTCCGTCGGTGCACCAAAGCTGGTTCCCTGCTGGGCAACTTTCTGAATGGACGCAATGATTTCCGGGTGGGCGTGTCCCAGAATTAACGGCCCCCATGAGCCCACAAAATCCACGTAACGATTGCCATCCGCATCAATGATATAGGGCCCCCGTCCCTTGGTGAT
>JAIPJQ010000098.1 GCA_021734065.1 Fidelibacterota bacterium | reverse complement strand
TGATGAGGTAAAAAATGAAAATTCCACCGGTGGCAGAGATGATCCCGGCGCGCAGTTTATTCGTCACCCGGATGATGCGAAACCGGTATAAAGCCAGCATGGTAAAAAGAACACCCAGGGTTAATCCCACTGCCTGGATGCCCAAACCTGGTGCGTAGGCATTCACCATGGCGGTAAGGCTCCCCAGCAAAAGACCCTCTGCACCGGCATAAACGATTGATGAAACTGGTGCCCATTGGGGCTTAAAGATGGTCGCCAGCGCGGCAATCAACCCCACGATTAACCCGATGGTGAACAGGCTGCCCGGTGCAATGCCTGTTTCATCGAAGGCGTAAAATTGGTTCCAGGCGTAAGTCGCACCAATCAGGGTGACAAAAAACAGGATAACCGCTTTATCAATGGTACCGGAAATGGACATGGTTTTTGTGCCGGCGCTCGAAATTCTCCCGGCCTGACTGAAAGCGCGTCCAAAAACAGGGTTATGTGTTCTCATTTTATCTTCTCTCCATACAATTCAATTGATCCCATTGTCAACATCACCAGGCGTGAAATGTAATTTGCAGGCGAATCATTCAAACCATTCACCGCCCCTGTCTGATCGGCCTGTCTACGCAGATTTTGATGGAAAGTTTCTCGATTAGTTGCGTTAAACAACCCCGTGAATTTGAAAAAAATCCCCGATTTTACGACGCGACGATTATCTTAGGCGGGAGAAATAGATTATGCGCAGAAAACGATTGGAAAGTTTAAAAGTCATCGGCGATCGGGTGTTGATCCTGCCGGATCAAGGTGGCGATAAAACCGCATCGGGCTTGTATTTACCCCCAACGGTGACAGAGAAAGAAAATGTACAGGGCGGTTATGTGGCGGCTGTGGGACCCGGCACGCCGTTACCCGATCTTGAATCCGGAGATGAACCGTGGCAGTCCGGGGGACACACACAGGGTGTGAAGTACCTGCCCATGGAAGTAGAAGTGGGAGATTACGCGCTCTACATGAAAAAATTTGCTATTGAAATCAAATACAAAGATGAGAATTACGTGATCGTTCCCATGTCCGGTATCCTGGTGGTTGAGCGGGAAGATCCCGGGGTTGATTTATCGCAGATAATGGGGGAATAGTTACGGGTAAGCGGTTGGAAGAAATCACAAATTACAAGCATCAAATCACAAACAAATCCTAAAATCCAAATCTCAATGGTTGAAACCATGAGGGGCTGAAGTCCCGTCATTTTCACCGGTTATTATCCACGAGCTAAAGCTCGTGGCAATGAAAGCCCCAGACGTTGCATTTAGTGATCATGAAGCGGATCGATTTTCCCTTGGCTCAGGTTGAAAACTCCATAGCCCTGGTCTTCAGGCCGGGGATTAGAAACAACATAAATTATCAGGGCTTCAGCCCAATATATAGTCGATGATTGTAATGGGACAGAACCCTACTTCCCTTTGTAGTAGTAACCAACGTGCTAAAGCTCATGGCAACGGAGGAATTCCCGTAGCTCCGGGCTTCAGTTTCGGCGAGCCCCGGGAGTGACATAAAAAATTTGATTTTTTTAATCATCTCATAATGCTTTGTATAAACTGCGTATTAATTCAGTTTATATTTGCCAGCAGCGGACACCATATCCTTTGGAATATTTGAAGGGACACGCTATTGCTCTTTGCGCTTAAAACCGGTGATTTTGTTGTGGGTCAGTTCCCGAACCTCATCCAGATCGATGGATTTCCAATCCTGCTCCTCACCCAGCCACACATCCACGGCAGCCATGGCCTGGTAGAGAAACATATCCAAACCCGGAATCGTCTGACAGTCAGCCATTAAGGCATCTGCCAAAAGGTGCGTATTAATGGGATTATACACCGCGTCCATCACCACGCTGGCATTTTCCAGCAACTCCGCGCCCAATGGCGTCTGGCGAATATTGGGTTTCATGCCGATGGGCGTGGCATTCACCAACATGTAAGCCTGCTCAATGGGCTCAATGGCGTTGGCGTCCCAGGGTGTGGTCTCAATGAGGGTGGGTGAGATGGTATCTTTCAAATCTTTCACCACCAGCACACCGTGGGGCAGGCTGCGGGCTACAATGGTGATGCGTTTGGCGCCCAGTTTGGAGGCACCATAGGCAATGGCCCGGGCGGCGCCACCGGCACCCAGAATCACCACATTGGCGTCCTTCAGATCCAAGGCGTTGATTTCCACCGCTTTGACAAAACCATACCAGTCGGTGTTATACCCAACCCATTTACCGTCGGTTTTGCGCACCACATTCACTGCCTTCATGGGCGCGCTGCGGGCATTCACTTCGTCCAGAAGCGGAATAATATTGATTTTATGAGGAATGGTCACATTGAACCCGTTCAGTCCTTTGGCGGCACGACCGCGCAGCCATTCCCGCAAGTCCGGTCCCAGAACTTCATATTTTTTGTAGGCTACCTCGTGCCCCAATTTTTCGAACAATAATTGAATTAAAAACGGGCTCACGCTCTGTTTTAACGGGTCGCCAATAATTCCAAATCTCACAATCGCTCCTTTTTAAACGTGTCCGGCCATGAATGAATACCACATGCGGCCGGTAAAATAACTGGTGGAGATGGTGATGAAACACCTGATTTCAATCGCTTTTTCAGTCATGCTGTAGTTTATCCAGAATGGTGAGAAATCCCGGAAAACTCACCGCCATACAGTCTTTGTCATCCAGTCGTTCCGGTTCTCTGGCAACGAGTCCCCCCACACTCATCATCATGGCGATCCGGTGATCGTGATGGGTATGGACGCGCCCGCCGGTTAATGGCGTGAAACCCCGCACGACGAAACCGTCCGGTTTGGCCTGAATGTCTGCGCCCCAGCGCTGCAGGTTGGTCACGATCGCTTCAATGCGGTCGGATTCCTTCACCTTCAGTTCTTCCGCGCCGGAGACCGCTGTTTCTCCCTCGGCCTGAGTTGCCAGAAGGGCAATTAACGGTAATTCGTCCTGCAGATTGGGGATTTGGTCCGAAGGAATGGTGATGCCGTGTAGCTGACTGGATTGGGACAAAATATCTCCCACCGGCTCGCCCGCCACTTCACTGATTTTGGTAACCTTTACCTGCGCGCCCATGGCTTTGACCACCTCCAGAAAGGCCGTGCGGGTGGGATTGAGTGACACACCCTGTAGCAGCACTTCCGAATCCGGCACCAACAACGCCGCAGCGATGAGAAAAGCGCCGCCTGAAATGTCTCCGGGAATGGTGTAATCCGCGTGTTTCAGCGATTTTTTCAGCGGCTTCACCGTGATGGTATTGCCCTCCATGGTGATGGGCGCGCCCAGATGTTTCAACATGCGCTCGGTATGATCGCGGCTGGGAAGTGGTGAGGTGACGCTGGTTTCGGTCTGGGCATTCAATGCGGCTAAAATGATGGCTGATTTTACCTGAGCGCTGGGAATGGGCAGATCGTACTGAATACCCCACAATTCGCCGCCGGTGAGCATTACAGGCAGGTAGCCCTGATTACGGGTTGAAATGCGGGCGCCCATTTGTCTTAAGGGAACAATGATCCGGCTCATTGGGCGTTGACTTAAAGAATCGTCACCGGTGAAGGTCACTTGCAGCGGATAGCCGGCCACAAGTCCCATGGCCAGACGGACGGTGGTGCCGGAATTCCCACAATCCAATGGCAGGTGGGGTTGTAAGAATGGCCTTCTTCCAGCGCCCTGGACGGTAACTGTATCGTCTTGCCATTGAATATCCATTCCGCAGCGTTTTAAAACGGCCACGGTTTGTTTCACATCGGCGCCGCGATTCACATTGTGGAGTACGCTGGGACCCTCCGTCAGACAGGCCAGCATAATGGCGCGGTGTGAGATGGATTTATCACCGGGTAAAATGACCGTACCGTATAATGCCATGTAAACATCCCTCCCGTGATGCGAATGTTAAGCCGCCAACTGCTGAAAAATCAATGAATTTTGTTTGTTCTGCCACAGATGAACACAGACCAACACAGATGGTTTATTAGCCGCGGATTTAACGGATCACACGGATTGATTAACCACGAGATCACCGAGTTTTCACCGAGAGCACTGAGAAATAATATAAGCCCGGTGGATTATTACACGGAGGCGAGGGTAATTGTTCGTTTTGAGATTTGTTTGCGATTTGATACGTGGGATTTGTGATTTCGCGAAAGCTGTTATTTTTAAGGAGAATCCATATTCTCCGGGCGGCTCGCCGAGGCTCATTAGCTCGTGGGTTATGATCACACAGTAGAGACGGGGCTTCAGCCTCTTTTCGTTCCGGTCATTGGTCTTTGACTTTTTGAATTTGTTTGAAATTTGATGCTTGTTATTTGGGATTTTCGCTTACCCGATCACCCGCTAACGCTAACTTGCCACCTTGCCAGCATTTTTAAGCCGTGATTGCTTCTCCAGCATCTGCTTCAAATATTGTCCTGTATAACTGGCTTCATTCCGGGCCACCGCCTCCGGTGTTCCGGTTGCGATGATCTTTCCCCCCTGATCACCACCTTCCGGACCCAGATCAATGATGTAATCCGCCGACTTGATCACATCCAGATTATGTTCAATAACCAGAACCGTATTGCCTTTGTTTACCAGGCGGTTCAGGACATTCAGCAGCATTTTCACATCATCAAAATGCAGCCCCGTGGTGGGCTCATCCAGAATGTAAAAGGTATTCCCCGTCCCCACGCGGGATAACTCGCTGGCCAACTTCACCCGTTGGGCTTCGCCACCGGAAAGCGTCGTGGCCTGCTGGCCCAGTTTGATGTAACCCAAACCCACATCCACCAGCGTTTTCAGCTTGCGTTTTAACCCGGGAATGGCCAGGAAAAACCCCGCCGCCTCCTCCACGCTCATATCCAGCACTTGAGCAATATTTTTACCTTTATAAACAATTTCCAGCGTTTCCCGATTATAGCGTTTGCCGTTGCACACCTCACATTTCACATAGACATCCGGGAGAAAATGCATTTCAATCTTTATAATGCCGTCGCCCTGACAACTCTCGCAGCGCCCGCCCTTCACATTGAAGGAAAAGCGTCCCGGTTTATAGCCCCTCAGTCTGGATTCGGGGAGATTGGCAAATAAATCACGAATAAAGGTAAACGAACCGGTATAGGTTGCCGGATTGGAGCGGGGCGTCCGGCCGATGGGTGACTGGTCAATGTCCACCACCTTGTCCACATAGGCCAAGCCATCAACGGACTCGTAGGAAAGCGGTACCAGCTTGGAACCAAATAATGCCCGCGCCATGGCCGGGTAGAGGGTTTGATTGATGAGCGAGCTTTTGCCGGATCCGGAAACGCCGGTGACACAGACGAATTTTCCCAGCGGCAGTTCCACTGAAATTTTCTGAAGATTATTCCCCCGCGCACCGGTGATGGTCACCGACCGCTTCTTGCCTTTCCGGCGTTTTTCAGGAATTTCAATCTGTAATTTCCCGCTCAGGTATTGTCCGGTGATGGATTTTGGATGTGTTTTAATGCCTTCCGGTGTATCCACAGCCACCACATAACCACCATGTTCCCCAGCCCCCGGCCCCATGTCCACCAACAGATCAGCTTCCTCCATGGTCTCCTGATCATGCTCAATCACCAGTACCGTGTTTCCCAAATCCCGCAGATTCATGAGGGTGTCAATCAGCCGGTGGTTGTCCCGCTGATGCAATCCGATGGAGGGTTCGTCCAGAATATACAGCACACCCACCAACTGGGACCCGATCTGGGTGGCCAGGCGAATGCGTTGCGCCTCCCCGCCGGACAATGTGCTGGCCGTCCGGGAAAGGGTGAGGTAATTCAGTCCAACATTATTCAAAAAGCGCAGCCGCGAACGGATTTCCTTCAATACCTGATAGCCGATCTGCTCTTCGGTTTCGGTCAGATCCAGATTTTCAAAGAAATGGAGCAGTTCACGAATGGTCATGTCCGAAAGCTGCGCCACCGACTTCCCGCCAATAAACACATGTCTGGCTTCCACGCGTAAGCGAGTACCGGCACAATGGGCACATTTATGGGAGCTCATGAAGCTCTCAATCCAATTCCGAATTCCGGGCGATGTGGTCTGGGAATACCGTCGCTGCAGATTTTGAACCACCCCTTCCCAGGTGCCGTCGTATTCACCCTTGAAGGTCTTGGATTCGTACTGCATTTTGATTTTTTCGCCTTCGGTACCATAAATAATGGCGTGCTGCGCCTCCGGTGACAGATCTTTCCAGGGCTTGGTAAAGCTGAATCCGTAATGCTTTGCCAGACTCTTGAGAATGGCGGCATACCAGCTTCCCCGGGGCTGCTCACCCAGCGGCACCACCGCACCCTGCATGAGGCTTTTTCGCTTATCCGGAACGATTAAATCTTCATCAATGGCTGTTTTTGTGCCCAGCCCGTCACATTCACTACAGGCGCCAAAGGGGCTGTTGAAGGAAAACAGACGCGGCTCCAGATCCGGGTAGCTGATTTCGCAATAGGGACAGGCATAATGCTCGGAAAAAATCCGCTCCTCCTCACCCACTACATCAATGATCACCTTCCCGCTGCCGTGCTTCAGCGCCAGTTCCACCGAATCGGTGAGCCGTTCCTTGATGTCGTCCCGGATCACCAGCCGGTCCACCACGACTTCCACATTGTGATTTTTCTTTTTATCAATGTCCGGAAACTGACCGATTTCGTAAATCTTCCCGTCCAGACGAACCCGCACGAATCCTTCCCGCTTAATCTCCTTGAAAATTTCTTTGAATTCCCCTTTACGGCCCCTCACCAGCGGTGAAAGCACCTGAATGTGGGCATTCTCCTGGAGATTCAGAATGGAATCCACAATCTGCTGCACCGACTGCCGGGAAATAGGCCGGCCACAATTGTAGCAATTGGGATGGCCGACGCGGGCAAACAGAAGTCGCAGGTAATCGTGGATTTCGGTGACCGTACCCACGGTGGAGCGGGGATTTCGGGAGGCTGATTTTTGTTCGATGGAAATGGCCGGGGAGAGCCCTTCGATGCTGTCCACATCCGGTTTTTCCATGAGCCCCAAAAACTGGCGTGCATAAGCCGAAAGGGATTCCACATAGCGGCGTTGTCCTTCGGCGTATATGGTGTCAAAAGCCAGTGAGGTCTTACCGGACCCGGACAAGCCGGTAATTACAATGAATTTATTACGGGGTAATTCCAGGTTAATGTTTTTAAGATTATGCTCGCGGGCTCCGCGAATGATCAATTTTTCAGGTAGCATACCGTCCTTCTTTCCAAGCTCTAAAAATATTGATTAATCCAACGGACTCCAACGATTGAAAGTGTGTGAGGAAAATGGAACCACGAATTTCACGATGGTACACGAATTAATAAACAACCACAGCCTTCACAGATTAAGACAAAAGGAAAAACCCAAACCGTTAAAGCACGAAGGTAATGCAAACTGCAATAACCCCGTTTGTCTTACTAAGTAGCCCGGAGGGCGTATCGAAGTGCAAACGGGTTTAGGTTGAAAGGAAAACCGCGGATGAAGAGAACACCGATTCCACGGAGTTAACAGATTTTCACGGATTGGTCGTCACGAAAAGCAAAAGGCATTTAACCGCAAAAGCGCAAAGAAAACCGCCAAGCTCACAGTGGAGCGGGATAGAACTCAGACTTATGCCGGGACTGGATTTCCGTTTTAAAATTGAGCGTTTCGATTTGGAATTTGTTTGATTTTTGATGCTTGCGATTTGGGCTTTCCGAATCGATTCATTTGGTGTTCGTGTTAAACTAAACCCAGGAGAAACACCGGAGGTGTTTTCTATCTGTAGCAAGTTTGAATCTCTAATAAGAAGATAAACCCCAAAGGGATTCCCTGCTGAGAAGCAAAGACAGAAATTGAAAACCCCGCACGGGGTTAAACTTTTTTCTGATCTGATTCTACTACAGAGAGTGAACCCCTGACGGGGTTTATGATTTCTGCCAGATAAAACCATTCGGTTCCATTCGATTGATTCGATGTTTGCTCTTTTAAACCACAGGAAGCAAAAAGCATTTAACCGCCGAGGTACTGTGTTTAAAATCCAGTAAAATATGGCTGTAAAGCCGGATGATAATCTGGATCATACTTGGTATTATTTACCCACAGATAATAGACAATCAGCAACATTTTTCTTGCGATCGCACTTATC
>JAIPJQ010000097.1 GCA_021734065.1 Fidelibacterota bacterium | reverse complement strand
GTCCGCGGCAACGACATTACCCTTTCCGGTGAGCAGCAGGAGATTACTGAGGCGGAGACCATCGTGGGCGAAATGCTTACCGTACTCAGCCGGAAAAAATATCTGGACAAAGAGGATGTGGTCACCATCATCAAGCTGACGCGGGCGGGAACAACGCCTGTTGGTGAACCGGGGCTGGGTTCGGTGATTTTGTTTACCCGTTCAGATGTTATCAAACCGCGTACCGAAGGCCAGGAAGCCTATTTCGAAGCAGTTAAAAATTCGGATCTCACCTTCGCGCTGGGACCGGCGGGCACCGGTAAAACCTATCTGGCCGTAGCCTTTGCCGTTTCGGCATTCAAGAACCGGGAAGTTAAGAAAATCATTCTCACCCGCCCGGCGGTGGAATCGGGTGAGCGGCTGGGTTTTCTGCCGGGTGATTTGAAAGAAAAAATCGACCCTTATCTTACACCTTTATATGATGCGCTGTATGATATGCTGCCCGCCGACCGTATTCGCCAACTCCTGGATCAAAAGAGTATTGAGATTGTGCCCCTGGCTTACATGCGGGGTCGGACGCTGGATAATGCCTTTATTATTCTGGATGAAGCCCAGAATACCACGCCCATTCAGATGAAGATGTTTCTCACCCGCATGGGTGTAAATTCCAAAGTCATTGTGACCGGGGATTTATCGCAGGTTGACCTGCCGGTCCGGGAAGAATCAGGCTTGCTGCAAAGTACGCGCATTCTGAAGTCGGTGCCCGGGATTGCCACAGTAACCTTCACCGATGCTGATGTGGTGCGGCACAAATTGGTGCGCCATATCATTCAGGCTTATGACAGAGAAATCAACGGGAAAATCTGAACACCAGCGGGTGTATTGGCTGCGGGACGCGGAGCAGCAATTCCCGGAGCTGGACCGGAACCTGACCTGTGATGTAATTATCATCGGTGGGGGGATAACCGGCACGGCCGCGGCGTACTGGATGCGTCAAGCCGGTGCCCGGGTGGTTTTGTTGGAGGAAGAATTGGTGGCCAGTGGTGCATCGGGTCGCAATGGCGGTTTTTTGCTAACCGGTACGGTGGAGCATTATGCCCGTGCGGTGGCCTTGATCGGAGGGGAGAAAACCCGCCGGTTGTTTGACTTTACCGTGGAAAATATTCGCTTGATGAAGGACTTCATCCGGGAGCATGAAATTGGTTGTGATCTGGACGAATCCGGTTCCCTTCACGCAGCCATTTCTACTGAAGAAAATGTGGAGCTGCGGGAGAGCGCAACCCTTATGCAAACAGATGGGTTTCAGGTAGAATATCGTGACGAGGCAGACATTGCTGCCCTGACCCAGTCCGATCTGTACAAAGGTGGACTATTCACACCGGAAGATGCTGGTGTGCATCCAGCCCGGATGGTCTCCGGAATTGCGAAAGAGGCTGTGGCAGCAGGTGCCCAAATTTTTGAAAATACGCCGGTCACCCAAATCATTCACGATGATTATGACAGTGTGACAGTGGAAACACCCAAAGGTCGCGTTTCCGGCTATCTGGTACTTTTGGGGACGAACGCTTACAGCCAGCTCATGGACGACTTTTTTCAGGACAAGATCCTGCCGGTACGGGGACATGCCATGGTCACCTCACCCATTACACAAAAACTGTGGAACCCGGTCATTTATGCCAATTTTGGCTATGAATATTTCCGCCAGTTACCGGACGGCCGGGTGCTGATGGGCGGGATGCGCGAGTCGGTCCCGGGCGGCGATGCGCAGCATTTCAATGAACTTCCCGATGAGCGGGTCACCACCCAATTAATCGCGTATCTCAAAGACAATTTCACTGCGCTGAAAACCTTCACGGTGGACTATGAATGGGCCGGGATAATGGGGTTTTCACGCGACGGTATTCCCATGCTGGGCAGCCTGCCGGGCAAGAGCAATGTCTTCGCTGCCGGCGGATATACCGGGCATGGCATGGGATTTGGTTTCTCCATGGGACGTCTGGCGGCACAGGTTATGCTGGATGGTGAGAATATCGGCATGGATTTGTTTTCACTGCGACGATTGGTGAAATAAGATGGCGCTTTGGGGAAATGTTGTCTGCGGATCTTGCTGAACCTGCCTGCCCGGGCGAAGAGAGCATAGCAGGGGCGAAGTACGCGCAGGGAATTCTAAGCTCCGGTTGCCCTTCGACGGGGCCCCTCGTCAGGCTCGGGACAAGCTCAGGGAGACAACCGGAGGCAAGGATTGAAAAAGCCATGAATGATCCAGCGGGAATCTGAGTAAAGAAAGGATTTAAGGACGATGGGAAAAATTCCGGAACATTTAAATGAAGTTTATATCGTAGCTGCCACGCGCACACCTGTGGGGGCATTTCAGGGGAGTATCAGCAGTGTGCCCACCACAAAACTGGGTGCCACAATCATCCAAAGTGCACTAAAACAGGCTGGCCTCAAACCGGATCAGGTGGATGAAGTCATCATGGGAAATGTGATTACGGCCGGCGAAGGACAAGCACCCGCGCGCCAGGCAGCCATTTATGCCGGCTTACCCGTGGATGTGGAGTGCATGACCATTAATAAAGTCTGCGGCTCGGGCTTGAAATCGGTGATGCTGGCGGCGCAAGCCATTCAAGTGGGGGATGCGGATATCATCGTGGCCGGCGGCATGGAGAGCATGAGCAATGTGCCTTACTATGTACCCAAAGGCCGCACAGGTTATCGTTTAGGGAATGGCACTCTGGAAGATGGCATCCTGAGGGATGGACTGCTCAATGTCTATGACAATACCCACATGGGACTGGCCGGTGAGCGCTGTGCCACCGAGTATAATTATTCCCGGGAAGCTCAGGACGCATTCGCGGTGGAGAGTTATAAGCGCGCCATTCGTGCGCAGGAAAATGGAGATTTTGATGCGGAAATCACACCGGTGGAAATTCCCCAACGCAAAGGGGATCCGGTGATTGTCACACAGGATGACGAACCCAAGCGGGTGAATTTTGAAAAAATACCCACGCTGCGACCGGCATTCCAGAAAGAGGGAACCATTACGGCTGCCAACGCCTCCAAAATCAATGATGGCGCCGCGGCACTGGTGTTGGTGAGTGGTGAGATGCTACAGCAGCTAAGCCTTACGCCGATTGCAAAAGTCATTGCCCAGTCATCGGCTGCCCAGGCTCCCGAGTGGTTTACCACCGCACCGGCGAAAGCAGTAAATAAGGTTTTGAAGAAAACCGGCATGACGGTTGATGATATTGACCTGTACGAGATCAACGAGGCGTTTTCCGTAGTGACCATGGTGACCATGGATGAGCTGAAAATTTCCTATGACAAAGTGAATGTGAACGGAGGCGCTGTTTCTCTGGGACATCCCATTGGCGCATCGGGTGCGCGGATATTGACGACACTTTTATATGCCATGGCGGCTCGCGAGGCTAAACGCGGTCTGGCTACCCTGTGTATTGGTGGTGGTGAGGCGTCTGCGCTGATCGTAGAGCGGGTTTAGTTTTGATTTTTCAAAAAATGTATTGAAAGAGAGCGTATTCTTATGTCCAAGACGGTATGTGTGATAGGCGGGGGAACCATGGGGAATGGCATTGCTCATGTGTTCGCTCAGACCGGCTTTCAGGTAGTTCTGGTAGATATTAATCAGGGGTTCCTGGACAAAGCGTTGGCAACCATCGGAAAAAATCTGGATCGCCAGATTAAAAAAGAGATCATTACCGAGGCGGATAAGACTGCCATTCTGGGACGGATTACAGCCACGACAAATCTGGAAGACGCTCAAGCGGCGAAGATCGCTGTTGAGGCTGCAACGGAGAATCGCGACATCAAGTTTGCCTTGTTCCGCAAGCTGGATGAATTACTGCCGGAAGATGCGATTCTGGCCAGCAATACCTCATCCATCTCCATTACCGAAATTGCCAGCCAGACTAAACGGCCGGAGCAGGTGATCGGCATGCATTTCATGAATCCGGTACCGGTAATGAAACTGGTGGAGGTGATTCGGGGACATGCCACCTCGGATGCCACCGTGGAAGCGGTAATGACCCTAACGAAGGAATTGGGTAAAATCCCGGTGGAAGCCAATGATTACCCGGGATTCGTGGCCAATCGCATTTTAATGCCCATGATAAACGAAGCGATTTACGCACTGATGGAAGGTGTGGCCACCAAAGAGGCCATTGATGAAATCATGAAACTGGGTATGGCACATCCCATGGGTCCGCTGACGCTGGCGGATTTTATCGGACTGGATGTGTGTTTATCCATCCTGAATGTGTTATACGAAGGCTTGGGTGATCCCAAGTATCGTCCGTGTCCGCTCCTGAAAAAAATGGTGGCGGCCGGTTATTTGGGGCGGAAAACTGGGATTGGTTTTTACGACTACCGCGCATGATGTTTTTTAATCACGCCCCACAATTTGTGGGGTGTTTGTTACCTATACGATGACCATTTAAGGGGAGAATTTGACCATGGATTTTCAATTGAATGAAGAACAGCAGATGATTCTGGAGACCATCAGGGAGTTTGCAGAGGCAGAGATCAAGCCCGGTGTGCGGGAGCGGGACGAACAGGCAGAATTCCCCACAGAAATTGTGAAAAAACTGGGTGAGTTAGGGTTCATGGGCATGCAGGTTCCGGAAGCTTATGGTGGGACCGGCCTGGACACAATCTCTTATGTCATTGCTCTGGAGGAGGTCGCCCGCGTGGATCCCTCCACCTGTGTCATCATGTCTGTGAATAACTCGTTGTTCACCAATCCGATCCTGAAGTTCGGCAGTGAGGAACTGAAACAGAAATACCTGCCCCTTACCGCATCCGGTGAGAAGCTGGGTGCCTACTCATTGAGTGAACCCCAATCGGGTTCTGACGCCAAAGCCATGCTCACTACCGCCACCAAAGATGGAGATTATTATGTCCTGAATGGGACCAAAAACTGGGTTACCAATGGCAGAAGCTCGGACTTCGTGGTGGTTTTTGTGAAAACCGATAAAGCAGCAGGCCACCGGGGGATTTCTGCCTTCGTTGTGGAAAAGGGACTGGATGGTTTTCGTGCGGGGAAAAAAGAGGACAAACTGGGCATTCGCGGTTCAGATACGAGCGAATTGGTATTTGAGGATTGCCGGGTGCACAAGTCCAATTTGATCGGTGGGGAGGGACTTGGCTTCAAAATTGCCTTGGCTACCCTGGATGCCGGCCGAATCGGCATTGCCGCACAGGCAGTGGGAATTGCTCAGGGAGCATTGGAACGGGCGATACAATATGCCAACGAACGGGAACAGTTCGGCACCAAAATCGGGAATTTTCAGGGCGTGAGTTTCAAGCTGGCGGACATGGCTACACGGGTGGAGGCTTCGCGTCTCTTAACCCGGCAGGCAGCCTGGATGAAGGATGCCGGGATTCCCATTGGCGCCAAAGCTTCTATGGCCAAAATGTATTCCTCGGATACGGCCATGTATGTAACCACTGAAGCGGTTCAAATTCACGGCGGATATGGGTACATACGAGAATTTGAAGTCGAGCGCATGATGCGGGATGCGAAAATCACTCAAATCTATGAGGGGACCAATGAAATCCAGCGTCTCGTCATTAGCAGACATTTATTAAACGTATAGGAGTTGGACTATGGGATTTTTTGATGCACCGGACCTGCATGGACACGAAGAGGTTGTCTTTACACACGATCCGGAAACCGGCTTAAAAGCCATTATTGCTATTCACAATACCAGCCTGGGGCCGGCTCTGGGAGGGTGCCGGGTCTGGAACTATGAAAGTGAAACGGATGCGCTGCGGGACGTGCTGCGACTTTCTGAGGGAATGACTTATAAATCAGCTATCTCCGGATTGAATCTGGGAGGTGGCAAAGCGGTTATCATTGGTGATGTAAAGGAAATCGGCAACGAAGCCACATTCCGGGCCTTTGGACGGCTGGTGGATAGTCTGGGCGGTCGGTATATCACGGCGGAAGATGTGAACACCACGCCGCGCATGATGGAATGGGTCCACGACGAAACAGAATATGTGGTGGGTCTGGCCAGTGAATTGGGTGGTAGTGGTGATCCGTCGCCATTCACTGCCTATGGCGTTTTCGTCGGTATGAAAGCCGCGTTGAAAAAGGTTTTCGGGAATGAAAAGTTCGAGGGCCGGAAAGTGGCCTTACAGGGATTGGGTCATGTGGGGTGCTACCTGCTGGAGCATCTGCTGAAGGCCGGCGCGGAGGTCATTGTCACAGACATTGATGCGGAAAAACTGGCCCGGGTGACCAAGGAGCATCAGAATGTGACCACCTGTGGTCCTGATGAGATTTATAAGCAGGAGGTAGATATTTTTGCACCCTGCGCTCTGGGAGCCGGCATTAATGACGATACGATTCCCCGGTTGAAAACACCCATCATTGCCGGTGCGGCCAACAACCAGTTGGCTGATTATGAGAAGCATGGTAAGATTTTATTAGAGAAAAATATCCTGTACGCGCCCGATTTTTGCATCAATGCAGGCGGTGTGATCAATGTCTATGGTGAACTTGAAGGATACAGTGAAAAACGTTCTTACTCACGGGTAAATCATATTTATGATATGCTCATGGAAATTTTTCAACTCAGCGAAGAGCAGAAGATTCCCACGATGACGGCTGCGAACACTATCGCTGAAGCTCGTATTCACAACATGGGACGCCTGAAACAGATGCACAAATCAGGCTCCTTTCACCTGAAAAAGTAGGGGTGCATGCAAGAGCGACGAAAAGCGCGTGAATTTGTCTTGAAGGTGACGTATGCCTACGAGATAATGGACGATAATGTGGATCAGATTTTCGATACAATTCTTACCGATCACGGATTGATGGAAGCACTGATCCCGTTTTCCCGGTCTCTCACCCACAAGGTGGTGGCTCATCGTAAAGAGTTTGACGACCTGATTGCCCAGAAATCCAAGAATTGGGATTTTGACAGGATCGCACTCATTGACCGGTTGTTATTGCGAATAGCCATGGCGGAGTTTTTCCATTTCCCGGATATACCGCCCAAAGTGTCCATTTCCGAAGCCATTGAAATTGCCAAAATCTACAGCACCGATGACAGTGGCAGTTTTATCAATGGCATTCTGGATGCGGTATTAAATGATGGCTTGGCGTCGGGAAAGATCCAAATCGCATAATCAGGGCAGTTCTGTCTTGATGCAATTGTTGCTCACATAAACAATCTCGGAAGATACGGCAAGGCAGGTGATGTGATAACCTGCCTTGTTACGTGAGGCCGTTGCGGTGTGCTGGAATGGGGAACTTGCGCAACGGCGAACCGTATGACATCACGCCCGGTGAAGCGGTATAAAAAATTTCGATATGAAGACCAACGGATTATCTTTGCGCCATGATTAGCGAATTCCTTACAAAACTGATGGGGGGCACCAAATCGGAGCGGGAAGTCAAGCGACTTACCGGTCTGGTCGATGCCATTAATGAACAATTTGATAAACTCCAGGATACCACCCAAGACGACCTGATGGCCAAAACCCGCCAATGGCAGGAGCGAATCGCCAAAGAGCGGGAAGAATTGGAATCCCGGTTGGAGAGTGAGGATCTGGAGGAAAAAGAGGTTCGGGAAGCGGTCTATGAGGCTGAGCAGAATATTCTTGAAGAAATTCTCCCGGAGGCCTTTGCCGTTGTAAAACGCGGCGCCCAACAGATGTTGGGACAAAAAATCCAGATCCTTGACCAGGAAACCGAATGGGACATGGTGCATTACGATGTGCAGCTCATTGGTGGAATAATTCTCCATCAGGGCAAAATTGCCGAAATGAAAACCGGTGAAGGTAAAACCCTGGTGGCCACGTTGCCCATTTATCTCAACGCTCTGGTGGGTAAGGGTGTCCATGTGGTAACGGTGAATGATTATCTGGCGGAACGCGATTCCAACTGGATGGGTGCGCTGTTGCGTCATGTGGGACTCACGGTGGGTGTGATATTGAATTCCATGACACCGGAACAGCGTCAGGTGGAATATGGCAAAGACGTGACCTATGGGACCAACAACGAATTCGGATTCGACTATCTCCGGGACAACATGTCTATTACACCGGAGGAACAGGTCCATCGCGGGTATTACTATGCCATCGTTGATGAGGTGGATTCGGTGCTGATTGATGAAGCCCGGACACCGCTGATTATTTCAGGAATGGTTGAGAGTCAGATCTCCCAGAAATTCAATG
>JAIPJQ010000096.1 GCA_021734065.1 Fidelibacterota bacterium | reverse complement strand
TGGACGCCGGACTGACCGTGCGGGTTATCCAGCTTCCCGCCGGCAGCGACCCCGATAGCTATTTCGATGACCACGCACCGGAAGACTTTCAGGCATTATTGGACGATGCGCCCGATTTTATGGGCTATCTGATAAGTTATTACAAGCCACGATTGCGCTCTGCTACAGCTAAATCAAATTTTGCTGAACGATTTGTGGCTGATCTGGCGCAGATGAATAATCGCCTGACCCGGGAATTATTGTTGAGTCAGTTTGCCGAGGGCATGGGTATGGCCGAATCCACCCTGTTCCGGTTATTACGGGATAAAACCCGCTACCAGCCCCGTCGGCGGGGAGAGAGCGCTTCCCGTGCAGCATCAGGTGGACCAGGATCATTGCAACTGGAATCCGCCACTGATAAGGCGGAATATGAGTTGTTGCGGCTCCATTTTTCCGAATCTGAAGCGGTGTTGAAATGGCTGCTGGAGAATCTGGAGCCGGAAATTCTGGAGCGCATGCGATTTAAAGAAATCTTTCAAAAGGTGCGGGCGGAACTGGAGAATGAACTCCCGCTGAATCGTTCCCGTACCGTTGACGCGCTGAGTGATTCTCCCTGGCAGAATTTGGTGTCACGCATTTTGTTTGACCTGGATTCGGGCAAGGCGGTTTCCATTCAACTGGCCCGGGATTGCGTGTCCGTGCTGAAGCAGCATCAACTACGGGAAGCGTTGAATGCGCTGCGCGAACAGCTCCGGGAAGTGGAAAAAAACAACGGCGATGTGCTCACCATTCTGCGCCAGATAAAAACGCTGGAAGGGCAGCTTACTGCTGAAAAGCAGACCTGATAATCATTCCATGCAGACCATGGGTCATTCAAGACATTCAATACACTGGTTTTTGCGGTGGGGGTTGACCCTGCTCCTGTTTATGGGCGGCGTCACGCTGTGGCAATGCAGTGAGCCGCCTGCGGAAGATGTAACACCTCCGGTTCCTGTCATCATCAATCCTGCCAGCGATCTGAATACCGCTGTAAATGTCTATACCCTGCGCGCCCGGGTAACGGATAACCAGAAGGTGGCAGGCGTCGCCTTTATGCAGGGGACTGACACGCTGGGCCGGGGCATTCAGGAGGAGAATACCAGTTATTATTATTATCGTTGGAATACCCACAGCTTCGCCAATCTGGACACGGTGGAAAATATCTATGTAGAAGCTGTTGATGCGGCGGGCAATCAGGCCAGTTCCGAAACCCGCCGTGTGGTGGTGGATAATCGCGGTGTCGCGCCCCACCCGGTGGAAATTACCAACGTGAGCGCGCCGGTGACCGGCGGTTCCATTGATAAATACCAGTTGAATATCACCTGGACTCCCACCAACGCGTACTATTTTGATACCTATCTCCTGTATCGCTCTGAAGATGAGCAGGTGGACAGTCTGGACACACTGATTGATTCCATTACCATACGCAGCCAATCAGCTTACGCGGACACCCACGCCATGGGCATTCAAAAGTCATTCTCCTACTGCATCTATGTGGTGGTGGATTCAATTTGGTCAGCAAAATCCAATATCAAAAGCGGGACTACCGGGGATTGGGTGGAAATCGAGTTGGATCAGGTGACACCGGTGGGAAAGCACACCATGCAAGTGCATTGGAACCGTACGCTGGACCCCTATTTCAAAAGTTATCGCGTCTATCGCAGCCGGTTTGCAGCCATTGATACAACCCGGGATACCCTGGTGTTCTACTCGGAGGATCACAACCGCAATGAATTCACCGATGGCGGGTTGCATCAAAACACAAATTACACGTACCAGGTCTGGGTTACCGACACCCACGGCGCAATTTTCAAAACCGACCCGGTTTCGGCGCGAACCCTGGCGCTGCAACCGGCGGAATTCGTGGGTGCCACCAATGTGACCAAATATTCCGCCACCATTCAATGGGAGCCCAGCAGTGACGCTGAATTCTCCGGTTACCGGTTGACCCGTAGCGCGGATAGTTTGTTCATGGCAGAACACGACACCCTGTTAGTGACGAATGATGTGAGCCGCACCGCCTATTCCGATTTGTTCCTGAATGGCGACCGGGACTACTTCTATTACCTCTGGGTGCTGGATCCGGACACCCTTGTCACCGGCCCGCCGCTGGTGGTGCATACCCGCTCGGTAACGCCCGTCATCCTAAATTCGCTGGTGCCCGGACGCTATCAATTTGAAATGAGCTGGTCCCAGTACCTGCCCGTCCGCAGTGATTTCAGAGCCTATGTGGTCACCAAAACGGTGAATGATACCCTGACGCCCGTGGATACCATCCGGAACCTGACAACGCTGACTTACACCGACACAAAGGACATTGCCTACGGGGTGAATCACACGTATAAAATCGCCGTTCTGGACACCAATGGCGGAGTGGGATTCAGTAATGGCATTATGGCGGAGCCATTGCGGATTCACCGAGCCAATGTGGTGAATATCCAGCCCAGCGGTCAGGATGGTCTGATCCTCCAGTGGGATTGGGCCGACCAGCCGGAATCAGATTTTGCAGCATTTCAAATCAACCGGTACACCGATCTGTTTATTCTTCAAAATGGCGACACCACCTGGATCGGTGATGAACTGCTGGAAGAGGTTCCGGCTGCATTGCTATGGAAATCCAGCCAAATCGTCACCACCATTACCAACGTTGCCCAGCGTTCCTATACCGATAATGCCATTCAACAGTCGGAAGGTGATTACGCCTATCAGATCATGGTGAAGGACTCCCGGGGGAATCTGGAGGGCGGTGAAATCCTGGGGAATTTCGTGGCCATGACGCTGCCTTCCGTGACCCTGCTGGCACCGGCCAATATCACCAACCACAGCGCCACATTACTCTGGACACCGGCCCAGGCAGCCAGTGCCTATGAGTTGTTCTACAACACCGATTCCACCGGCATGAGTCGTGACAATTCCGAACTGGTGGCAGAGACGGTAAACCTGCAGGCGAATGTGACCGGACTGGGGAGCGGCGTAACCTACTGGTTCGCTGTGTGGGCCCGGGACAGCAGGGGAAATTACTCAGAGCGGAGCAATCTGGTTAAAGTCGAGACGCTGTTTTGATTCGGATAAGATTTAACAAGATAATTATAATGTTCAGCACCGTGGGGCTGTTAGTTTTGATGCAATGCAGTGAGCCGGCGCCATTTTACCAGTCCATCAAGCTCATCTCGGACGATGCGTCCATCAGTTACCTGGAAATTGACACGCTGAACACCGCTCATCTCACGGGCGCCTTTACCTGGGAATTTTGGTTCCACATCGCTGAACTCACTGCAGACAGCCCCTGTCTGCTCATGGTGCCGGATGCGGATGACAACAATGATCTGGCCATTTACATTGACCGTACTACGGGAAAAACCATCACCATTTTTTATGCCAACAATCAGTTGACGGCATCAACCACGACCAATCTGCTGGACGGTCAATTTCATTCCCTGGCCTTGGCCAATGATAATGCGGGCCGGTTGGTGCTTTTTGTGGATGGCGCCCGGTGCATGGTGCGGAATCATAGCTGGACGCTGAATCCTACGGGACGACGCATTCTCATAGGGGGCGACTGGGATCCGGGTCAGACCACGCCGGACAACGGTTGGACGGGCTGGTTGGACGAAGTGCGTTTGTGGACCACGGCACTGGCCGATTCGGAACTGACATTTCATGGTCAGCATATCGAAAAATTAACACAACATTATAATCCTGTGCTGCTGGAAGAATTGAAGGGATTGTGGCGGTTTAACACCACCGATAAATCGTTGAATGTGGTACCTGATGAGCATCCCGGTAGTGGTGAACGTCCCGCGTTGGTTCTCCATGGTGAGGTTACCTGGACGGAAACCGCCGTTCGCTAAGGAATGGACGTGCTGATCCACGGCCAATTCCTGTTGGAGCCCCATGGACGGCCGTTTATTTTAGCGCCGCGAGAATTGACACTCGGGGCCCTTAGCTCAATGGTTAGAGCAAACGACTCATAATCGTTAGGTTGTAGGTTCGAGTCCTACAGGGCCCACTTTCGGACAAATATGTTACCCATGTCCTGATTTCACCCCCTTTCTACCTTTCTCCATCCTCCGTCCCCCATCCTCCGTCCTCCTTCACTTGGTTCGGTCATTCGTTTTTTTTTGGAATTTTGAATTTGTTTGGGATTTGATGCCTGGGGCTTGTGATTTCCGTGAATTGGACTTCAAGCTATAACGCATCTGTTCTTTTTTCTTGAAACAAAAGAACCAAAAATTCAAGTCTGAAAGTCCTTCTCCGGCGCCGTTCATCACCTCCGCTGCAGCAAATCGAACTCAGTCCGGCACCTGGACTTCAGACATGATTTGCTGCTTCACGCTGCGGCGCTTCCGGCTTATTCCGGGAAGGGCTTTAATGACGGGATGAAAACCCAAAAATCCAGCTTTCTCCCTTTCTCCATTCTCCGTCCTCCATCCTCCCTTTTTCCCTCCTTCCTTGCTCCTATCGGAACAATTCAAACCGTTAGGATAAATGTCCAGGTCATTTGGCAAAGTTCCCAAACCGTTTGAATAAATGTGCAACTCACCGGGTAACGTTCCCAAACCGTTCGAGTAAATGGTCGAATCATTTGGCAATGTTTTCAATTCATTTGACAAAGTTTTCAAACCGTTGGGATAAATGTCCAGGTCGTTTGATAAAGTTTGCAAACCGTTTGCAAACTTGTCTGAATCACCTGAATAAGATGTCAGGGCGGGTCGGCAATTTGTGTGATCGCTCATGAAAAGTGCGGGTCTAGCCGTGTATAGGAGGGCGTCGTCGGCACAAGCTGGAAGGTCAGCATAATGATGTTAGCACTGACTAAATATTTTTTTCTGGCAGGCGACAAAAAAAATCCCCCGGCAACGAGGTCGGGGGGGGGCAAAGCCTTCGGGATCTTATCCCTTATTGTGATAAGCCCTCAAAGTCAGGTAAAACTGGCATAAGTATAGAACCGGTTATATCTTCCCGCAAGTTTTTTTAGAACAATTGGGCAAGACCTGAGAGGGGCAAAAAATGGCAAGCGTATTAGGGCTTGATTTAGGACCGAATTCGATCGGTTGGGCATTAATTGATGATGAAGCGGGAAAAATTATAGGAACAGGGGTCCGTATTTTTGAAGAGGGACTTAACCGAAAGGGTGCCCAGGAAGAATCCAAAAACGCTACTCGCAGAGCTGCACGACAAGCTCGCAAGATGAATGCTCGCAGGAAAAACCGATTAAAAAGATTGAGCTACATACTTACTGATCTGAGCATGTTTCCCGGCTCAAAAAACGAAGAAGCAGCATTTTTCCAGATTGACCCTTATAAAGTTCGAGCTGAAGGCTTACACAGGAAACTTACATTGTTTGAATTAGGACGAGCATTTTATCACCTGAATCAACGTCGCGGTTACAAATCCAATCGGAAAACGGATAAGGAAAATGACAAAAGTGTCATTTATGAGGGCAAAGATGGCAAGATTGGTATTAACGAAACCACCCAAGCCATTGTAACGGGAGGATTCCAAACACTTGGCGAATACCTGAATGCTGCAGATCCCCATGAGACCCGACGCCGGAATCGGTACACCACCCGTGCAATGTATCTGGATGAGTTTAATAAATTGTGGAATCACCAGGCACAGTATTACCCAAACATCCTCACTGAGGATGCAAAACCCGATATTTTCGATGCCATTTTTTATCAGCGTCCGTTAAAGTCCCAGAAACATACGGTAGCTACCTGCACCTTCGAGCCCCAAAAACGAGTTGCGCCCAAGAGCTCCCTTGTCTTTCAGGAGTTTCGAATCCTTGAGCAATTAAGCCGGTTGCGTATCCTTCACCCGGAACGGGAGAATCCAAAACTTTCACCCAGCGAACATGAATTTCTGGTAAGTGAACTTTGGAAAAGGGAAAATTGGAAACTGGACGCAATCAGGAAAAAATTGCACCTACCGGAAGACACGGTAATGAACCTGGCCAGCCAGGATAAACTCTTCGGTCATATTACCAATGCTCGGATCGCAAAGGTATTTGGAGATGGTTGGTACAATTTATCCTCTGACGAGCAATGGTACATCTGGCATACACTCCATTTCTACAATGACCCGCCGAATCGTCCGAATTGGCTCGAGAACTATGCCCGGGAAAATTGGGGCTTGGATGCAGAAACAGCCGGCAAGGTTCCGAAAATCACACTGGAATCTGGATACGGTCAGCTAAGTCAGAAAGCCATGCAGCGCATTATTCCATACCTGAAACCTTTGCCGTCCGGTGATATTCTCACATACGATAAAGCGGTTGTTTTGGCGGGTGTTGAAAACGCATTCGGCCAACGGTGGATGGAATTGACAGAGGAAGAACAGGAGGATATCCGGGGCGTGGTAACCGGTATCCTGGTAAAAGAGAAAATGCAGGAGGTGAAAGTACGGGAATACTTGGCTGATGCATGGAACCTTAAAGAGGATAATTTATCCAAACTCTATCACCACAGCCATGTTATCACCTATGATGGCAGTCGTCAGCGGTTGCCATTACCGGAAGATCTCAGGAACCCCATTGTTCAACAAACACTGCATGAAGTCCGGAAAGTGGTGAATGCCATTATTCAAACCTACGGCAAGCCCGAAACGGTCCGGGTTGAATTAGCCCGGGAGAGTCGCTGGCCGAAATGGAAGCGGATGGGAGTTGAAAAACTGAATCGTAAAAGGGAAAAAGAGTCTGGTGAAATTAAGAAACGCCTCATCGATGAAAACATTACCAGGAATCCGTCCCGTGATGATGTGATCAAATACAAGCTCTGGGAGGAGTGTAACAAAGAATGTCCCTATACCGGCAAAAAAATTTCCCTGTCCAGCCTGTATAATGGTGAGTTCGAGATTGAGCATATTATTCCTTATTCCCGTAGTTTGGACGACTCCATAGCCAATAAGACCCTGTGTTACCGGGCCGAAAACCAGAAAAAACATAACAAAACACCCTTTGAAGCCTATGGACACGATGACATTCGCTATACTCAAATACTTGAAAGGGTTAAACGTTTCAAACCGGTTGACAGCGTGGTTCAGGTCAACCATGAAATCAGCATGATTAAATCCCGTCCCAATACGAAAATAAAGAAATTCATGCAGGAGGAACTGGATGACGACTTTATCGCCCGCCAACTGGTCGATACCGCATATATCAGTCGGAAGGTAAAAGAGTACATGTCGTATGTGTGCAAAGATGTCCAGGTCCTGCCGGGCAGGCTCACCAGTACGCTGAGGCACCTGTGGGGATTGGACCGGATCCTGAACCCTGATGGAAACCAGAAGGTTAGAGATGATCACCGCCACCATGCCGTGGATGCCCTGGTGATTGCCAACACGAAGCATGGTTTTGTCCAGGCTTTATCCCGCTTCGATAGCACAGGCCGGGGTGCGCATCGACTTCAGTTTCCCCAACCTTGGAAGCACTTTTTCGAAGATTGCCAGAGTGCCATTCAGGAAATTCTGGTCTCCCACCGCGTGAATAACCGACCCCGGGGACAACTACATGAAGACACGTTCTATGGATTAATTGAACTGTCTGATGGTGAACGTACATATGTGGTCCGGAAAAATTTACCCGACCTTACAGGAAAGCAAACCCGCAATATTGTGGATCCCGTTGTACGGGATCAGGTCATCCGACGCTTGATAGATATGGGCTGGGATGGCAAGAATAATGCGCTTCCCAAAGAAGCCTTCAACGAGCCGCTCTATATACCGAATGGTAAGCGTGAGATTAAGAAAGTCAGGATCAAGATACCCACATCGAATATGCTTGCCCTGGATGAAGACAAAAAACGCTATGTAGAGTATGGTAAAAATCACCACATGGAAATCTTTGAAGATCAAAAGGGGAAACGTCACTTCCGGGTAATCTCTCTCTTTGAAGCCGCTCAACGCTATAAAACCGGATTACCGGTGATAAACGTAACACCGCCTCAACCCAATTGGCGATTCCTCATGAGTCTGGCCAGGAATGAAATGGTTTTGACGGATTCGGATAAGACGGCTTCTATTGGCGCGGTTGAGCTCAATCAACCAGACTCCGCAAGTATTCACAACCGCCTGTATCGATTGCAGCTAATGGATGTGAATGGAATCCTGAAATTTAGGCATCATTCAGTTTCGGGAGCAGATGGTGCTGAGGGGAGATCATTTGCACGACCCGGTACATTGAAAGGCAGAAAAGTTTTTATTTCGGTTTTGGGACATCTTGAAGAGGGGGAAGATGATTAAAAAAACCATCCTCGTTAGTAGCCCGGCTTCCTTGCGGGTTCGCAGAAAACAATTACA